>JASMKV010000083.1 GCA_030749035.1 Myxococcota bacterium | reverse complement strand
TCGGTCGTCGGTCGTCGGTCGTCGGTCGTCGGTCGTCGGTCGTCGGTCGTCGGTCGTCGGTCGTCGGTCGTCGGTCGTCGGTCGTCGGACACTCACCTATTCGACTAAAAGTTTTTTGCTTCTAAAACGCAAAAAACTTAAGTCTCTTAACGGTTCGCACCTCAACCAGTCTCACAACGGCTCGCACGGTTATCGGTTTTCTCTTTAATTCAGGCTAAAACGAAATATTCGGGCGCAGTAAAATACTCCAACTGTTTTTGTGTGCCACAGAATTCGCCAACGCACCTTTGTATCCAGAACCCGCCACCCGTAAAAGACCTAAGCCCAAAGAAAAGACCAAACGGCTATCGCGCACCGGGAATTTCTTGCCCAAGAGCACAAGATATTGCGAAGGTCGATAGTCTTCGACATTCACATCGACGCGCACTTCTAAGGCCGAATTCTTGAGCGGCGACCAGCCAAAATAATCCCTATCAACCCTATCGCGTTTGACCGCAAAATAGACCGTATGCTTGATGTCCTGATTAAGATGCGCTCTGCCACCCACACGAAACGAGAAATTGATTTCCCTGTCCTCAGCAAAGGAGCCACCTTTAAGTTTGGTCTCCATTTCAACCCACGGGTCGGCCACCAGAGAATTGTTCACCACATGATAATTGCCGAAGCTCAAAAGCACCCCACCATAGCCCACCCCGGTCAACTCTCCTGTCTCATAGTCGCCAATATAGGCTTTATTACCAAAGAAAATTGACAACGCCCCTGGATCGGGAAAGCCTAAGGTCATGGCCTTGATCAGATGAAAGTTCTCATTGACCTGCGCTTTGCGATAAAAATCGGAGCGTTGACGTTTAAGATAGGCCCCTAGAATAGGTAGGGGGTTGGCGCTTACCTCCAGGCGCACCGATTGCGGGTCGAAAAAATGCCATAAGAGGTGACCGTAGATGCTCTCTTCGGCATGTGCATCAAGAACCGTCGGCTCTTCATCGCTGACCATATCGCCATAACCGAGCGCTGAATAGTAGGGGTCAATTTGAAGATCCAAAGTGCGCGAGTGTTGCTCGTTAAGAAAGAAAATCCACGCCTTGCCCGCCTGCGCCGATAAAGGCAGCAGGCAAAAACAAAAAACAAAAAGCACAAGCATGGCATCCATGCGGGTATGGGAAATCAGCAATCGCATCATCAACACGGCTAAGCCTACCTCAACATGCCTGCGTACGCCAACAATGTTCAAAGCACCTTAAATCGTATTCGAACTCAAACTAAAGGTTTTACCTGCCGGCATTTTTTGCTAGAAGCCTCGGCCATGAAATCGAAATTGATCACACTTCTTATTCTAAGCTTAAGCGCTGCCCTTGGCGGTTGTCAGAGCAATGAAAAAGCTGCGCCCAAAACCACACAAACCAGCCCCAGCACGGCAAAAAAGATTCGCGCCAAAGGCGGGAAAAATCCCTTGAGCCAGCCCACCTTGGTGCTGACCCAAGCGCAATTTGCCTGGGAAACCAATGCAGCGGGCAAACGTATCCCTAAGCCAGGCCCCGCCAAAATCCTGCTTTTGAGTCGATTAGGCGATGGCTGGTTGAGCAATACACTTGAGGACGAAGATTCGCGTGTCTTTCACAAAGCCGTATGTCGGGAAAAGTCGTTGCTCACCATTGCAGGAACCGATGCGCTTCTTAAGACCTGGGATTGGCAAGATGGTCAGTGGCAAAGCCAAAGCCATTGGCAACCCAAATTTGGTGGCGCTTGGGATCGCTTAAGAGATTTTGAATTTGGTGATGTCGATGGTGACCAGGCCAACGAGCTCATCATCGCCACCCACGACCAAGGGGTGATTGGTGTCGGCAAAGAAAAAAACGGCGTCTGGAGCGTTAAAGAAATTTACCGTGAAGCCGATACTTTTATTCATGAAATTGAAATCGGTAATCTACGCGCTAAAGGCACACCGCGCATTTACTCAACCCCTTCTAAACCCAACAAAGCCGATTACTCGCAATCGGGGAAAATCATGGAAAGCTTTCTTGATGGTGACAGCTATAAAAACAAGACCATCATCACCTTAAAAGACCGCCACGCCAAAGAGATTTTGGTGGCCGATATGAACGAGGACGGTGTCGACGAGCTCTACGCATCCATTGAAGCGCATAAAGTCACCAAGAATGGCGAGAAAAAGATTGTCGCACCTTTGGAAATTCGTCGCTATAAAATCAAGGGCAACGGGAAATGGGCAGAATCGCTTGTCACCCGTTTAGAAGGTGGCATTCAGGCGCGGGTTTTAAGCGTCGGCAGCCCACAACAAAAAGACCTGAAACAAATGCTGGTCACCACCATGCGTGGCGGCCTTTACTTGCTCACGCCAGATAAGCAACTTAAGAAATGGGATAAACTCTTGATCGATAAAGACTCCTCGGGTTTTGAACACGCCGGGAACTTTGCCGACACCGATGGCGATGGCCTTGATGAAATTTATGTGGCCGCCGATGACCAGGACCGGATATCGCAATACCGTTGGCAGGATGGCGCCTTTGTGCGTGAAGATATTTTTAGCTTGAACAAAAGCGACATCACCTGGTCGATTGAATTTTGCCCTTAGAGATTGCGGCCAAATATTCGCCAAAACCCCTGGGCAAGCTGCTGCCGAAAGCTGTCATTCTCCAGGCTACTTATCGTCACTTGCGACGCACTTGCGATTCCTTCACTAAAGCGCTGCTTTAAAGCAAGAGCATTACCCGCATCATTCGTGGCAAAAAGTGACTCTGAGTCACGATACTTCGAGCGGCCATTGAGATTCATTGAGCCGACAATACTGTATTTGTCGTCAAAGAGCGCGGTTTTCGCATGCAGGGTCGAACCCTTATATTCATAAATTTCCACACCCGCTGCGAGTAAATCATCGTAGTGAAAACGCCCCGCAGGTGTCACCATACGCATATCGGAAGATTCCTTACCGTTGGTTAAAATTTGCACCTTCACACCACGCCTGGCCGCGTTCATCAGCGCCTCACGTAAACCTTTGGGTGGCACAAAATAAGCGTTTTCCAGAAGCACGCTTTCGGTTGCTGTATTGAGCGCGTGGATAAGCAGACGCGAGGTGTTATCGTCACCGTCTTCCTCAGGCCGATGCTGGACGAAGCGTACAGATGCATTTTCGTCATACCGAGGACACTCAGCAAAAAGGCGACGGGTTTCGTCAGCAGAAAACTCCCCACACAGATCCCGCCAGTTCGAGGCAAAACCCTGTAAAGCAAGCTGCGCACTGGGGCCCTCGACAAGTAAATCCGTGTCCCGCCACGCTTCCGATCCACGCTTGGCTAAAGCGAGCAAGGACTCCAGGGACGAACCCTTGGCATATTCATCAGCGATGTTCATCCCGCCGACGATGGCACGACTTGAATCGGTCACCATGATTTTTTCATGCCAGCGGTCATTCCAATCCCAAAACTCAACCGGCCTGCCATACTCGCGAACTTGCACACCGTGCTTTTTCATGTAGGTGAACAACTTATCATCGGTGCGTAAGGAACCGAAACCATCATAAATGACCTTCACA
>JASMKV010000082.1 GCA_030749035.1 Myxococcota bacterium | reverse complement strand
CAGACAAGCGGGATCCCGCCTGCTTGCAAAAGCTGCATCATGAGTGAGGTGCCAGAGCGGGGTAGGCCGCTAACAATAATGATGTCTTCTTGGCGCATGACAAAAAAAGCCCCGCTTAAAACGGGGCCTTTCTCGAAGAGTTAAAACGTTTTTAGAAACCAGGTACGGTTTTAGCCTTTTTGTAGAGCCAAAAGCAGATCAACCATCCAACAAGCACGATAGCGCTCAAATGCACCCAGCTTGCTGCCCATGTGGCGTGCTGTGAAATCATGAGGAACACAAGCGGTACCGACATATAGGTGTTGTGCTTGGAGCGAAGTCCAGCAAGAGCAGCCAAATCCGCATCAGGCTTTTCACCGTTCTTAATCGCGGTGATGATTTTTTGCTGGGCAGGCCAAATACGAAACCAGACATTAAAGGCCATACAGGTACCAAAAAACACGCCTAAGTGAATGGCATAGCCGCGGAAGCTAAATCCGGCCCAATTTTGATAGGCGCAAAGCATTCCTGCTGAAGCAAGGACACCCAGGACAAAGCCGACCTGTGGATTCTTCAACTTTTTGTAAAGCAAATCATAAATATGTACGCCAGCGAAGGTTAGAACAACCATCACCAAAGCACCACTTGTCCAATTGGCCACGCCGCCTTCGAAAGCGATTTTAGAATGATAATAGACGATAAGGAGCAAGAATACACCGGTAAACCATGTAAAGGCCGCTCCCCAGCGAAACCAGTAGAGGGTTCGCGGTAAAAGTTCGGGGACGACTTTTTGCTTGGTTTCGGCATCCATGGTGGGTGCGAAGGCCGAATTGACCCAGTTGAAAAAATACAGCAAGCCTATCCAGGTGATGCCGGCGACAACGTGGGCCCAGCGAAATAACGATTCAACAATATTCATAACGTCCATAATGATCTAACTCCTTAGAATAACGAAGACTAATTTTTCGGGACTATAACGGTACTGTTTAAGGGGAGCAAGGGCTTTAGAGTCTCTTTCTTGGCGTGAAAGTACATCAGCGTAGTGCGACATAGGCACTTAAAAAGACACTTTTCTCTCTTAAGCGGCGAGGTAATTCAGAGAGAAAGGAATGGTGGGCAGGAAAACATTGGGCTGGCGTTCATAAAGTATGACCGAGCCTGAAACAGCCAAATTCCAAATATATTTGCGCTGCAATAAGCCAATAAAAAGCTGTCGGTCCAGATGGCAGATCAACGTATAGGGTGGGGCTTGGTCTGACTCTTTCGCCAGGACAAATTGATGGCAGGGCGTGCAGCTCTTATCAATGCGACAATGGGAGTCGAGTTGCAGTTCTTCGTATAGATTAAAGGTGACCGACCATTTTATCTGCGTGGATGTGGCCTCCAGTTTGTTAAAGTATTTTTCCCGGGCGCGAAGAAAAAGGTCATCCAATGCAGCAGCATCTTGATAGAGTGGTGCGTCCTGGTGGTAGTCGAAAATGAGATTTTGATGTTGCTCAATCGCCTCGGATTTGGTTGGTGCAGGTGGGCAACGAGGGTCATGTCCTTGGGTCCAAATTCCGTCATTATTTTCTAAGGTACCTCCACCTTCGAGTTCGGCGATTTTGGTTTGAGAATCGTTTTTTTGCAAAAACTCACGAATTTGCTTCATTGTTGGCTGGGCAATGAATTTATTGAGAGCCGCATATTTTCCCGGAATAATGTATGTTCCACCGGCGAAAAAATAAATGTTCGGTTTCAGAATGTCGAGTTGTTTAGACAACTTTTCTAACGAGGCACTGACAATTCTTTCTTTCTCTACTTCTCTATCAACATTGAAAAAGCAGTGGGGGTATTCAGACGCTGCGCCAGCAGAGATGCAAGTGATATCTATTATTCCGGTAGGCGTTTGCGTCTTTACGTAGTCACGAACCGCCTCGAATCCTTTAAGGGTCATGGGGCTATCAACATTGTTGTAAAAAAGAGTGTCGTCGTGCATCGAGCGTATGAGGATGGATGTGTCGATATCGTAATCAATCGCATCTTCTAAGTTATCGCTGTTTGTGGCGTCGGTTGGTATAATACTGATCTCTAAATCATCCGAGAGACGAGTGGCCGTCCACGGCTCAAGTTCGATAACATTTTCAAGCCCTAAACTTTTAAGCCGCCGGCAAAGCAGACCGTCGGCATAGGCTTTGATGTACACCGGGGTGTGGGAATCAATTCCATTTTTGAGCATATTGAAATCGAGATGGTCCTGATGGATATGAGAAATATAAATGTGTGTCGGTTTAATTTGACGTAAAAGTTCTGGGCCATCGGACATGATGGGGTAGGAGAGCCATCCACCATAGTTACTTGTCCCCACCCAAGGATCACAAACCAGTATGGTGTCGCTTTCCTGAATGCCAATGAATGAGTTATTAAAGTGGGTGATTTTCATTTTCGAGCTATTGTCTTTAAACCAAATCCCAATTCATGGGGGTGCCTTTTTTGAGATCCCGGATGACTTTTTTGCCCAGGACTTGCTCGTAATGTTTTGGTGCAAGGCCGTGACCGGGCCGAACACAACGAAGATTCTCTTTATTCAGTACATCACCAGCTTTGATGTCTTGGGCAATATAAAGAGAGCGCCTGCCCTTGACGGATTCTTCCTCGGCTTTGGTTGGACCATAAGAGACGCTGCCTAAGGCGTGCCATGCGCGCTCGGTTTCTTCAACCAGGGCCGCGAGTTCATTTGGCTCAATAGAAAAGGCGCTGTCGACGCCACCATCATTCCGGTTTAATGTAAAATGCTTTTCAATGACCGTAGCACCGTGGGCGACTGCTGCGATGGCAGTGCCAATACCCATCGTGTGATCGGAAAGCCCCACTTCGCAATTAAAGCGTTCACGCATATCCGGGATCGTTAGAACATTGCTGTTTTCGGGCGAGGCAGGATAGGTGCTGGTGCACTTTAAAAGAATAATCTCTTCGCAGCCGACGTGCTTTGCCGCACTGATGCTTTCACTAAGTTCCTCAAGAGTGGCCATCCCTGTCGACATAATCATCGGCTTACCGGTCGCTGCAACTTTTCGAATCAGGGGGATATCGGTGTTTTCGAAAGAGGCGATTTTGTACGCGGGAACGTTTAGGGTCTCCAGGAAGTCGACGGCACTTTCGTCAAAGGGGGAAGAAAAGCATATCAGACCAAGCTGCCTTGCCTTATCCATGATGGGTTCATGCCATTCCCACGGGGTATAGGCTTTTTGATAGAGCTCGTAGAGGGATTGTCCTTGCCAGAGATTGTTTTCTTCGGAGATCACAAAATCCCCCTCTTTAATATCGAGGGTAATGGTGTCGGCGGTATAGGTTTGCAGTTTCAGGGCATGGGCACCGGCTTTGGCAGCTGCCTCGACAATCTCAAAGGCGCGCTCTAAGGATTGATTATGGTTGCCGGACATTTCCGCAATGATAAAGGGCTTCTCTCTCAAGCCAATGTTTATGTTGCCAATTTTCCCTGAAGCCATCTTGTCTGCTCTATCGACGAATTTCCCGTTTTTTTGAATTCTTGCTCACGCAGCGTAGTGCGATTTCTCTTATCCCGCAATGATAGGAGAAGTTTTTCTCTCTTAGATTGATAATGTTCACGCTCGTTCCAGCATGGTTCGGACAGTTCGGCTCGCACCCATGCCATCAAGCATGTCTTGATTGCGTTGTCGATAGGTGGAGGCATTTTGGCGGACGCGTTCGAGACTTTGCGTCAAGGCAGGAGAAGAAATCGCATCGACTTCGAGGGTGACGGCCAGATCGAAATGCTTAAGCAGATCAAGTCCGGGGCGTTGATTCTCGGCGATGGCAATGGCCAGGGTTGGAATACCAATACACATGCGTTCCCAGAGCATGCCGCCAGTCGCGCCAATCGCAAAATCATGGGTTGAAAGGAGTTGGCCGATTTGATCCGAATGCTTGAGCAGGCTCACATTGAGCCGACTTGTTGCGCAGAAGTCCTGCAATGCTTGCCAGTGGGGATTGGTCATGCCGGCGATGCCGGTCCATGCGATTTTTGTATTGAGCTCGTCCTGCTCCAAAGCGGTAAGAATGCGCAGCAGAACATTGTCAGGATCGGCACCGCCAAAACAAATGAGTCCTTTTTGCCACTCATACGGGCCATTCTGGCGCAGTGGTCGGAATTCCGCCCTAAGAAGTGCGTGGTCTGCACCAAGCAGCAGCTGACATTGAGGTCCAACCCAAGGCACGTAGTCTGCAGGCGTTTTTAAGGGGTTTTGGTCGAGTAAGATATCACAATCGTGGTGGCGATTGGCCAAATCGTCAATCACAAAAATATGCTTAGCGTGTTGCCGGCACTTTGTCTCAAATGTCGCGTCGAGACCATAATGATCGACAATCAGCCAATCGGCTTCTAGGGCTTCTAAGGCTTCTAAGACATCTGTGTCATCACCAATGTCGTGCAGCGTATGGCCTTTGCTTTTTAGGATTTCGCGCAGCTTTTCTTCAAGGGCGATGCTTAAAAAATGGCATTCAACTCCACAGGCGGTCAGTTCATCAGCCAGCGTCAGGCTGCGCATGAGATGTCCGGTGCCCATGTGGATATTCGCATCAAGTCGTAGAGCGCATTTCTTCACGGCAGTGGGCATTCTTGCGTTGTCCTTAAACCAGGTCCATCCAGAGGGCGATCTGGGCTGGGCGGTGCGTATACGAGAAACATGATGAAATTGCTTCCATTTATGGCTTTAGTTTCACATGGCCTTGTTGGTCCGTGCAAAAAAATCGCATAACCGGTTGAAAAGGATTAACATCCTGCCAATATGAAGTCCAGATATGCTCTGGTGCTCCGGTACGTTTAGACAAAGTGAGACAAGATTGGAAGAGGCGAAAGATATAGCAAAAAAGACATTTCGTTTTTACGGTATTGAGCTTCGTCCGATAGGGCCTTGGGATTTACCGGCTTTGCGGCGTTGGCGCAATTCCCCAGAGATCAATAAAAATATGCTGGATACATCCTTCATCACGCCACAACGGCAAAGACAATGGTATCAGTCGATTATTGATCGTGAGGACCAGGCGCATTGGGTTGTTTGGTGTCAGGGGCAACGCGCCGGCTATTCGAATGTCAAAGGTGATGGCCCTCTCTATAAACAACAAAAAGTAGAGGTCGGTGGTTATATTGGTGCTTCAGGGGTAAGGCATGTTCTGCTGGGTTATGCACTTGTGATGTCGCAATTGGATGTGGCCTTTGAGCACATTGGTGTCGAGGAAGTTCAAATCTTTATCAAAGGCAACAACGAGCGTCTGATCCAATTCAATGAGAAAATAGGATATTGCCCTACATTAAAGACAGCTGAGGGCATCTTCTTGAGTCTCAGGGAAAAGGATTACCAGGTTTCTAAGAAGCGTATGCTGAAGTATTTTAAATAAGTCTCCACAAAGGCTTTTGCGCAGGAATGATGAGAAATTCCAGTAAGTTTGGTTGACCATCTTTTCATCAAAATTTCTCAATATTCGCAGAATACCGACGATGGGGCGTGTGGTATTGGATGTCAGGTGGGCTTTTGGAGCTTCTCTAAAAGGCCGGATATGGGTCGATAAATGCTTAACAAAACTCATTTTTTGGCTTAGAAAAGCGTTGATTTCTTGATTAATTTTGAAGTCAGAGGAGAATGTGCGTCATGTCTTCGTTATTGGACAAACCCCAGCTTTTGCAAAAGTTAAAGAGTTTTCACGACTATGTGCGTAAGAACAATGGGGAAATCGGAACGAAGCAAAGGGGCATTGATTTAAATCTCAACAATGCATGTAACCTCACATGTGATTACTGTTTTACGAACTCACCGATTGGTGATCACGCCAAGGACACCTTGCCTCTCGATATGGTGCGTAGCGTTGCGGATCAAGCCGATGAGCTTGGTATGTTTGAGTTTGATCTCCAGGGTGGAGAACTCCTTTTACGACCTGACTACCTTTTCGATGCGTTAGAAGCGATTAGGCCCGAGCGTTTCTATTTCTACCTCACCACCAACGGTTATTTCTTAGACGAGGCTATGGCGAAGAGGCTCGCGGAAGCTAAGGTCAGCCGTGTTTCTGTCAGCATCGATAGCTTTGATGAGGGGACTCATGACAAGATAAGAGGCCGCAAAGAATCGTGGCGGCGGGCGATGGATGCGTTGAAGCACGTGCAGAATCAAGGCATGGATCCGTACCTCAACATTACCGTGGGACATTATAATGCCTTCTCTGAAGATATTGAGATGCTTTGCCAGTATTCGGACGATCAAGATTATACGACCCTGCTTAACGTGGCGGTTCCTTCTGGTATGTGGCTCAAGCTTGATAAGATGGCGGAAGTTATTGTTGATGAAAAAGATAAGGCTCGACTTATCGCATTAAGAAAGAAACACAAGAATATTTTGCGGAATATCTGGAACCCTTTTGATAAAAATTATGAGCAGGTCTTAGGCTGCAACACGGTGAATCGTTTATATATTACACCGCTGGGCGACGTGCTGGTCTGTCCCTATGTGCATGTTAAAATAGGTAATGTTTTTGAACAGTCGCTTAAAGAAATTTCTGAATACGGTTTCAAAATCAAGCACTTCAAAGAGCATAGCCCCCTTTGTCTGGCAGGCGAGAATAAGGAATTTATTACGAAGTATATGAGCAGCGAAGGACAATCTATTTTTAATCCGTCCAGAGCACAGGATATTTTCACGGCAGAAGACTTCGTTTAATGACGTTTTTAAAAAACCATCAAAGAGACATCGCATATTATGAGTAATAAAGAAAAATACAACAAGGCATTTATGGAGAGCTTTTCTATTGAGGAAACTATTTTGGGCGAGAGTCTTGAATACAACACAATCCCCGAGTGGGACTCGATAGGTCATATGGGTTTAATCGCAGAACTGGAAGATGCTTTTGAAATATCGATGGAAATGGATGACATCATCGATTTTAGTTCTTACAAGAAGGGTATGGAGTTGCTCGCGAAATATGAAATCGCTTTTGAGGCTTAGCCTGGCAAGCAGCGCTATCGTTTATTTGAAAACCTAAGATTCGTTGACGAGAGAGTGTGTTCGAAAAGTGGATTGCCGTTAGTTTTGGTTGCGGTGTACGCGCATTTTTTCTGATAGGTGTTTGAGGTTTGGCATGAGTTTTTTTAATCAACTTGAAGAGCATGCTCAGAATGTCGCTGTCCTCACACCGTGTGGTCAAAAAATAACCTATGAAGAATTATTGAGTCGCGCAGAAGGTCTTGCTCAGAACATCGCCGAGCGTTCACTTGTTTTTATCTTGTGCAAAAACAACATTGAGTCCCTTAGCGCTTATGTCGGAGTGATGCGCTCAGGTTCGGTTGCTTTTCTTCTCGATGAAAACATCGACCAAAGCCTTCTTCAAAGTCTTTGTTCACGGTTTTGTCCGCAATATATTTATGCACCCAAAAGCAGTGCGGCAAAAGAGGTGCAAGGCAAAGAGATTGATGCTTGCGCTAATTATGTTTTGTCGAAAACCGACTTTGCGATTGATTATACGCTCCATGATGACCTGGCCTTACTTTTGACGACCTCAGGCAGCACCGGAAGCCCCAAGTTGGTGCGCCAATCACATCAAAACATTGATTCGAATGCCTCAGCGATTGCGCAATATCTTGGCATCACGCGTGATGAACGCGCCATCACCACAATGCCGATGCAATATACCTATGGGCTTTCAATTATCCACAGCCATTTGCTCATGGGGGCAGCGATTGTACTCAATGAAGCGTCGCTGATGGAAAAACGTTTTTGGGAAAGGCTGAAAGCTGAGGATGTAACCTCTTTTGGTGGTGTGCCCTATATCTTTGAGATGTTGAAGAAATTACGTTTTGAAAAGCAAGATGTGCCAGCGCTTAAATACATGACCCAGGCAGGAGGCAAGCTGGATCCTGAACTGACAACGCACTTCGTTGAGCTCTGTGCCAGCAAAGGCATGAAGTTTTACACGATGTATGGTCAGAGTGAAGCAACCGCAAGAATGTCCTTTGTCCCTTGGCAAGACGCCGGTGATAAAATCGGTAGTGTTGGCCGAGCTATACCCGGAGGCGAGTTTGGCTTAGAGGATGAAGCAGGTCAGGCAATCACGCAAAGTGAGACCGTTGGGGAACTTGTGTATAAGGGGCCTAATGTGACAATGGGTTATGCAGGGTCCTTTCATGATCTCAATAAAGGTGATGAGAACATGGGTGTGCTGCATACCGGTGATTTGGCCAGGCGTGATGCTGATGGATTTTATTATATTGTCGGCAGGAAAAAACGTTTTTTGAAGCTCTTTGGCAACAGGGTCAATCTTGATGAGGTGGAGGGGCTTTTGAGTCAACAAGGCTGGGATTGTGTCTGTGCTGGGGACGACGATGCGATGCGAATTTATACGACAAAAGCACAAGACAAAGAGGCGATCAGTGCATATGTTGCCGACACGATGCATATAAACAGACAAGGCTTTTCTTGTGTGACGATTGATAGGATCCCGCGCAACGATGCCGGAAAAATCCTTTATGCTGAACTTGAGAAGCGTTGCGGGTAAGTTATGTTTGAACTTGAATCCATCATCAACACGTCACCCTACGCTTTAGACAAAGAGCAAAAGAGCTTGCTTTATCATGATGCTTTACATGGTTTAACCGAGCACCATTATCAAAGCTGCGGGGCGTATCGCAGGCTGATGAACACACTTGGCTACGTTCAGGGTAAAAAAATGCGCCCAGAAGACATACCGTTTCTGCCGGTGAGGCTGTTTAAAGAATATGATTTAAGAAGTGTCGGGGCGGAAGAGACGGTGAAGACCATGACGTCCTCAGGCACCAGTGATCAGCGTGTCTCTAAAATTTATCTCGATAAAACGAATGCCGCCAATCAGACCAAGGTGCTGACAAAAATAGTGGCCAATTACTTAGGCGATAAGCGCATGCCGATGTTGGTGATTGATTCACCGGCCGTGCTTAAGGACCGCAGCATGTTTTCCGCGAGGGGCGCTGGGATTTTAGGCTTTTCCATGTTTGGCAACAAGGTGGTTTATGCCCTGGATGAGGAGATGCGTCTGGATTTAGATGCTGTCGAATCATTTTGTGCGCAATATCAAGATCAGGATGTCTTACTCTTTGGGTTTACGTATATGGTTTGGGCATATTTCCACAAAGCGCTTTTGAGTGCCGGGAAAACCCTTTCACTCAAAAAAGGCACACTGATTCATGGCGGCGGCTGGAAAAAACTTGTCGAAGAATCCGTCACGAATGAAGCCTTTAAAGAATCGCTTCAGCAAGTATGTGGCCTCAAGCAGGTTGTGAATTATTACGGCATGGTCGAGCAAACAGGTTCTATCTTCATGGAGTGTGACCAAGGTCATCTGCATGCCTCCATCTTTTCGGATGTATTG
>JASMKV010000081.1 GCA_030749035.1 Myxococcota bacterium | reverse complement strand
ACTGACCGCTCGTGCTCCGTGCCCCAGACTACTTGCATATTCGCCAACATCGACAGGAATATCCTTATCGGCCCACTGCCTTAGGGTTTCTACAGAGTCCTCGAAAAGATATCGACCTGGCTCAGAATAATGATGGTAGGTGACGTAATCCGCAAAATCAGAACAACGCGTGAGCAACTCCTCAAGCAAAGGCTCGGCATCATTTCTAATACTGCCTGCCCACGACGAGACATCTGGGCCGCCCAAAAGAACATCCTGACGCCCTTGCGCACTGAGCACATCATGCAGATGCTCCAACGATGTACACCACATCTGCGCAAATTGTCGCTGATTGCCATTCCAATGCTGTGTATCTGGTTCATTCCAAAGGCCTAAGCGAAAATCCGACCCCTCAGGGAAGATCGCCAAGGCATCCATCAGCATATCCTCAAGATAAGTCAGCCAAGTGACATCGCCCCCCGAAACGTTGGCCGGTATATCATAATACCACGCATCCTTATCGCAACCACAAGCCACATCTTGCCCCGTTGGGTTACGTGGATCTTCTGCGGAGATTTGCAATTCCCGCGCGACGTGCACATCTCTGTTGGGCATCTCCACCAAACAACCCTGGCATGAGTTTGACAGAAATGCGGGCGTTCCAAAAAGGTTCCACTGCACTGGAAAATTTCTTAAAGACAACTCCTCGAGCACCCACTTATTCGCTAAGGGCTGTTCAAAAGCAAAGCGACCATATTGTGGCTTATCCCAATAGCGTACAGGTCCTGGCTGACATTGTGCAGGGTCTGGACACATCAAGCGCTCAAGGCGCTCAAAATCTTTATCCCCCACCGGCATCTTTTTACCCGCATCCAAATTGACCGAGCGAAAGAGGCTACCAAAGGAACCCGCCACCACGTTCAAATCCAAATCGATCGATTCTTTATGCTCTTTGCGACCTTCACAAGCCATCTCCTGGACTCTTCGTTGCTTTGGGAGGCCAAACTTTTGTGCAGGAGCACAACGCTTCCTGGCAATACCCCGCACACCTAAATCTTCATGCGCCATCGAAGTCTGCTCTCCTGATAAATTCGAATCGGCAAACGATGCGCAGGCCAAACTTCCGCCACACAAGAAAACAACGCTACACCAAAATAACCTTTTCATACTCTATTCCTTTCTTAGCTATACGGCTTGGTTCAAAGTCACAGAGCAAAACCAGTGCCAAAACACCCAAACCCGCTTAAGTGGCTTTGATGATTAGGCTAATCTTTTGATTGAAATAAAAAATGCTGCCTGCAAGTGGACCTTGGAGTGCGCAGATGAGCGCCTTAAGCGTTCAAAACGGGATGCGCAGAGATCACTGCGGAAGAAATATGCTTAGAGTCGTGAGCCAGGAAGATTTGGTGGAGCTGAACGGGATCGAACCGTCGACCTCATGAATGCCATCCATGCGCTCTCCCAGCTGAGCTACAGCCCCACATCAGAATTGGCCGTTGCCTTATGCCGCTGAAGATTTTTTGGCAACCGTTTTTTTAGTCGTTTTTTTCTTCGTTGTTTTCTTGGCGGTCTTTTTAGCAACCTTCTTTTTGGCTGGTGCTTTCTTTGTCGCTGGCTTTTTAGCTGCTTTTTTCTTCGCTGGAGCCTTTGTTTTCGCCTTTTTCGCCTTTTTCGACTTTTCAGTAAGCCCTTCAGCCACGACATTGAGACGATTTAAGGTGCGTCGCACCATAGGCGGAATCGGAAGATCTTTTGATTGCTCTAACCAACGTAAAGTCTGCTCTCCCAAGCTCTTGAGCAGCTTGTCACGCTCGAGTCGAAGCCGTTCCATCTCCAAATCAAACTTCTCTAATTTGTCTGTTGAGCGTAAAACCACATCCTTGATATCATCCAGTTGTGTTATGGTTTGTTTCCATAACTCATTGAATTGCTTCTTAAATTCCTGTGTTTTTTCTTTCATAATAACCACACTTCCTGTTTTTAAATATCCCCAAATAAATTGACGCAATGTGTCATACGACACTTTACCCGTCGATGACGCGGTGTGTCAAGATCTAAATCTTTGTTTTATAGGCGTTTTACCAAGCGCGACTTTGTTTTGAGAGCGACTTCATCAACTTCTCAATGTCCGCCATAAAGGGTTTGACGGCGCGTCGATTGCCTTCAGAAACCATCGAGCCCAATTGCTTTAAAAATGCGCCTTGATTCTCCTGCAGCATTTTAAATTGGGTCTGCATCATCTTTTTCTGTTCCTGCGGAATATTCGGGTCATTCATGATTTTTTGATATTCGGGGTTATTTGCCGCAGAGAGTTCCTTTTCGTAGGCTTTGGGGTTGAGTACCCAATAAGTTGCCATCAAGGCGGACATTTCTGCTGAAAAATCCTCAAAGGAATAGCCATGCTTTTGAAAAAGGGCTTTGACTTTCTCCATCTGTGCTTTGGCCTGCGTTGGATCTTTAAGCAGCATTTCATTGCTCGCTTTTTGCATGGCCGCACTTTCCTGCGCAATCTTAGGTAAAACGCTTAAAAGGCGCTTTACTTTCTCTTTGCTCAATTCGACTTGCGGTGGTGGTGCCATTCCCGGGCCCATTGCTGGGCCTTGTGCGAGAGCATTAAATGAAAAAAACCATACCCATAATGTCATCAAACTAAATCTTTTCATGCGCTGCTTATGAACAGCTTTTAGAGCTAATGTAAAGCCCAAGCCTCAAGAAGATTGAAGTCATGCTGCAAAGATCTAAAAAAGTACGTTTTTTTAAAGAGCGTCCCACAATTCAGATAAAAAAAATCACCACACCGTTTCCTATAAGCCAGCAAGAATGGGGCTCAAAAAAATAGTTGCAAAAAAGTTGACAGAAAACGTTAAAAATTAATCCCTTAAACTTCGTTCGCCTTGGCATTCTTCTTACTTGTTTTGTGCGTCTGCCTGTAGGATGAAAAAAGTGTGAACAGTCGAATGCCGACGGGCAGTGCGCGACGCCCGCGAATATTGACGCAAGAACAAACCCAGCTCATTGTCAGGTGGGTGTCCTATGGTCTCCTATGGACCCTTCGTTCTGCGGCCGGATTTATCATTGCATTTATTGCCTTAGCGCTTTGTGTCATAGGCACTTTCAGAAATATTGGTGACGGCTCAGCGCTTCAAATTATTGCTTTAGGTGGTTTAAGTGCACTTTTAGTCGTTCGGCTTTTTGAGCGCTTTGGACGTTCAAACCGCGCTCCAAAAAATATTTTATTTTGGTCAAACCTTGAACTGGGAACACTTTTTATCGCCGCTGCATTTGTACTCATTGAAATGAGTGGTGGGCCCCAAGCGCTCTTTTATCCCTTGCTTTACGCGCTGGTCGCTTTTCTTGTCGCCTTTCACAGCATTCCTGTGTCCATCTATTTTATCAGCCTCATTATTTTGAGCGAGGGCGGAATTCTCTATTTCCAACCCGATAGCGGTGGACTCAAACTTTTTCTTTCCCATGCCTCATTTACCCTACTCTTCGCCTTTCTTTATAATATTTTTCTTCGAACCGAGGTTGCATCAAGAAAAAATCAAATGCTTAACGAGATCTCTAACCACATCGAAGGTCTAAATTCTGAAGCGCAAGATTTTCGCCTGACATCTGCTTTAAGCTTGGAAAGCCGTGATTTGAGCCGTGAAGACCTCAAGCGCCGACGAACTGTCAGCTCACTACAGGCCATTCACGAGTCTCTCTATAATGTACTTGCCGTAGCAGAAAGAGCACTCCAGCCCTATACCGTGGCGCTTTTGTGGATGGATACAAACGACCGATTTTTAAAAGTGAAAGAACTGCGTTCTTCCTCTGATCATGTTAGCGAGAAATCCATTACTGCCGGTGAGGGCTTCATCGGCGCAATTATTAAACGCCGTGAGCCGTTGCTTTTAACCAATCTCAAAAACGGACATCCTGGCGTTGTCTATTATAGTCGTCCCGAAAGTATCAGTGATTTTGTCGGCGTTCCTGTAGAAGAGGGACAGCATTTACGCGGCGTACTTGTGGCAGATAGGAAAAACAACCATCCTTTCGACGAAAGTGATGTCGCCATCATGAAAACCATCGCTGAGGAAATCATGCGTGCCGTACAAGTCGAGCGTATTTTTAGCGCGATGGATCAA
>JASMKV010000080.1 GCA_030749035.1 Myxococcota bacterium | reverse complement strand
GTTGTGGCTGGTGGAGCACAGGTGGTAGGTGCCTCTATCAACACCATTGTTGGTGGTACGAGCTATATCATTGGCAATATTGTTGGGCAGAACATTGAGCGCGGCGGAGACGTTTTGCTCGATGCGGGAAATGAAATGCTGCAGGGCAATCCGGTCGAAAAAGTCGGTGGCTTTTTCGGTCTTATTTTTGGGGGGATCCTCAAAGGACTTGGAACTCTTTTAAGTTGGATGGGTGGAGCGCTTGCTGGTCTAAGTCGTTTTATTGCAAAGCCCTTCAGTGGTGCGGGAGAGGAGGCCAGCCGCCGTCACGAAACCCGTGAGATGCTCTTGAATGAAAACCGCCACGCTGGTGTAGAAGACCCTGCCGATGTTTTAAGCCGTGCGTCTACGGAGACAAAGCGCCGTATGCTCGAAAACCTGCTTGACGGTTCCGGTGCGGTGAGCCGCAAAGACCAGCAGGCTGCGATGGTGATTTTACGTTCGGCGCAAGGTGACGAAAGAGAGCTTGCACTGCTGGCGGAGTCTTTTGGGGGCGCGCAAGAGTTCGTTGAAAACTTTTCGAAAGAGCATGCCATTGAGTTTGCTTCGCTCTATCAATTCATGAATCCGTCCATCTCGTCCTCAGGCGAGGTGATTTCAGTTGCTTAAAGAATTCCGCGCAAGGGCCGTTTCTCTTGACCTCTGCTGAGTCATAGCATTTACTTAAGGGCATGCGTGGTCTTGTTCTAAGCTTTGTGTTTTTTTGTGGGATACCTGTGCTTAAAGCGCAGGAGCCGCTTAAGGCACAAGAACCAGCCGCAGAAATCATCGATCTGGCGGTCATGCCACTGACGCCAAAGCGCGTGGCGCCGGAAACCGTCAGTATTTTGGATGAACTCCTGCAGGCAGCAGTAAGCCGGAATAAGCGTTACCAGGTCATCAGTGTTTCCGATATCTACGCCATGCTCAAAAGAGAAAAAATAAAAAGTGTCATGGGTTGTGACGATATAGCATGCGCTGCGGAAATTGGTGGGGCATTGGGGGTAGATCACTTATTGATTGGCTCTGTGTCGCAACTGGGCAATCAGGTTATTATCACCCTTAAGTTGCTCAATACGCGCATTCAGAAGGTTGAGGGTCGTGGTCAGGCGAAAGTCGAAGCCGATGAACGTTTTTTTGCCGATGCGATCAAAAGCGCAGTGGCCGATCTCTTTGCCGAACAAGGTGCTGAGGGTGCCTTTCTTGATGTGTCGCAGCCGGAACCTGCTGCAGGACAAAAACGATTTCGGCAGATTGTTTTATGGAGCATGACAGGAATGACGTTGGCAGCCACTGGAATGTGGGCCTACTATTATGCCGAAGCCAAACGCTTGAACCAAAAGATACGCGATACATCAGGGAGTGCGGGAAACGCGGTAAGCTTAAGAGATCAGGCGCTCACGGCTGATGATCGACATTATTTATCGAGTGTGGCAACGGGTGTGAGTGCGGGCCTAACCCTTGGTTTGTGGTGGATGTGGGAGTTTTGATGCGGTGTTTCATTTTATTGCTGATATGCGCGCTTTTAGGGACAGCTGCTTGTCGAAGTGGTTTTCTGTTTCGCGGATTCCAGTGTGATAGCCACTCCGATTGCGAGATCCTCAGCAGATGGCCGGATTTAGAAAAGGGCATGTGTGTTGCTGGACATTGCGTTGATCCGCTTAAGCATAATGTTTGTGGCGATGGATTTATCCTTGCCGGGGAAGAAGTTTGTGATGATGGTAATCAGAGCAATGAAGACGCCTGTTTAAACACCTGTGTGGTCAATGTTTGCGGTGACGGCTTCATCTTCGCTGGGGAAGAAGTTTGTGATGATGGTAATCAGAGCAATGAAGACGCCTGTTTAAACGCCTGCGTGGTCAATGTTTGCGGTGATGGCTTTATCTTCGCTGAGGAAGAGGCCTGTGACGATGGCAATACAACAACCGAAGCCTGTGATTATGGGGAGACGTCTTGCAGCGTTTGTAACTATCAGTGTCAGAGTGTCGCTGGCGAAACATCCTATTGTAACAATGGTATTGTTGAGAGCAATGCGGGGGAAGCTTGCGATGATGCGGGGTCCACACCAACCCATGGCACTTGCGTAAATTGTGCGGTGATTTGTTCTGCGGGCTACCCGGCACAGGTTGAGCAGATTGTAACGGGCAGAGGCAAGCGCAGCTGTGCGCGTTTAGATGACGGTCGCTTGAAGTGCTGGGGCATCAACAGCCTTGGTTCTCTGGGATTGGGCGATACAGAAGATCGGGGTGATGAGGCAGGAGAGATGGGCACATCTCTGCCCGCCCTCGATTTAGGCATCAACCGCACCGTTCTTGCGGTG
>JASMKV010000079.1 GCA_030749035.1 Myxococcota bacterium | reverse complement strand
GGCAAAGGATGCGCCCGAACTCGCGCTCGTCCTTGAACAAGCCCTGCTGAGCATGCGCCAGAAAGAGAGCACACAATGATACTCTGTCTCGACATCGGCAACACGCATATCTATGGTGGCGTATTTAAAGGCGAAAAACTTGTATTGCGCTTTAGAAAACCCTCCCAAGTGCGTGCTTCGTCTGATGAGATTGGACTTTTCTTAAAAGCAGTCTTGCGTGAAAACAGCATCGACCCAGATGCCATTGAAGCCATAGGTTTGTGCTCCGTTGTTCCTGACGCCATTTACTCGACACGCTCTGCCTGTAAAAAATATTTTGACCGGAGCCCTTTCGAATTAAATGCCGAGACAAAATCTGGACTAAAAGTTTCCTACCACAACCCTAAAGATGTTGGTGCCGACCGCATCGCTAATGCGATTGCCGCATGCCACATGGTTCCAAACAGAAATCTTGTGATTGTCGATTTTGGCACAGCCACAACATTCTGTGCCGTAAGTGCCCAGCGTGAATATTTAGGTGGTGTTATTGCACCCGGACTCCGGATTGGTATGGAAGCCTTAGAAGACCGCACGGCAAAACTTCCTCCCGTCGAAATCATCAAGAAAGAACATGTCATTGGGCAAGACACCATCTCCTCCATCCAGTCAGGCGTCTATTTTAGCAATTTAGGCATGGTCAAAGAAGTCTTAGAGCGTATTCGCCATGAAGCTTTTAACGCTGATGCACCATTTGTCATTGCAACCGGTGGCTTTGCGTACCTTTTTAAAGAAAGCGGACTTTTCAACAGCATTGAAACCGATCTTGTCCTCAACGGGATTCGACTGGCCATGTGTCATACGAAAGAATAGTGTTCTATCGTCCCGGAATCCTGCTCATGAGATCCTGAACCCGACCCCAGACCTCGCGCTGTGGTTTTAATTGGTAAGCTAAAGATCTTAAAACAGCGCCATAGCCCGGCTGCGCATAATCCGAATCCAAAAGATGCGTGATGGGCCTATTGTTCTGCATTAAAAAACAAAACTGTCCAATGAGTTCCTCACTATGGCGGCCAACGAGAATTGCACTTAAACAATGGCCGCTCTGCGTATCGACCTCGATCTCCACAAATCCGGCCTCATCATTTTCAGAAAAGACATCCGCATGTTCATGATATTCTTGGCGCAATATCTTTATTTCGTCAGCATTTGTTCCACGCCCACCCGAATCACCCAAAACAAAAAGTGAAGGAAGCGTAGGTACCCTTAAAGGGACAGGGAATTCGCCAATACGATGCTTGCGATGCATAAATAGATTTTCAAGCAGGGCCTGAACTTGCCCCAGAGACCATTCTTCCTGCTGCGCATAGAGACGAACATGGTTTAACGCATAAATCTTTGGGTTCGTTGTGCGCCAATGGTCGTCAATAAGCAATTCTTGCGCCCTTAAACTCAGATCGGCTGCTTTTATTTCACTCGCCGGCAACTTTAAAAAAGGTGTGTCGGCACAAATGAGTTGCGCTGTGTCATATTCCTTTTCTTGCCCCTCTTTTTTAACAAAGAGCGTTGTTTTTTGATCATTCGGAAACTCGACAGAATGAAGTTCTGCCCCTAAAACAAATTCCACACCCGCTTTTTCGAGATTTTCTCTAATCAAACATGCCGCGTCGACAGGGAAACCGTGCAGAATCTCTCCATCGCCCGACAACACACGAATCTTAAGACCTTTAAGCGTTAATTTCTGTGCCAAAGCGCAAGCCGATGGACCAGAACCACTGATCGTGACTTCTTCGGGGAGTGTCGAATCGTCCTTAATACAATCGGGGGTCAGTACATTTTTCTGCACGACGCCCGAAATCTTAGGCAAATACCAAGTCAACGAAGGTACAAGAATCGCCCGGCCAAAAGAAAGTGCTTCGCCATCAAGCTCCAAGCAATCGGTGCCCACAAAGGAAGGTAAACCCAAAAAACAATCGATGCCTTTTGCTGTACACACAGAAAAGACCTCCGCATCACCGGAGTCAGAGCTGATCCAGGCCATCTCGACATCATAACGTAATGCCTCTTCACACAACGCCTGCGCCGCTTTACCTGAACCTAAAACCACAAGCTTGTAGCTCAACTTCGGTCGTGGATTCGCCCAGGAACTGGCGCCATGTTCTGCATCTGTCATAAGCCTTAACTTTCTGTCTGCGTATCTTAAACCTGACGTCAATCATCATGCGTGAAGTTCAAATAAAGGTCAATCAACCTGCAACCGCTCCATCACCTCTTGCGTTCGTTGCGCACCAATATGACGCGCCAAAACCTTTTCGCCTTCACGGATTGATTTAAGCGCCCACAAGACCCTCAAGTGTTCCTTTTCTGCCTCATCAAGACCAAAACCTGGTACCGTCGCCCGTAAGCGCTGCGTCAAATTGGATAGGATCAACGCTGCTGCGACTGAGACATTATAGCTTTCAGAAAAACCCACATTCCCAAGCGCCACAAAGTCATCTGCCATATCCATAAATGCTGCAGACAGACCATCCTTTTCTCCTCCCAACACAAGAGCGACAGGACGACTTAAGTCGAGATTGTCTAAGGTTGCCGCATCGCGATGTGGCGTACTCGCCACAACCCGATACCCACTCGCCTTAAGCTGCTCTGCACAATCGGCGCTTTCCTTATAATAATTCAGAGACAGCCACTTTTGTGCCCCTTGTGAAATCGATCCTGAAACTTTGAGTAAATTGTAATTCTGAACAACATGGACATCTTGTACGCCGAAACCATCACATGAGCGCATAATTGCACCTGCGTTATGCTCCTGGTAAATATCTTCAACAACAGCGCAAATATGTCGAGTGCGCTCCGCTAAAACTTTTTCAAAAAGCTCTTGCCGCTCAACACTCAAATAAGAGCAAAGGATTTCATATATCTCGCGGTCGTCTTCGCGCATCTCAATCATAGCTCACCCATGTTTTCTGACGCCATCCAATGAACACTGCCGCCAAAACAAACAAAAGTCCAAGTGGGGCAAATAAGAATTGCGGCGCCTTACCGTCCAAGAGTGCACCGACATAAAGTGGGAAAGGATGCAAATAGACAGGTTTAAACATCACACCCATCAGACTGCCAACACCGGCCACACAAACTGATATCCCTCCTAAAAACAAAAGCAACCCCGTCCACACACGTCTACGCACACCTAAAAATTGATGAGTATAAGTCTGGGTCCCTAACAAACCGATCAACCCTAATGTCATAAATGGCATGATCGGCAGGAGATAACGTGGCCCGTATTGTGCGTGACCAATCGTTTGCATCGAGCAAACATGTACAAAAGTCAAAAGACATGCTGCCAATAAAGCAACGCGTTCAGCCCCGTGTTCTTTGGGCCAATGTACAAACCCAAGCAAAGCAAAGACCAAAAAAGGAGAAAACATATAAAAACTATTCGTAAGTGATATTAAATAAAAATCGAGTTTTTCAATGAAATTGCTCCACGACCAACGCGGTAACGCCACATCGTAGCCACCAATCACATGGGGGAAATGGAAAAGGTCATCAAAAACAAAAACATTATAGAGTAAGGTTGGCGCTAAAGCGAAAAGTCCCGCACAAAGAAATATCACGCACCCCGTCCATCGACGCAGACATAGCAGATAAACACCTGTGGCCAGGACACAACCAAAAGGCAAAAGAGATGAAAAAAAGGTGAAAAAAGATAAAAAACCCGCAGTGGCAATATATGCCGCTTTCTTCATTTCACCCATCTGCGCTTGCATGCGATGGGCATAGAAAAGCAAGTAGAAACCAAAAAAAGCAAAAAAGGTCCCAAAGAGATCATGGTGTGTGACCCCTGCATAGGGCCATATCGTGGTGCCAAAAACACCTAAAGCGCTCACCAATAATGAGCGCCTAAGACTTAAATAATAATTGGCGATCTGAAAGAGAAACATCGCCATCAGTGCCGCCAGAAACGCCGAGGTTAAAGCCGTGATGGTGCTCGCCGTAAGTATATAATCAAGCGCATAGGAAAATCCGAAGACACGCAATAATCTGTAGACCACACCTCCAAAAACAAATTGCCCCGGCTGTTTACAAGCATAGGTATGCCCCTTGTAAACAAAGATATCACCTTCGGGTTGCAGATGCGGATGGCTCGAACCTTCAAAATACCAGGTTCCTCGCTCCCCTAACGCTTCGATACCAATATGCTGAAGATTGAAATTCCACGTGTCTGCCGTGTTGATGGTCGCCACCAACACACCATAAACGAAAAGAAACCAAATCAAGGAAATGGGGATTTGCAGCTGCTTTTGCGCCAAACGAGTCATCAATCTTTAAAATCAAACATATTGAACAATCTTGCACAAACACAAAGTGGGCTTTGCAGATCACGCACGAATTGCGCAAGACCTGCATAAATGCCCTTAAAGGGCAGAATCCCAGCCCCCAGAGTCAACATAAATGGCTATATTACAGGCACTTAGAGTTCTGTTGTGGACCTTAAAACCAGGCCATTTGGCACCCTACTTGCTCTGTATAGGCATGATTGAACAAAAGTATTTTACGAAGGAGACACGCCATGGCAATTCAAGCGCCCAGAGCAAAATCAAAGCACGCGCTTTACCTCTTCGCCATCTCTATCCTGCTTCCTGCCTGCGGTGTTGGCCAGTTCAGCCATATGCCACAAGACCAGGAACATGAGGAAAATCAGACTTCGAGTGAAGATATTTCTGCAGTACAGAATCCAAGCAACGCCGCGCAAATCAGCGACCCAACCATCATCGAGCTGGGCACATGCGAGAGCAACTTTTCTAACAACGCCAACAATGCCTGTCAGAAACTGGCGGTGGCCTGTGGTGGGTACGCCCATAGTGAAGTTCATCTTCGCATCCAATATCCTGATGCAGGGATCGCGCCGGCCGGCACCATTATTTTTGGCTCCGGTGGTACCGGCACCAATTGGGTCTACAACCCGAACAACCCCGGCAACAAAATTCACATGGCCATGAATCGTCTCCTTGTTGATGGCTACACGCTGGTCGAGCGGGCTTGGACCGATGGCTGGTGGGGCCAAGGTCAAGCTGGTGATGGTTTGGTGGGTCCGGCCTGTCGCTACGTGGAGCTGGCCAAATGGATCAAAGCCAACATCCATTCCCAAGGCGGTTTCTGTGCCATGGGCAATTCAGGAGGATCCAGCGAAATTGCTTATGGTTTAACCCACTGGGACGCGGACGCGGTTTTCGATTTCACCCTGCTTTCGGGTGGACCACCGATGGGCAACATCGCCAAGGGCTGTTTTCCAAACCAGGCGCCCAACTGGAAAAACCAATGCTTGAATCTTTGGAATCAATTTGGCCATGCGGATGCCTGTGGGCGATTGGACATCGATCCTATTGTCATGAATGACCCAAATTACAGCGGCACGGTCGTCGCCTCCGACAACGCTTGCGGCTATGCCAGCACCCAACGCGCACAATTTGATGCGGCTTTCGCCACCAGCACTCAAGGCGATATTTGTTCAACGCAAACCCCAGGGACCGCAAACTATTTGGCCCACGAAAGCGTCCTCTCACCAAACGCGGTCTACGACTACCCAAGCACCGATATGCACTTTATCTTCGGCACCGCCGATTGCACCGAAGCCGCTCTTTTAGGCAAGCTCTACGCCAAAAGGATCACCAGCCAGCGCACCATGGATCACCTCGATGGGGTCGTCCACAGCATCTGGAAGGATTTGCATGGTAGCAAGCGCGCTTACCAAATCTTAAAGAACCGCTGCCACTAGCCCCCTTGCCAAAAGCTTAAAAAACCGTTAGCCGCTTGGGCATGACGGGTGAACAAGCTCAAAGTGTTGCGGTAAAGGACGTGCTTAGCCAGGAAGACCTCGAACGTTGTTTCGAGGTGCGCCGCGTTGTCTTCATGGTCGAACAAGCGGTCCCAAAAGAGGAAGAATACGATGGGCTCGACAAAGATTGCCTGCATTTTATGGCCAGCCTGGACGACAAGCCCGTAGGCACCGCCCGCC
>JASMKV010000078.1 GCA_030749035.1 Myxococcota bacterium | reverse complement strand
GGTGTCAGGGCTTTACCAAAAACATTTCTTTGCTTGGCCGCTTTTAAAGCTTGTTCAATCATCTCAGAGATTTCTTGTGCCGGTATTTCGTTTTCTTTAGGGACAGGATTGGCAACAAGTATCGCGCCTTGCAGGTTTAAGCGCCGGTGTTCTTGGTAGAGTGTGGCGATGGCTTGTGCTGAATCGAGAAATTGTTCCAGGAAGAGGCCCGATTGGCATGAGTAAAAGGCCGGGAACTCTTTGGTTTGATAACCGAGCACGGTCACCGCGAGGGTCTCAAGCGCCTCAAGTGTTTTGGGGAGGTCTAAAATGGCTTTGGCACCAGCCGAAACAACAAGCATAGGAATACTCGAAAGGGCGAGTAAGTCCTGCGATACGTCGAACGTGTTTTCGGCATCACGGTGAACCCCGCCAATGCCACCGGTGGCAAAAACGTTGATGCCCGCCAGATGTGCTAAATGCATGGTTGCCGAGACGGTGGTGGCGCCGTTCAGCTTTTGTGCGATATTCCAGGGGATGTCGCGGAGCGCTGTTTTTTGCACGTTGTTCGCCGTGGTGAGTGTCTTTATTTCTTCACGGCTCAAACCGATATGCACTTGGCCTGCTAGAATGGCAATGGTTGCAGGGATTGCGCCATGTTGGCGGACCAAGTCGATCGCTTTCTGGGCAAATTCAAGATTTTGCGGGTAAGGCATACCATGTGCAAGGATTGTGGACTCCAGCGCGACAATGGGCAGACCCATTTCAAGCGCTTTGGCCACTTCAGGGAAAATGATAAAGTCGTAATTGGCAGTATTGTTCATGACACATCTTTGTGATGCGTCGTTGCTTGCAACGCATCTTATGATGTTCTTTTTAGCCAATGCTCGGCGCTGGCTCAAGACCCTTTTGCCGGCTGAGTCTTTACCCGTGTCCCTTGGCGATTAATAGTTGTTGAAGGCACTTTGCCTGCATTTGGATGCGCTGGCTGTGCTTTCGCAATGATGTTCCTGATCATCGCCCCAACCGCCACGGCACGCGTCGTTTCCTGCTTGTGCGTAGATGCTGTCATCACCACCGTTACCACACATGCGATCATCACCGTCGCCACCGACAAGTTTATCGTCGCCGCTGCCACCTTTCACAAAGTCATTGCCATCGTCGCCATAAAGGATGTCATCGCCGGAGTCGCCATCGAGTTTGTCCCGGCCGGCCTGGCCACGCAAAATGTCATCTCCGGTTCCGGCGCGCAAGTCGTCGGCGCCATTGCCGCCGTCAAGGAAATCGTCACCGCTTTCACCCCGCAGTGTGTCATTGCCGTTGCCGCCAAAGAGATAGTCCCAGCCGGAGCCGCCTTCGAGATCATCGTTGCCATCGTTGCCGTAGATGGAATCATAGCCGGGCCCACCTCTGACAAAGTCGTTGCCCGCACCGGCATAGATCAAGTCAGCCTCACCATCTAAATTGATACCGGCGCTTTCGCCATAAATGTCATCGTGGCCTTCGCCGGCATGAATTTCGTCAGCACCTTGCCCACCTTTAATGGTGTCATTGCCGCCAAAACCATAGATGCAATCGTTGCCGCCTTTGCCCTTGATGGTCTCGCCAGAGTTTGTGCCCAGGATTAAATCGACACCACCATCACCGTGTCCATTGTCACTGCTGATGTTGCATGAACCAGAAGCAGGGCATGTCCAACGACCTTTGCCGGTATGGATAGAAACCTTGTTTTGGCGTGCAAGAGCAATCCAGTCGGCAAATGAACGCCCGCAAAAACGTTGATGCATATCTTTTGCATTGTAGGCATTGTCTGGGTCGTAACTTTGGACCGCGCTGGCACCAAATTCGATGAGGTCTTCCAAGTCGCTGTTGACGTCGGCTGCGGGTCTTGGAATAGGTGGCAGTTCACCTTGGACGTTGCCATTATGGTAGATGTTGAAAATATTATGCATGAGCATATAGTCGATGCCATTATATTCGCCACGAATACGCCATTTGTAACCGTTTCTTCTCACCGGATTTCTCCAGCGGTAGCCGCCGCGCCAACCATCGCGTTCGTCGCAATTTTCCGTTTCATTGCATGGCCCATCACAAGAGGCGCCGTTGAGCACGGTGGAGATTTGCCAGTCCGAAATGGCTGAGCCGACAGAGCCATCGTTTAAGATGGCGTGCACGTACGCGTAAAAGGGCGAGACATAATGTTGGGACTTTCGGGCCATTTTGTTGTTGTTCCAAACATCGGTCACCGAGGCCATTTCTAAGGCCATGCCTTTGTTGTACCAAATTTGTGCGGTGAAGCTGACATCAAGGCCCGCGACGGCAAGTGCGCCAATGGTTCGACTGGTGCCGTCATGATAATCATCCACACCGAAGGTGTTGCCTGCAATGATGTTGGCTGCTTCG
>JASMKV010000077.1 GCA_030749035.1 Myxococcota bacterium | reverse complement strand
GCTTAAGACCTCCCAATTTACCCCAAGTTTAGGTACAAGAAAGGCGTGGATTCACCAAAAGATAAAGCCAGCTGGTTTAATGAGATTTACAAGCCCGCCACAAAAAAAAGTGGGGAACGTAAATCTGCTTTTAAAAATACCAGTGGTGTCGAACTTGACCCACTTTATGCCCAAGATTCAAGCAGCGATCTTCCTGGAGTTCACCCCTATACCCGCGGCATTCACCCCACCATGTACCGCTCCCGCTTGTGGACGATGCGGCAATACGCTGGCTTTGGTGATGCCCAAAAATCTAACGAGCGTTATCGCTATTTGCTGGAACAAGGCCAAACAGGGCTCTCTGTGGCCTTCGATCTCCCCACCCAAATGGGCTATGATTCCGATTCCCCAAAGGCTTGCGGAGAAGTTGGCCGCGTTGGTGTCGCCATTGATTCACTCGCCGATATGGAAGTCCTCCTGGCAGATATTCCTCTGGACAAAGTCTCCACATCCATGACCATCAATTCAACCGCCTCGACCTTGCTTTGTCTCTATCTCGCAGTGGCAGAAAAACAGGGTGTGGCCCCCGAGCAATGCCGCGGAACCATTCAGAATGATATTCTCAAAGAATATATGGCAAGAGGAACCTATATTTATCCTCCAAGGCCATCCATGCGCATTATTACCGATATCTTTGACTTTTGTGCGCGACAAGTCCCCCAATGGAACACCATTTCGATATCCGGCTACCATATTCGCGAGGCCGGTTGCACCGCTGCACAGGAAATTGCCTTCACCCTTGCAGATGGCATTGCCTATATCGAATCCGCGCTCCAGGCCGGACTTAAGATTGAAGACTTTGCGCCACGACTGGCCTTTTTCTTCAATGTGCACAATAACTTTTTTGAAGAGGTGGCCAAATTTAGAGCCGCCCGAAAACTATGGGCCGTCACCATGAAAGAACGCTTTGGCTGTGACAACCCTAAGGCACAAATGCTGCGTTTTCACGCACAAACGGCAGGCAGTGCACTCACGGCGCAACAGCCAGAGAACAATATTGTTCGGGTGACCATGCAGGCATTGGCTGCGGTCTTGGGCGGCACCCAGAGCCTGCACACCAACAGTATGGATGAGGCTCTCGCCCTACCCAGCGAAAAAGCCGCACGCATTGCACTCAGGACACAACAAGTGATTGCACACGAAAGTGGGGTCGCCGACACTGTGGACCCATTGGGAGGCTCTTACTTTATTGAAGAGATGACTGAGCAATTGTATCAACAAGCTCAAAACCTCATCTCAAAAATCGATGACTTAGGCGGCATGGTGGCCGCCATCGAGCAAGGTTATCCGCAAAGAGCCATTGAATCAGCCGCCTATGAAACACAACTCAATCTTGAAAACAAAGATGACATTGTTGTAGGGGTTAATGCCTTTGAAGTACAACACGAAGACCCAACCGACTTGATGCGACTCGACCCAAAACTTGAAGAAGAACAAAAAGAACGCCTAAGACAAGTGAAGGCTGGCCGAAGCGCGACCGAAGTCAGCCATACGCTCAGTAACCTTAAAAATGCAGCTCAAAGCACCGATAATCTGGTTCCACACATTTTGTCTTCAGTCAAAGCCATGTGTACGGTAGGAGAAATAGCCAATACATTAAGAGATGTTTTTGGCGAACATCAGGAAATACGTGCTTAAGGTAGAACAATGAACTATTCTTTTTCTAAAATATTCCCCCTGGCCCTTTCACTCTTTGTGCTTTTGCCCCCATGCTTAAGCCATGCACAAAAGAACCTTGTCGGTTTGCAAAAAGAAATTTGTCAAAGCCCAAGGCAAACCATTGACGGCCTTTTGTATTGGCAACAATCCGAATCCTTCAATCTTGAGCGCGCAGCTGCCTGCCTGGATTCAAATGCGGCATTGGCCGAGCGACAAGCACTTGCACAAAAGCTCAAAGCCCTTTTAGATGCCCGGGGCCTTTTTGTTAAAATTGAAAGTGTTCCTAAAGACCCAAACTATCGCGATCTGCACCAACAAGCCAAATACACCCTCTTTCCAAAACACACCAAAATATATGTTGAGCAAAAAGATGGTGTTTGGCTCTGGAGCAGTCAAACACTCAAGAACCTCTCATCGATGTACAAAAAAACATTCGTTTTTAATATGGAGCCGCTCCTCAACTCGATGCCTGCGTGGATGCAAACGTCATTTATGGGCTTAGCGCCCTGGCAACTTTTGGGTTTATTTATCCTTATTCTCGCCGCTGTGATCGTACGCTTTTTGATTATGTTTATCTGTGCAAACCAGATGCGTCGAATCATGCAACGCATCGGCATGACTTGGGCTGAGCAGGCATTAAGCCAAGTTTTTAAACCGGTAGGTACACTGGCGGCCAGTGGTTTTATGGCGCTCTTTTGGCCACTTCTACAACTCCCGATTCGCTTAAGCCAAATTGGCATGCTGGCCATCCGTGTGCTGGCAGCCTTAAGCGCTGTCATGGTGCTCTATAAAATGGTGGATGTGCTCACCGCCTGGCTCGAAGACAAAGCTGCCCATACCGACACAAAAATGGATGACCAACTTGTGCCATTGGTTCGAACAGCCTTAAAGATTTTTCTGGTCGCAGTGGGTACAATCTTTGTTTTGCAGAATCTCAATGTTGATGTCGGTGGGCTTCTTGCCGGACTGGGTCTGGGTGGTTTAGCATTTGCTTTAGCTGCCAAAGACACCGTCGCAAATCTATTTGGCTCGATCACGATATTTATCGACCGTCCATTCCATATTGGTGATTGGGTTGTCGCCGATGGCACCGAAGGCGTGATTGAGAGTGTTGGGTTTCGCTCCACCCGCATACGCACCTTTTATAATTCACTTATCTCTATGCCGAATGCAAAATTGGCCGATTCAGTCATAGACAACTATGGCGCCAGGCAATTTAGACGATGTAAACAAATTGTAGGCATCACCTACGACACGCCCCCTGAAAAAGTCCAGGCATTTGTCGAAGGCATCAGAGCGATTATTCAAGCAAACCCACACACCAGAAAAGATTTTTATGAAATTCATTTCAACGGCTTTGGTGATTTCTCATTGAACATCCTCCTGTATTTCTTTTTTGAGACAACCATCTGGAGCGTTGAGTTAAAAGAGCGTCATAACGTGATGCTTGAAATCATGAGGCTCGCAGAAAAACTAGAAGTTCAGTTTGCCTTTCCGACACAAACCTTACATGTCGAATCTCTTTCCGCAGCAAAAGCGCAAAACGAGACGAAGGCTTTTCAAAAAAATGAATTGCATGACATTGTTGAAGGTTTTGGACCGGATGGACAATATGCACAACCAGCTCCTGCTGCAATTTCTTCGGGATTTATGCCCAAGGGGAGCTAAACACCACATGCTGACGAGTTTAATCCAATGAAATATTTATTTTGCTTAATTGCCATGTTGAGTACAGGCTGCGCCACAACCAACATGCCACAAAAGGCTAAAAATGCGCACGCGCTTGCGCAAAGCGGCAACTTTGCCGAAGCACTTGAACTCTATGCCGAATATTTATGTCAAAAGCCTAACGACTTGGTCATCGCCACAAGCTACGTCCAAACCTGGCATCAACTTGGCACCGACACACAATCGGAGAGATTAAAAGCCTGTCTTTTAGGCACCCAAACACCACTCTATATGGATGCACTCAAAGATGCTGCGCAACAAGACTATCTCACCGCTTTAGCCCAACTTGAACAACTCAAGCCATCTGATGAAGCGGAATACAATGCTGAGCTTTTCTATCGACAAGGGCTCATCGCCATCCAGATCGAGAATGTGCATATGGCTTATGCGCTTCTCAAAAAAGCACATACCCAAAACCCAAAACGCATCGATATCCTACTCGCTTACAGCCAAAGCCTCTTGGACACAAAAAACATTCAACTCGCCCAAAAACACCTACATACCATTCTCAAATTAAGCCCTTCACATGCCGAAATCATGCTTGCCGCACAAATACACAATGCTCTGATAAAATCCTCACATCCTGCCTTGCCTGAAGATATAGAGCAGGAGGTCCAGAAAGCTTTGAGAAAAATCGAATCCGAACAACTCACAAGAGAAATTGTTCATCATATATTAAACTTAACAAAATCTTTTCCACACGCGAAGGTGTTTTTGACTGCTGGGCTGGCAAGTCTTCGCTACGGGCTTGAACAACAAGGTGTCGCACTTTTAAAAAAAGCTGAAGAAAAAAACAACTTCGACCCTCATCCGTGCCATGCGTTGGCTTTTTATTTTGAAGCAAACAAACAGCTTACGGAGTCACTTAGCCATTATGAAAAAGCTTTTGTACGCGACCCATATAATATCGACTATGCACGCAAGGTTGCCGAAAAAGCTGAAGAGGTTGGGAATCTGAATCTTGCGGTTAGTGCTCTCAAAAATCTACACATTCTTTCCCCACAACAAGACACGCACTTATTTTCATTGGCCCGGATTTATAGAAAGCAAAATAATTATATTTCTGCACAAAAATTCATTGAGCAAGCGCATAAAATGGCCCCTAAAAATATCCCCATCGTCATCGAATGGGTCACCATCGCTCTGGATGCAGCGCAAAATTCGATGCTCAAAGCGCAAGACCGAAAACGAGCACAAAAAAATGCCCGAAAGGCACTTGATGCACTCAAAGCCATCTCGCCAAATCACCCGGCGGGGAAACTATTTAGTGAAAAATTGGAGCTTCTTGAGCAAGCTACATAAGAAGACCTTTATAACTGTCCACATCTTCAAGCACCATCCCTACCCCTTTGGCCACAGCCAAGAGAGGCTCATCTGCAACAAAGACCGGCAGTCCAAGCTCATGCCGTAAAAGAGTGTCGAGACCACGCAAAGCCCCACCACCACCAGCCAGGACAATACCCCGCTCTGAAATATCGCCCGCAAGCTCAGGAGGTGTTTTCTCTAAAGTCGCTTTGACTGCCTCAAGAATACTCCGAGCACAATCTTTCAAAGCCTCACGAACTTCGGGCATCGTCAATTCAATCGACTTTGGTACGCCACTGATGAGATCGCGTCCCTTCATATCCATAAAACGACTCTCTTCTTCTTCCTCTTGTGGCCAAACACTACCCAAACGAATCTTGATTTGCTCAGAAGTACGCTCACCAATCATCATATTATGATGACGGCGAACATAATTGATAATCGCTTCATCTAATTTATCACCTGCAACTTTGATGGTGACATTCGTCACCATTCCGGACATCGAAACAACGGCAACATCAGATGTACCACCACCAATATCAACGATCATATTGCCACGTGCTTCACGTACCGGCAAACCTGCACCAATCGCTGCAGCCATAGGCTGTTCAATCAACCAAACCTCACGCACACCTGCATTTTCAGCAGCCTCGCGCACGGCCTTTCGCTCAACATTCGTAATGCCGGCCGGCACCGAAATAATTAAACGTGAACGAACGAAATAACGACGATTATGAATCTTCGTGATAAAATACTTCAGCATCGCTTCAGTCACTGTAAAGTCAGCAATCACACCGTCGCGCATCGGTCTAATGGCAACAATATTACCGGGTGTTTTGCCAAGCATTTGCTTGGCTTCAGCACCAACGGCCAAAACCCGCTGTGTTCCACCTGCCCTGGAAATCGCCACAACCGAAGGCTCATTAACCACAATACCCTGACGACGAACGTAGACAAGTGTATTGGCCGTACCAAGGTCGATGGCCAAATCTGTAGAAAAAAGCCCCAGGAGAAGATCGAACATAGTAGCCTCCCATCGACGATAAAGCCCTATAAAGTCAAGAGCTTTTTACGCGCTTTTGCAAAGACGCGCCGGCGCTTAGGGCTTTCGTAAAGGAATATCAACCTGTGAAGACTTATCACCAATCCGATCATGGACAACAAGACGCATCGTATACTCACCACCAGGCAAACCTGCAGCTTTGAGGGCGACCAAGACAAACGTTTGCTCATGCGGCACATCTGCATAAAAACGAGATTCTCCAAAAGCTTCATCTCTTGCGAGTTCTGCCCCCTGCGCATCCAACACCAAGAGATCGCTCACCAAATGAATCTCGTATTTTTTGTCTTTCTCTCGCACGCCATGGTTACGTACCTCCGCATAGAGAAAGATTTCCTTCCCCTTAACCACACCGCCAACAACTTCCTTGTACATGCCAAGGCCTTCAGGGGGAGATTCTAAAACTTTACCGTGAAAGACATCAAGATGAGCACGCTTGGCCAAGGCGCTCTCTAAATCGCGGGTCAACTCAAGTGCCTCACTCCATTTTTCAGCCAAAATCAAAGAGCGAATGATACCGACCTGTGAACCAACTTGTGGTGCTTGCCCATGACCTGCCAATACTATAAATAATGGAATTAATTTTATCATACTTAAACACTCTCGAGGTAACCATTAAATGGGCACCATGTTAAAAAATCTTTTTTCTCTATGCCTTTGTATTAGTCTTTTCGCCTGTTCGCTACCTCAGCCACCTAAAAAAGTGCCTTCCAGAGTAAGCGCTCAACCTTCTGAGGATGATTTATTGGCGCAAGCCCGGGTTGCTTTGGAGTTTGGTGATGCAAGACGAGCCATGAATTTAGCTTCGAAATCGATCAAGAAAAATTCCCACAACAGCGAGGCCTATGTTATTTTGGCGCGCAGCCTGGCTTTGCAAAATAGGCTTGATGACAGTGCGCGCTACTACCAAAGATCTCTGGATATGGGTCTCCATGACCGCAATCTTTATGCTGAACTTGGCAGCATTTACGATGTCTTGGGCAAATATGACGAGGCCTTAAAAGTTTATCAACAATATCTAAAGAAAAGCCCCCGCGATGCGGATTTTCAGAATCAAATGGGCTTAAGCCTCTTGGCCCTTCAGCGCTTTGATGCCGGCCTAACACACCTTGAAAAAGCATGTGCCCTAAAGCCCAAAAACATCGAATTTAAAAAAGATCTCACCTATGCCCTTATTGAAACCAAACAATTCAAAAAGGCTGAAGGGTTATTGGAAAAAATGCTCGCGCAACAAGACAGCAATATCGATCTCTTGCACTTAAAAGTAAGGATGCGCCTGCGCCAAAATCAAGGCCAAGAGGCCCAAGAGATCCTGAAAAAGATACTTGCTCTGGATCCAGAAAACCCTGAAGCACGGTTTTTGTTAAAGCGCATTCAGCGCCTGGTGCGCCCTTAAAGCTTACTGATTGTTGCGCATATGATTGCTTCGGTCATCGCGCCCGGCAACCCCATGATCACGATCACGAATATGCAACTGTGCATCACCACTAAACTCCAGATCCGTGGCCTCTACTTTGGCCAGCGACGTTCTGCCGTTTGGATTAATTAATCCAAATGGCCAACGGTCCCCCGCAAAGGAATAAGCACGGTCCATAGAAATACTTGCCTGCATCCAGGTTCTATCCGTAATTTTAGTCTCCATGCTGGGACGATAAGTCACCTGCAACCAGCCATGGTTACCACCATTAAAGGGTGGATCTCCGCTCGCATTCCTAAAAACACGACCATTGATAAAACGCATATCAACGCCCAAAAGCTTTGTCAGAGGATTAAGCAGCGCTGCATTCACAGCCGCTTGAGAGTAACACTGGCCATCACTTCCCATCGCCAAAACACCAACCTCATCGCCTCTATTCATGTCGTGAGAGTAGCGCATCTTGATCACATCATGCACGGCGCGCACGCATTTTTCCTGCAAGCCCTGCGTCTTGGCTGCGCCACCACCTGTAAAAAAAGCTGCCACACCAGTGCTTGAATCCTGATTCGATTTGGTAAAATCGATTTGGCTTAAATGCGGGTCCATTTTAATCAATGCCTCACAAAGTTTCGCCTTCGTACCTTCATGGGCATAATCAACCTTAACGCCGTTGAGCGTAAACGGACGCTCAGGAAAAACTTGCGGCTGATTTAACTCGTAGATCTCTTTTTTAGATAATTTTATAGGGTCATCTGAGCCATCAATTTGAATTAAAAATTTATCACCCTCTTCACCAAGAATGCTGGCTTTATGTGTAATGCCAACATTGCCATTGGGATCATAGGTACCAAAAACGCCATTGCTGCGATCTTGGGTCTGTAATGTCGTGCGCACCATAACCTGTCGCCCGGGTAAGTAGCGCGGGCTCTTCTGCGCAAAATCGATGCCCTTAGGCGCAGTCGTGATAAGTCCTAATGCGACCAGTTTTGCCGGATCCGTATTGATGTCGATCGTCGGTAATTCCTTAAAAAGGGCGACGGCTTCGGCCTTGAGTTGTGGATCATCAACCTTACCATTGTAGGCATCATAATAGCTTTGCAGTTTACCGCTCTGCATGAGGCTTTTAAATTTGACCACGGCCTGTGTCTGCGGAGCCGGTATAGCGTCACCCACATAAACATTACGCACGTTCGCAGGATCAAGGCCATCACTTGGCCCCACTGGCGTAGCACCAGCAGGTTGGGTTGATGTTGCGGGCGGCGTATCGTTGTTCACAACACGTCTTAACCAGTTGGACATTCGACTAATTGGCATGGCATCGGCTCCTTTGATGGCTCATAAAGAACTTTAGTGTCTCATGACGCACATTGTAAAGGGTAAGAAAACTTCCCCTCCATAGAACATTAAATCGTCAATTTTGTTGCTTTTGTTGCTCCAAAATCACAACCTCGTGTCGTCGACGCCAAATCTGATGGTCAAAAATCTCTCTAAAAGGTTCATAATGCGCATGAATATAACTAAAAACCTGCGGTAAACGCTTTTCATGCCCTATCTTGTCAATGCGATTGCTCCAATGCTTGTTCTTGTAAAGCACCCATTTAACTTGGTTTTTCTCTAAATCACCGATCATTTCCTGCTGATATTCGGGCAAAAGCGCAAACCAATTGATGGGAAAACGGGTTGGCGAAGCCACATCGAGCAAATAGTACCAAAATGCTTCGGGTGTCAGACTAAAAAAATCACCATCCTGTAGATTTTTGTTCTCGAAAAATGCGAGCAACGCCTGATCTTTCGGCTCTAAAAAAGCACTGTCGGCAATCTCCACAGGAAAATTCCGAATCCACGTCGCGCGCTGCGGAATAGGCGCCAGAAAGTAAAATCCTGAGCATACCAAAAGGACCACAAGCAAAGCGGGGCGAGGCAGCAGTCGCGTAAGCTTTTCGGAAAAAAAGCCCGCCAAAGCGTCACCAAGCAACTTCAAAGCCAGAACATATGTGGGCGCCAAAGAGTACACAATATGCTCCCAATTGCTGGTCACAAGCGCAGTACGAAACATACTCAGGGAGACCAAACACAACGCCATTTCCACACCGTTGTTTTGTAAAAAGATTCTGGCATTTGCACGCCAGGGTTGAACGTTCCTGGCACAAATGGATGCGAATCGATAAAAGAGAATATAAACATTAAAGCTGACCATCAGCGCAATCACAAAGTGTGTCTGATCATGGATTGGGTATGGCAATCCATCCAGAAAATCTTTGGTTAAAGGCAGCTTTAAAAAAACATAATCCACAAAAGCGCCAAACTCGCCCCCGATACAAACGGATAATACCCCTAAGCCCGCAGCAGCCCCTCCCACTAGAGGCAATAAAAGCATGCGGAGATGAATCTTCCTGTAAAGTCCAAAAAACAAACCCATCCCTAAGAGCACAAGAAGGGCCGCTGAAATCTGAAAAGCCCTGTCCACAGAATAAGCAAAAGCACCTATGGTGATCAAACCCACACCAAAGGCACTGAACACCGGGGGAGTTTTTAATTCTCCCTTGAGACACTGCGTTACCCTGAACACAGCGAGCAGCCATGCGAAAACCAACATATCTCTTGGTGGGATCCAGAGATATGGCGCCAAACCACTCCTGGGCAGCATGTGCAAAAGAATCAAAGCACTCAGCGCCATAAAGGCAAGAGCAAATTGTCCGGCAAAAAGCACCCATAAAAATGCGGCCAAAAGAATAAAGGCGCATATTTTATGTATCGATTCTAAAGCACGTACCGCACCGATAGAACGCCCGAAAAGTTGAAAAGCAAGCTTGGCCCTTAAAGGGTCCTGATACGCACCATGGATAAAAATAACATCTCGATACAGTTTGGCGTCTTCTGATACCGACTGCGCTGTACCCAATGCCTCACCCTCATGAAAGGTGTCCACATAAGGCTGATAGGAAAAATGGGTGGGGATAGCGAGCGCCGCAAAAAAGACAAAGATCCATAGAACAAGAAGCCCCGGTTGAACTGCCGCATCGCGCTTCCGACACAAAAATCCGGGCGCCTTACTTTTTTGCACACCGCCCTCATCAAGAGCCGCGCCCGCATTGAGCCCTAAATATTCAGGCTTTAAACGCCATACCGCACAAACCAGGAGTATCGGTATGAGCAAAAGAGCCACAAAACGTAAAACATCATTCCAAGGGTTGATCTCTAAACTGGCCAGATACCCCACCACCCCCAAGGGGTTATGATAAGGAAGCTCAAGCCGATACCAGAGGGCGCGCCAAAAAAAACTGCCCAAAATAAAGAGACCACCCAAGCGAAAAAAATTACTCACATTCACCCGGCATCTTTTGGGATAAAACCACCTTCCTGATAGCTTTCCACATCCCCCTTCGTCAGCTGGGCACAATAATATTCATCTTCAAGGCGATTCGCCTCTGTATCACTCTTCTTGAGTGCCTCCAGTTTATCCTGTGCTGCTTGCTCTGAATCGGCCCAAGCACGAATCACCGGACGGTTCTCAACCGCAGAATAGATCCCAAAAATTGTCGACATATGTTCAGCGCTCATTTTTGCCCTCCGCGATCTATCCTATCCGACCTTTCTGAGAAAACAAATCCAAATCTAAGTTGCTGGAATAAAATGACTTTCTTTCATTATGATCTTGGCCTTGGCGTTCAGATTTTTGTCCTCGAATGCTTGACCAAGTGCCTTTGAACACGTAAAAGATGTGCATCTACCACCAGCCGTCATACCCTTTAAGCACTTTTTTCGCTTGTCAGGGAACATTGTTTAGATATGCTGCTTTATAAGCCGCTGCTTAGGAGAATTCGATGCCAATCATGACATCAGGGATACGGCGCATTGTTAACGACATCCAGTCACAATCCCCAGCAGATACCCCAGCACAGCTTTCGGGGCAAAAACTCTTCGAACTTCTGTGTGAGGTAGGTGATCGCGCAGGGTTTTCCCGCGACAAAGTCTCACAAAAACTTAAAGATCCAAACATCTCGAACACAGACAAGCTGGCCCTCATTAAACGCGGCATCAATTTTATTGAGCGCCGGGATCTCAAAATGATTCTCGACAACAACGAAGTTGCACTCTCACCCGAAGCACAAGGTGTCTTACAAGCCCTACTCAACCGCCCCGTGACCGATGGCCATCATGTGGATAACCTTTTGACCAGCATCCCCCATTTCAACACAGGACTCACCAGAAACGTTCAACCCGCACCAACCGCAGATAATGTAAGCGACAACAATTCTCTGCTCTCGGTTCAACTCAACCACTTAAGTGCATCGCGCGACGCCAACACGGTAGGCAAAGAAGTTGCCGAAGAGTTGCTGGCGCGTGCCAAGGATCTTTCTTCTGTCCAGGGCAGCGGTGTCGAACATTGGGGGCGGGGTGATCCTGATCTCGTGGAGCGGCGCGCCATCCTTTCTCAGCTTCTCGACCAAAATCTTATCGAGCTCGACTGCATGCGCAAAGCTTGGGCCAAAGGCGACAAAGAAGCGCTCGAAGCGATTGAGCGCACCGATACGCTTAATATCCCTTCTGGCTATAATGCCATGGGCGACTCGCTCTGGAAGGTATTAAAAGATGGTGTCGAAGAAATTGCACAGCGTAATGAGAAAGAGGCGATTAAGGCAGCCGGAGATTTAACCAAAGGCGATGCCGATTTCTTTGAAGCGAATCCACAAACTTTTTCCACCGCAATTATCAATCATCTCGATGACCCAAAACTCAAAGCACAAACATTGGTCGATCTTCTTCTACAATTTCGCAATCCCATCGACACCCACGAGAAAAAAGAAAAGATGTTTGCTGGTGGCGCCGGAGTCCAGGCGGTTTTAGAATTGCGACAAGCCACAGCTGACCTAAAAATGGATGGTCAGGATGATGCCTCTTTGCGCAATTACGCGTTGCAACGTGCGGTCACCCAAGCCAACCCACGTTCTTCAAGTAACGAAGTCTTGCAGGCCAGACATCTTATCTCCAATATTCGACGTATGTCGTGGCAGCTGGTCTATGGCCCAGGGGCACAACAAGCAGACACCGGCATCACACCCTATTCTGCAATCCATCACAATTTTTCAACAGCCACTCCACGTGTGATTGGCTCCTTCGTGAGCGATTCTCTTTTTTCTGGCGGTGACCCTGAAACATTCTGTCTCTTAACCGATGCCATGAATGAGGCAAAATCTGGTTCTGAAGCAGCTGCACAAAAGATGCTTAGCGAAATCGCGAAAAAAGATCCGGACGCACATAAAGACTTTGAAAAGTTTATCAAAAGTCGTTCCCAAAACGACAAACCCCTTCACAAGCAAATTGAAGGCTACTTGGTCAGCAAATGTAACGGCAAGCTCGATTCCGCCAGCATTGACGATCCAAATTTGAGTGACGACGAAAAACGGCACTTGCGCAATGGTCATGTCGATTCCGTCACAGGCCAATACGATGAAAAACTCACCCTATGTGCAAGGCTTTACAGGGTTGTCTGTAATGCAATGCCCAATGCAAATATACTTAAGCGTAATCTCTTTTCGGCGCATGGTGCCTGGCCTAAAGTTGCCGATGTCATCACCCACCTGGAAACGGGAAGCAATACCACAACCACACTACAAGCGATTGTTGAAGCACGCAAAAGCTTAAAAGCCGAGTTCGCCAAGCACCCAGAAGGCCACAAGCGTATGGATATCTGGGATATCGATCGCAAACTTGAAACCCTGGCATCATCCCATCTTGGAGAAATCGTAGGGCAAACTGGTGATTTAAGTACCGATGCACAAATGGTTCAGGCGCTTCATGGTATGAAGCTAAGCTTAGAAAGTGTGGCCATTTCAGGACTCGATAACATCCGTGATATTGATGATCCAATTGCCAACAAGGGTCCAACCATTCAAGACGCCTTAAAAGAAATCGATGCCCTTTATGCACAAGGCCAAGTCAACACCGATGACTACCGCAATGCGATGGCCACGGCTTACGAAGCCATCGTTAAAACCACCGAGAATATACGCGCTTATATCGATGGACGCATTCCTGATGTATCCAAGGGCAAACTTATTCCCAACCCGGCTTTTCTCGACGACTTTATTAAAGAAGGGCCACTGCACTACGCTCGTGCCTTAGCACAAAAAGCGGTCTCTGTTGGCTTAACGCAGGAAATAAGCCCAACCAGAATCGTAAACCCCGAGGGGGTCTCCGTTCTCAATAATTTAGGGCGCGTTGTTTTTGATCGAGTTCTCCTTGCAGACACCATGGCCGATCTCAAGGAATTGGGCGCCGATAAAGATGATTTTTGCATCGTCCGCACCATGGACGAAAAGAAAATGCTCGCGGTCGGTGGAATTATGAGTGATTTCCCCGGTGGCTATTGCCATGCCGCCGTATATGCCCGCGGTGCTGGTATGGCAGCATTATCGAATCCCGATATTGGACAGCCTTGGGCAGACTTTGTCGGTAACATCAAAGACGACAAGCTCTACTACGATGACTCTGGAGGCAAGATTGTTCTAATGCCATTTAAAGAGGCCATCAAGGCTGGGCTTGCGCAACCTGAAGACGCTGATCGGCTTCGCCCAGGCTCTAACCGTAATGTCGACTATTTATCGTGGAATGAAGCAGAAGAAAAATGGCAAACCTTGGGTAACCATGAAGTCATTGTGCATCCAGACAGACCAACACATCATATTGAAATCTATACCCCCACACCCGAAATTAAAGGTCTTGGCCGCACCTGTGTCTCTTTTGAAGATATGGGTAAGCTTGGCATCGATGGTCGCGGATTAGGCGGAGAAAAAAATACTGTGCTGGCCATGATGTCCGTCGAGCCCACACTTCAAGATATTATCCCACCAGGCTCTATCATCACCACTGGGCGCTGTTTCGAAATTATCGAAAACGCCGGCATCCTGGGTGCCTGGATGGGCGTCTATGAAAACGACCCCATCGTGGGAAAAATTGATGATTCCAATTTCTTACAAAGCAAGTTCTACACGGACAGCACCTACCGGGAAAACGTACGCCAGGAACTCAATACCTTGGTGCACCAAAAAGTCAAAGCGCACTTGATCGGTCCTGATGGCAAACCCACCGATGCAGGAAAAACACTCTTGGCGGAACTCAGAGCAAATCCCGCCCTGAAAGATTGTAACAATTGGATCATGCGTTCTTCCTATTCAGCCGAAGACCGACCCTACAAATCTGGCGCTGGCCAATATGACTCCTTTCCTAATTGTCGCTCTGAAACCGAAATACTCGAAGGTGTTGTTGGTGTTCTGGCTTCGGCCTGGGAACCACCACCGATTGAAAACAATGTCACCGAAGAGTACAATTTGATGCATATTGCGCCATCGATAACCGCAATGAAATGCCTCAATGCAGAATACAGCGGTGTGATGATTTCTCGAGATACGGATACCGGGCATCGTCGCACTGTTTCTTATCAAGTTGTCAAAGGCTTCGGCGGTGGTGTCGAGGAAGGCATTACAGAGGAAGGCCGCATCAACTCAGAAGGCAATAGCGTCAAAACGCTCTTGCCCGACGAAGATGGTTCTATCCTCGGCGAAGACATCGACAATCAGCTTTGGGAAGCCGCCATGGAAGTCGAACGTCTCTTCCACGATAAAGTTGAACCCGGCAAAGGATATGCCGTCGATATGGAATGGGTTTTCGACAAAGATGACAAGCAACTCTATTTGGTTCAAGCAAGAACCGTGAGAGTGTAGGAGAAACAGAATGAATGACCTCTTGGACAAATTATCTCCTGACATCCTGGCAAACTTTGAAAATATTGATTTTGAGGGACTTATCAAAATTGAACTTCAAGATGATTCGCCCCTGACTTGCTATCTTGAACTCAATGGTAAAATTGAAATCAAAGAAAGTATCGCAGAAGACAAATACCCCGATATGATTATACGTGGTCAAAGCAGCGACCTTTCGGCGCTCCTGAATGGTAAAATGACTTTTTCTGACGGCTTTGTGTCTGAACGTGTCTCTTTTGTCGGCGATTTAGCCAAAATAACCACATTCAAAAATGCCGTACAAAAGGTATTAAAGACTTAAGCCCGCATACTATTGCAACTAAAAAAAGTTAGCTTGTGCTGAAAAAAACGATTCTTTTATTTAAAAACCAAGTCGATCACGAACGACCTTAACCGCACTATCCATGGGGATGCGCTCTTGCTCCATCGTATCGCGGTCACGAATGGTCACGGTGCCGTTCTCCTTCGTTTCCCCGTCAATCGTCAGACAATAAGGGGTACCTGCTTCATCATGACGACGATATCGCTTACCAATCGCATGTTGTTCATCGTAGCGCGCATTAATACCGTTGGCGAAAAATTGCTTCACCAAATCACGACCAATTTCAGGCATGCCTTCTTTTTTCACAAGAGGTAATACTGCCGCCTTAATCGGCGCCAATGCGGGATGCAATTTAAGAACAACACGCGTCGAGGTATTGCCTTTAGAATCCGTAAGCTCTTCTTCCGTATACGCATCTAAAAGAAAAGCCAGGACGGCCCGCGTGGCGCCCGCAGCAGGCTCGATAACATAGGGGATAAACCGCCAACCATTCTTACCCGTCTCGGGATTCACTTTGTTTTGATCAAAATAACTCAGCTTTGTACGTGAATACTCTTGATGTTTATTTAAATCGTAATCCGTACGACTTGCTATCCCTTCAAGCTCATCAAAGCCCCATGGGTATTCAAATTCAACATCGTAGCAATTGTCTGCGTAATGGGCCAGTTCATCAGGCTCATGCGGGCGCAAGATAAATTTATCAGGATGATTGGCAAGCGACTGCCACCAATTTAAGCGGAGATCTTTCCAATAATCCAACCATTCGCCTTGCGTGCCGGGCTCAACAAAAAACTCCATTTCCATTTGTTCAAATTCACAAGAACGAAAGATAAAATGTTCGACAGTCACTTCATTCCTGAAACTCTTACCCATTTGCGCAATACCAAAAGGCACTTTCATGGACATGCTTTGCTGAACGTTTAAAAACTGTACAAACATTGCTTGGGCAGTCTCTGGACGCAGGTAAACAGCATTTGAATTAATAATTTCTGCGAGTCCGTCACGCAATTCACGCCCCGTTAATGCCTTATTTTCTTCTACAAATTTAGAAATCTCAGCAATAGGATCGACTGGCCCTAAATGGGTTCGAAACATAAGATTGAAGGGACGTTCATCCGAAAGATCAGCGCTTTCGCACGTGGGGCAAACATAGCCTGGTCCGTCTGATTGGCCTTCAGGGGCTAAAGGCGCTTTATCCGCCCTAAATCGGGCCCCACAAGCACGGCAATCAACCAGGGGATCGGAAAATCCAGCCAAATGTCCCGATGCATCCCAAACTTTGGGATGCATCACAATCGAAGCATCCAAACCCACAACATCTTCACGCTCATGCACCATAGAGCGCCACCAGTGGTTCATGATGTTGCGCTTCAACTCCACACCCAAGGGCCCATAATCATAGGCGCTTTTTAAGCCCCCATAAATTTCACTGGACTGAAACACAAAACCTCGACGCTTTGCCAAGCTGACAATCTTTTGCATTAAATCTTCATCACTCATTGCGCCCCCTCGATATTGTCAGTGCTTCACTTACATCAAAATCTGCATTCAAGGCAAAGCTCTTTTGCAGCATATTTTTGGCTTTGCTTTTCCTTCAGCAAAGCTTATAAACAATGGTCGTACGAGAGCAATCTTGAGAGGGGACCAAATCGTGAACGAAAAAGAACTTATAAAATTTAAAGAGAACCTAATGTCTGAACGTAAAACACTCATTCAAAAAGCGAATAAAACTCTTTCAGAAGATACCGTTTTTGACGTCAATGAGCTGCCGGACGAAATAGATCAGGCATCTGCCGAGTACAACCAAAGCTTTATCTTTAGACTTAGAGACAGAGAAAAGTACTATCTCAGTAAAATTGAAAAAGCCCTGCAAAAGCTCGACAACGGAACCTTTGGGACTTGTGAAATGTGCGAGGAGCCCATTTCGTTAAAACGACTACAGGCACGCCCCGTGACAACTTTATGCATTCGATGCAAAGAAGAACAAGAAATGGAAGAGCGCTCTTACGGGTGATCGACTAAATTCTGGCGCAACACCATTTTGCTCACGCCACTGGTCTTATCGACCGGATCCAAAATGAGAGTTCCGGCCTTTATTCGGAAAGCAAAGGTTTCTTCGAACGAACCAATCACGATACTCAGCGTCTTTCCTGATAAAGAGTACGTCCCAGGTCTTTGGTCAAAAATGACATCTGCATACCCCTTAAAAACAACTTCATGCTTTTCACTCTTCCAAGAACCCATTAATTTTTTAGCCAACGTGCTTTGTTTCTCCCAAGTACTCTTTCGAAGGTAACGCATTTCTTTATCAAAAGACTGCCCCGTTAAAAACAAGACATCATCCACCACACGCCACGTGAACTCTTCTTTTCCGCCGCGCATAAAAACAAAGATTCGATTTTGATTAAACCAATAACGCCCCGAAACATCATCCATACTAAAGTCATAATTGGCCCCAAAGGATAAGATACTAGGCTTCAACACACTCATATACCATTGTCCATGAAAGGGTATGCTCGAGGCGTCCCCAACAATCACTGAACCATCAATGACAGGCTTAAAGCTTTGTGCGATAGCCTCTATATCATTTAAAAAAGATGAAAACCCTTCAGCAATCGCTTCTGCATGAAAGACAAAAGAATAAGGTCCCCAAACCGCGTAGCGCTCCTCCACCAACTTCTCCCAAGAGCCATGTCCTTTGACTGGAAGGGTATATTGTCGCTTTATTGACATTAAAGCCCCTAAGCGGCTTCTTTTCTGTCCTATCAGCTTAAATGATTTTGGTTGTCGCTCGTAAGAACTGACACGGTTGACAAAAGTGTCGAGGTCAAAAAAATCTGTCAGCTCAAGTGCCCGCAGGCTAACCTGTGCGACAAGTCCATCGCGTTTTACTCGAAAAGATGCACCTGATGTATCACCCGGCTGCGGCGCAAACTCCCAGCCTTTAGGCAAAACAACTTGAAAACGCTCGTGAACATCCATAAACGTCGAGGATGTTAAGAGCGACATCGTCAAAGGTAAGAGAAGGCCTAGCACGATAAGAATCCTATCATCATCAGGCTATTCAAGATTAGCCACCTGCTCTCTAAATTTTTCAATTTCAACTTTGAGTTCAATCACGTGCTGTGCAATCTTTGAATCATGCGACTTTGAACCGATGGTATTGACTTCCCTAAGTAATTCTTGCCCAAGAAACTCGAGAGAACGACCACAAGGTTCACCTTTACGCAAATATTCCTTAGCCTGTCCGGTATGCGAATCCAGTCTCGCAAGTTCTTCGCTGATATCACTGCGCTCCACCAAAAGCAGAACTTCTCGGGCAATGACATCTTCGGGAATATCGATGACATCCCGGTACTGCCCTAGTCTTTCTTTTAGGGACTCTCTATAATTTTCTTTAATCTCAGGCAAAGTTTCCATAATCTTGACCGCATGCGCACTCATGAGAGTCAGTATTGTGCCAACATCTTTATTTAAAGCCGTCCCCTCATTGACGCGCATTCCAATATTCTCATCAAGGGCTTCAATCAAAGCTTTTTGTATCAGTTTCCATTCCTGAGCACTCACGACCTTGGGCGTATCCATTTCGACAATTCCTGGCATCTGCGGAAGCGTTGTCTCATCCAAGCCAAGCTCCTTAAAAACCCTTTGATATTCTTTGATGGCATCGAGATTAACAAGGTTTCCTAACTCTCCCGGAGCACGCTTAATATGCACTGCAACAAAAACCGAACCGCGGGTTAAACGCTCACGAATCCTCTCCTCAATAGAGAAATAATAACTGTTTAGACTTTCTGGAATCTTTATCGAAAATTTAAGATACCGATGATTGACAGACTTTATCTCAACATAACCACTCATCGACGCACAACTAAAATCGGCTCGTCCGAACCCCGACATGCTCTGCAAACTCTTGCTTTTCTTACCCATTTCTCAAGCTTCCCACGGCATCTTACCAGAACGGCTGTCCTGGCACTCGTTATCCTGATCCTTCGTGATTGAAGCCCGAAGACTGTCGGTATGCTTCAGCCATGCATTCCGCACATTTTCTGCAACCTCAAACTCAATCAATACATCCATCAATATTTGCTTTCGACGCGCAAAGTGCCCCCCCATAATGGGATGCTTTCGATGCGCTGCGGGCAATGGCTTTCCTGTATAGCGAAAATCACCCCCCAAAAACTGTGCTGCAAAAAGAAATTCCATTTTCTTCAATCTTGCAACATCAACCTCACGGAAAAAGAAACCAATCATCACATCATCGACAACACGATCGACAAATGTATCAACAACTTCTTGAAGTTTATCGGGGCCACCTAATTGTTCAAGAAATGTTTGCATCATCTCATCCCGAGGACTAGTATTTCTTTATGTATTGGCATCGTCTTCACTCAAAAGACATCAAAGTTAGACATTATACAAGGTTAAAATGGCCATCTTCTATTTGCTTTGTGTGGTTCTCAATCAATATCTTTTTAGGCTTAACCGCATGCTCCAATGGAGAGTTTAGCGCAAAACAACAACAAATTCCGCATAAAACATTTTCTTTAAACGATGTCTTTATCGAAGCACGCAGTCAAAACCATGTTGAATGGCAAGGCAATGGCACCACTTCAGAAGGCGATCTTGACCTGGCACATATCGAAAAGCTCGTTTTGCATAAACGCAATAAAACCTCTGAAGAAATACTCTTTACCCTTAAAGCGCCAAAGGCCCTTCTCGATTTTCAAAAAGGAACGATGACACTCACCCAAACCACACTAGAAGAAAAAAATGGTTCTCGTATTCATGGCGCAGAATCGATTTATCGAACAGAAAAGAACGACATCGATATTCAAGGCCCTATTTTATTCACCGCCAAGCATCTAGAAATGCGCGCCGAATCAGCAAATGTAGACTTAGATATAGGCCTGATCAAAGCCCATGGGCCTATCGTCGGCAAAGTACAAATAAAGGACTAAAAAGCCCTAAAAACCCTAAAAGCCTATTTTTCTTTACGAAGTTTTGCGAGAACCACGATTGAGCGGTTGCATGTCGTGATGAGCTTTTGTACATACCCATCTTGGCTTGAAACATAAGAAAGGGCTTTTTTCGATGTCATATCGTGCACATAATTTTAGCGCTGGCCCGGCTGCGCTTCCCCTTAATGTTCTGGAAGAAGCAAAGGCTGAACTGACCAATTTCCAAGAAACCGGCATGTCCATTATGGAGATGAGTCATCGCTCTAAAGATTATGAGCAAGTGCAACAGGATGCGACAGAAAACATGGCGCAACTTCTGGACTTTGATCTTAAAGAATACAGCGTACTTTGGATGGGTGGTGGGGCACGCACACAATTTGCTCTCGTTCCAATGAATCTTCTCGATGGCGACTCCTTCGCTGAATATATCGATACAGGTGCATGGAGTTCATATGCGATAAAAGAAGCCAAAAAAGTAGGTGACACACGCGTTGCGTACAGCAGTGAAGATGCTGGGCACAATCATGTTCCGCAAAATGATACATTTAAGTCTGACGCCAACGCCAAATATCTTCACTACACCAGCAACAATACGATTTTTGGCACCCAGTTTCAGGATATCCCGGAATCGAATTCGACACTTATCTGTGATATGTCTTCGGACATATTAAGTCGTCCAATGAATGTATCTAAATTCGGCGTCATCTACGCTGGCGCTCAAAAAAACATGGGTCCTGCCGGCGTGACGATGGTCATCATTCGAAAAGATCTCCTGGAATGCTCTTCTGAAAATCTTCCCGAAGTGATGAATTACGCCAAGGTCTCAGCCAAAGGGTCCATGCTCAATACGCCACCTGTCTTCCCTATATATATGGTTGGACTGGTCGCAAAACACCTTTTAAAACTCGGTGGTCTCGAAGTCATGGAAAAGACAAATCAACGCAAGGCCGCGCATCTTTACACTCTCTTTGCTGATTCTAATGGATTTTATAAAGGACATGCGCGCCATGACAGTCGCTCAAATATGAATGTCACATTTCGTTTACCCAGCGAAAATCTTGAGAAGCAATTTATTGCAGAAGCTGCCAAAGCACAGCTTCTGGGCTTAAAAGGTCATCGCTCTGTCGGTGGATTGCGCGCTTCAATATACAATGCTGTTCCCGAGGAGTCCGTGAATGCTCTGGTGGAATTTATGCTCAACTTTCAAAAAAACAATGGCTGAGGTTACTTCGTAAAAGACATGCAAGACCGGTTTTTATATTTCGTTGCGCTTTTATCACTCACCTGTACATTGCTCTTTGTGCCCAATCGAGCCGGTGCCCAATCCACTCCCCCCGTACCGCAGGCTTTTCCTGGGGCTGCGGCTGGTCAAATATTTATTTATCTTGAAAGCAATCAGTATCAATCCATTGAGTCGGCTATGGCCAGCGCATTACCCGCAGGGTTTATGCGCGTAGGCAATCGCAACACATTTCAACAAAAAATTTGGTCAACACAACTCCTGCGTCAAATAATGAGTCATAACTACGATGTCACTTGGTATCGCTCTCTTGAGGAAATTGGTAAAATAAGCGCTGCACATGGTGCCGATGGTCTCATTTTAGGCTGGGAGCAAGGCAACACACAAAATCCGGAATTACGCATGTTGCTCTTTGACAACAATGGCGGCCGGCTTCTCTTAGATACCAATATCCCCTTGCAGTCTGACCAATGGACCAAAAGCTTTGCCGATGCGCCACGCGTACAAGAACTTTTGCGCAAAGCAATAACCTCGATCAAACCAAGACCCCAAACCCCTGTTGCTCGACCACAAAGACCTCAACCCCAAAATAGGCCCGCTCCTCGCCAAATGAACGGCACAAATCAAGGACAAGAGAAAAAGACAGCACAAGCGCCTGCGCTTCAGCAAAAAAAGCAAGGAAAAGAAATTCCGGAACCCACAACGGTTAGCGATGATGCAGACGAGACAACCCCGCTTATTTATCAGATGCTTTCTATACGAACTGGATTGAGTTTAGCAGGGAGAACATTCAGCTATTTTCAGGCCGATCCGAAAACCGTCAGCGATTATAATCTTGCTTACCCTTTCGCCATGCGTGGGGACATACATCTTGATTATTTC
>JASMKV010000076.1 GCA_030749035.1 Myxococcota bacterium | reverse complement strand
TGTCGACCTCTCTCTTTTTGAACGTTGGTATGAACAAGCCGGCACACCCACCTTAGGGGCAACAAGTTCATATGATGCGCAGAAGCAAGAATACACGCTGTCTTTCGCGCAAGCGTGTGCGCCGAGTCCAGGCCAGCCGGAAAAGAGACCATTCCCCATTCCTGTGGAAATAGGTTTACTTGATGAAGACGGCGCTGACTTACCTCTGCAGCTTAAAGATCAGGATGATGCGGGTTCGACGTCGCTTAATCTTTTGGTGCAAAAGGAGAAAGAGGATTTTACGCTTGCAGGCGTGACACAGAAACCGGTGCCCTCATTTTTAAGGGGATTTTCGGCTCCGGTTAAATTGACTTACGATTACAGTGATGCGGAATTGCAGCACTTGATGGCTTACGACAGTGACCTCTTTAATCGCTGGGATGCGAGTCATAAACTCTGCCTAAAAACCATTTTAAAGCTTGTGGATGATTATCAAAACAACAAGGCGTTACATTTAGACGAATCTTTTGTCGCCGCCTTTGGTCGACTCCTGGCACAGAGTGATTTGGATAAGGCTTTTTTGGCGGAAGTACTCAACATCCCCAGTGAATCCTTTATTGGCGACCATATGGAGGTTGTTGATGTTGAGGCCATTCACCAAGTCAGAGAATTCATGATTGGGGTTTTGGCCAAAACGCATGCGCAAGCATTCAAAGACAAATACAGTGCTTTAAAAGCGGGTGAAAAAGGCTTGCTTGATCCGGCAGCCATGGGTGAGCGGGCCTTGAAAAACATTTGCCTTGCTTATTTGATGCAGATCGAGACCAGTGAAGTTATTGATTTATGTTACCTGCAATTTCACGAGTGTTTAACCATGACTGATGAGATTGCCGCACTTGGGCTTTTATGCTCCTGCGATGTGGATGAGCGGCAAAAGGCCATCGACAGCTTTTACGATAAGTGGGGGCATGATGTGGTGGTCATGAATAAATGGTTTAGCGTACAAGCCGCTTCTAAATTGGCAAATACGGTGCAGCGGGTGGAGATGCTTTGCGAGCACAGTGCCTTTGATGCCTCAAACCCGAATAAAGTTCGATCTTTGGTTGGGGTCTTTGCACGCAACCAAAGACGTTTTCATGATATTTCGGGGCGTGGCTATACGTTTTTGGCGGATCAGCTCCTTGATATCGATTCGCGAAATCCACAACTGGCCGGTCGTATGGCGACGCTTTTTAATAAGTGGAAAAGGTTTGATGCGCAGCGGCAGGACCTGATGCGCGAGCAGCTTGAGCGTATTGCGGCAAAGCCGGGTCTGACTTCGAATGTCGCTGAAGTCGTTGGCCGCGCCCTGGCCAATTGATGGCCTGAATAAATTTATTTCAAGCAATATCGACTGCATTTTTCGTCCAGCGTGAAGCGCTCTGCATCATGGGGACTTAAGGCATTGAGATTGACGCATGTTCCAGGCGAACAAGCACTGTCCAGGTGAATCTGGCTTTGCGTGAAATAGCTTTGCATGAAACACGCATCGGTCGCCTTGCCTTTCTCCTGAACGATAAGAGGTAGAACAACAGGCGGCGCCGCGGTGTTTTTGTCATCCGCGCTCCAGGTGACGTTGCCGGCAACGACCTGCTTGCGATTGAGAGGGCTAAAGCAGTTGAGAACACTGTGCCCGGCACCGATATTTTTCAGCCGGTGCCCCTAAGGATCGCCGATGCGTATGACGCCGCCGCACATTTGATAGGATCATAAGGGTGGGTGTCGGTCGACGATCCAGGAGCGCAAGTTTAGATTTAATTCTTCGGAGTGTGTAGGTGGTGATGAAATCGTTTTTATCCGTCATCCCCCCTCGCTTAAGCAGAATAGATTTTTGTCCTTGTGAAAGGTAAAACGGCTTCGATCTTTCGGACCAATATCGTTAAAATTGACACATAGATCTTCAGGACAAGACTCACTGATGTGGATCCTATTCTGTTCAAAATAGCTTTCCTCAAAGCAGGGCAATGACATTCTTGGGTGGGTGACATCCAAAAAAGAGATCTTTAGGGCTTGCGTGTCTTTCGTGATGGCTTCATGGGGAATTCTTACATCAGGAATGACCAGGGCCTTACGGCTTAGAGGTGTAAAACAGTTTGCCAAGGCTTTCCCTGCCATGATTGTGCCAATACGTTCATTGTTAGACGGACTTGTTACCAGATATCGCATCTCGGCATTGTAGGTCGCTGAAGCATCGGTCGCGTCGAATATGCTTTGGGCACTATTTTGAAATGTGAAAAAGTTCAAGATAATTAAAGTGCAGAGAGGGTTGATGCATTTGTTGTATTTGACGATTAATGGCGGATACTTGCATAACAAGTAAAAAGATAAGAGTGTTAGGGACCAGGTTATGCCAAAATTATATCTGCCAATAACGCGCACCGAGTTGTTGAATATATATTTGTTTAAAATGAAATGTGGGCTGAAGGAAACGTCACCAAGGCGAAAGAGAATAAATACTGCGGTTGTGATCACAATATAATACAAGATGAAATTTGGGGAAGTCTCAGCCTTGATGTGATTGCGTGTGTTCTTTGTGAAAA
>JASMKV010000075.1 GCA_030749035.1 Myxococcota bacterium | reverse complement strand
TTCCCCGCAAAGATAAGCGTCTAAATTCATCGAATTCATGTTGGGCAAAGCTTTCCACATCCCAAAGCTCATCAATCCCGTAACGATAACGCAAATGCTCGAACACCTTGGAGACATAAACCTCTTCGCCTTTAAGACCGTAAGTGCCATTGAGCAAAGTATAGACGAGATGGTCTTGTTGTCGGTATTGAATACGCGCCACACCGGACATATCGAGAAGGTCGGTGTTGCCTGTGCGCTTGTTGCCGCTAAAAGTCAGCAGCGTGCGCCAGCCATCCTTTTTGTCCGCGTCAATTCGCCCCTGCACATCAACAATCGCTGCATTTGCAGAAGTACTCACAAACACAAACAGAGCGAGACTCAGGAGAAATCGTTTCATTATTTTTTCGCTGAGTCCTCAACCGGTTCTTCAGGCACGCCTTCATTCCCCGAAGCACTTTCACGCGCACCAATATACTTAAGCATCATGGCCGCTGTAATTCGGACTTCTTCTTCCGCATCTTCTAAAGCATCTCTAAAGGTTTGCTCAACAGCCTCACGCGGTCCAATCGAAGCAAGTGCTTTTAGCGTGGCCTGACGGACCTTCTTTTCCTGATGCGTCATGAGTTCTTGAAGCTTGGGCACAACACTGCGCGCTTTCGTCTTCATTTCGCCTAAAGAGCCGATCACTTGTAATTTAACCGGCAGGTACTCATCTTTAAGGGCCTCGGATAAAGGCACAACCACACTATCCCCTAAACGCCGCAACGACTCGCGCGCTGTCTTGGCGATTTCCGCATTTCCGACCGATGTGACCAAATCCACAAGCGCTTTGGCTGCTTGCGTATGCTCTGCTTTGTTTTTTAAGATGGCAACAGACGCATGGAAACGCGCCTGCGCATCGGTCTCGCTTAATAACGGTTCAAGAGCACCAATACCCTTTTCGCCCAGCTTTCCTAAAGCATCGGTTGCCACTGCGGTTAAGCGTTCATCACCTTCGCCAACCAGCTTTACAATATCGGCCACAGCTTTTTCGGCTGGCAGCCCGATGTCCCCTAAAACTTCACAAGCCTTAAGCTTTTTATAATAGGTGTTCGAATCGAGATCTGTAATCCAGCTCGACAAATAGCGTCCTTGATACTTTTCCTCTTTTTGACAGCCTAAGACACACAGGCAAACCACCCCAAAAAGAGAAAAGATCCTCATTCCATTCTTATTCATTTAAACCTCGTCGCGAAGAGATGTCAGATCATCAACATCTAAATTTAAGCGCGTGCGAAAAACACCAATCAAAATAGCCAAACCGACTGCAGCCTCCGCTGCGGCAATCGCCATGATAAAAAAAGCGATGACCTGCCCACCTGTGTCACCATACTGTTTGCCATAGGCGACAAACACAAGATTTGCTGCATTAAGCATAAGCTCGACACACATCAGCAACATCAATCCGCTTCGGCGCGTCAAGGCACCAAACGCACCCAGGCCAAAGAGGATGGCCGCCAACATCACATAGTGCGCAGGTGTGACCATCAAGTCCATCATGTGAGCCTCTTAAGTCCTAAAACCACTGCACCAATAACCGCCACCAAAAGCACAATCGAAATAGCTTCAAAGGCAAAAAGATAATCGCTCAAAAGCAATTTGCCTATAGCCAACACACTACCATCCACAGGTTTGGAGTCTGCGTGCGTCACAGAAGAAATAATGCGCCAAACAAAATAGCCAATAGCAATGCCACCGCCCAGGCGCGAGAAACTCAGCAAGGAGCGCTGGGTTTGATGTTCGGCCTGCATGTTTAAAAGCATAATGACAAAGGTAAAAAGCACCATAATCGCGCCGGCATAGACCAAAACCTGCATCGCCGCGACAAATGCGGCATCCAGCAACACGTAGAGAAAGGCTTGCGCACACAGGGCAACAATCAAGGCCATGGCAGAACGCATGGGTGACTTTGCGCTGATCACAAAAACGGCCGCAACAAGAAGCACCGCAGCGCCAAAATAAAAGAGGACGGAAGCAAGCATTTACTGACCATCCTCCCAAAAGGCATCACCGGTCGGGGCCAAATCGTATTCGGGGTATGGGCATTTTCCACTTTCCAAATGCGCTGCAAATTCATCGGCAAATTTCTCTAAGTACGATTGAACTGGCATCGCCAAAGCATCGGCCAAAACGCAGATGGTCATGCCCAGCATATAGTCTGAAGCCGATTTCAAGGTACGTACATCCTCTTCGGTGCCAGAACCATCTTCAATGCGGCGCAGCATCTTGGCACTCCAACCGGTACCCTCACGACAAGGTGAGCACTGCCCGCAGGATTCATGCGCATAAAAGTCGGCCAGTGTTGAAAGCGTACGCACAATACAGGTTTTGTCATCTAAAACCATCATGCCTGCCGAACCAAACATCGATCCCACCGCTTTAAGGTTATCGAAATCCAAAGGCACCTGTGTTTCGAGCGGCCACTCGCTTTCGGGTTGTCCCTCTTTGGCTAAAACCTGGCACGGTTGTGGCTTTAAAATGGGTGTGGAGGAACCACCAGGAATCACAGCTTTTAAGCTTCGCCCTTTCCAAATACCACCAGCAAGCGCAATAAATTCATCGCAGGGCATACCGTTGGGCACTTCATAAACGCCAGGACGCTCGACGTGACCACTGACGCAAATCAGTTTTGGGCCACCATTTTTATCCGACCCCTGACCTAAAAACCAATCCAAGCCCCGGGTGAAAATCAGCGGCACACAGGCCATCGTCTCCACATTATTCACCACTGTCGGGCCGCCAAAAGCGCCGACGACTGCAGGAAAAGGTGGTTTCAGGCGCGGCCTGCCGATTTTGCCCTCAAGGCTCTCAAGCAATGCCGTTTCTTCACCACAAATATAAGCACCGGCACCGCGATGCACATAGCAATCGAGTTTATAGCCACTGCCCATCGATGAATCGCCAAAGACGCCCTTGTCGTAAGCTTCTTTGACCGCCGCCATCAGGCGTCGATAGGACAGGCCAAACTCGCCACGAATATAGATGTAAATATCGTGAGATTGAATCGCATGCGCGCAAATGGCTGCGCCTTCAAGCATCGAATGGGGGTCTCGTGCTAAGGTATAGCGATCTTTATAGGTCCCTGGCTCCGACTCATCCGCATTGACCACCACGTATTTGGGGGTATCCGATTCTTTAGGTACAAAGCCCCACTTGAGTCCGGTGGGAAAACCGGCGCCACCACGGCCACGCAAGTTACTCGCTTTAACCTGCTCAATCACCTCATCGGGATCCATCTTTAAGACTTTTTCAAGCGCATCGTAGCCATCATCTTTTCGATAGGCCTCATAAGTATAACCCTCAGGCTCGAACCAGCGCTTACTCAACGCCACATCAAAACCCTCTGGGGCATAAAGGTGCGCGCTCATGAAAGCTCTCCTAAAAACTTCTCGAGTTTTTCTTCGGTGAGGTTTTCAACGAATGTGTCGTTGTACCAAAGCATGGGACCTGTTCCACAGGATGCAAGGCATTCGTCAGTCTCTAAGGTCACCAAACCATCGGCCGTCGTTTCGCCAAAGTCGATGCCCAAATGCTCCTTCGCCTTGGCCATAATCCGATCGGCGCCGCGCAAACGACAGGCAAGATTGCGGCAAATCTTCACCTTATGCTTACCAATGGGTTTGTCGTAAAACATGGTGTAGAAGGTCACGACTTCACGCACGCGCGTCAGCGGCACATCAAGGGCCTCTGCCACATCGAGTTCCGCATCCGCATTGATATGCCCAAGCTGGCTCTGCACCGCGTGTAAAGCAGGAAGCATTGCCGCAAGATTATTGGGATAACGCGTGGTGGCGTCTTTAATGCTTGATAAGGTTTCTTCGCTTAATACCCGTGCCATGACCGCATCTTGTAAAAAAAAAGGGGCCTTAAGACAACCCTTAAGACCCCTTTTTGACTTAACTTTTATTTTAGAAATTAACCGCCATATTCCATCAAATAGGAGAACTGACGCACAACCTCAACCAAGCCATTCATGGCGTTAAGGTCTTCTTCTGCTGCATTTAAAATCGCCAGATTGTCTGTGCTGTTGTCCGCTGTATAGGCGTCCAATGCGTTATCATAAATTGTCGCCAAGCCTTGGGCCTCTTCGAGCATACGCGCTCCAACAGCCTTCACATCAGCATCACCACCGCTGCCATACTTATGGGTCTTGGCTGCAAGGTATTTATAGCCGCTAAGCGGATCCACATATTCGACCACCGAAGAGGCATCTTCGTCGGTCAAATCGCCATCGCCATCCGTATCGGACTGGCCATAATCCACACAGTCAGAATAGCCCTCTAAACAAATACGTGCATAGTGGGAGAAATCCTGGGTGTAATCATAGTAGGAATTAAAGCGCGCCATCGGCAACAAAATACCGTAGTAGCGTAAGGTCCATGATGTGGGCGACTCGATGGTCGGCAAATCATAATCACTCTCAGAATTCCATGTGTCATAGATATCGCTGACCGGCGCAGCAACGAGTTCCTTACCGTCACTGTTTTCCCGCACACGCCAGTTAAACTTACTTGGCAAGTCTGTATAGGCACCAGAGAAAGTCTCTAACATCTCATCCTGTAGACCTCGCCAATAGGACAAAGAGAACGCTCCAGAGTCCAAAAGGTCCGAGAAATCCTGATAAAAAGAGCCTTCATTGTCGGTCAGTGACCAAAGGGCTGCATACTTATCGTAGAAAGAACCAATCACCGTAGGCTTGTAGTAATACTCGTCAGTCCACTTGGAGTAGTAGTAACGACCTTCGCCAACCCCGACATCAACCGTTGAGCCGGAAGTACAAGTCGTACCACTGGCCAAAGGCTTATAGGTGGTCCCATCTTTACAATAGGTGCCAGGCTCAGGCTGATTAATCACACGCGCGAGATTGTTCAAACCATCAAGGCCTGCCTTTTGCCAATCCTGCCCAATAGGGAAGTCATTTAAGGTTAAATAATTACCATCATCGTCATAACCGATACCAGAGAAGGAATAGAGATAGTAACGATACATGGTCGACATCGGTGAAAATGTGCGGCCAATCAAGGAGCTTAGATAGCTGTTGATGTAGAAATCATTAAACGAAATACGATTTCGCTTAAAGTTTCTAAAGGCATAATAGCTGTCATAACGTTCCATACGGTCCGTCGTCACATCGGCATAGGTCGCCCCCTTATCATAAGGCTGACAGGTCACATTCGATGCATAGGAATACTCATCCGGGCAGAACTCGTAAGGCACGATACTCGGCACCGCATAATCACCGCCATTATAATAGGTGGTCCAAGCCTCTTTGAGGGCTTGCAGCGTTGTGTGACCACGCTTCGAAATGTTCGCCGTTGAAGGCGTTGATACATTGTCTGGCGCATCACGCAAATAGGTATTCAGCTTACGATTAAAGGTGGTGGTGTCGTTACCTTGATAGGCGGTAAACGCATCAATCACCAAGTCATCGCAATCCGCACCACTCGACTGTGCACAAGCTTGCGTTCCAGAAAGAATCTTCGGAATCGCGTTGTAGTCGTGCAAATAGAGCAGGTTCTCATAGTAGAGCGCCGGCACGGTCACATCAAAGGTCTCAATCAAGTTACCATAACCAAACTTGATCGTTGCCACGTCATACTTACCAATGCCTTGCAGGGAATCGGCGAAGAAACGTGCATCATAATCCATGATGGAGGAGTACATATAGCGCTCCGCACTTGTTGGGCTTTGGGTTGCTGAATCGATATACTCAATTTTGCCACTGGTCTCATCGTAAGAATCCCAGAACTCATCGTGGAAGTTCAACGCGTCAATAGAGCCGGAAAAGTTGTGACGTAAGCCCAAAGTGTGACCCACTTCGTGCGCCATTACGCCGCGATAAATTTCCTTACGGAACCAGGAGTACATTTGTTCCCATGTCCATGCATTCTGTGCCATCTCGGCAGCCAACGAAGCGATGCCCGTGTCTTCAAAGCTCGTCATCATGATGGAGTTCTCTGCAAACTTACGACGCATTTCAAAATGCTTTTGCATCAAATCATCACGCATAAAAGAGAGCGGTGAAAAGTCCTGACCTTCATCGGTTAAGCCCATACCCGGCTGGTAAGTGCTGGGTCCAAGCAAGCGCTTCAAGTCATCAGAAGCGAGCAATTCTTTTTCAATATCTGAGCCAATGACCCGATCAAGCTTAGCGCGATGCGCCGCACCAGGGATGTCGTCTGCCGAAGGCAACCAATTGTCGCCTGCATCCTGCGCCATCTCTTTGAACTTATCGCTCATGCTTTCCATATCAGAGGCGTCATAGCCGCCATGGAAAGGATGCTCGCCGCGGTTAAAACCGCCATTGCCCCAGGAATCCACATCTGCACGAATGTTTTCACCGTACATGATTTCATCGAATTCTGAGTCACCGTTCATCAACGAAACCACATCTGCGGCATAAGACGCATAGGTATCGATGGACGAACCGTACATGTTGGCATTTGCCGAAATGATTTCACCTGTAATGGGGTCGGCAGAAGAAGGACCGTAGCCTAAAGGACCGGCCGCCTGCGGGGTATCCACCCAATGCAAGAAGGAGTAACGTAAATCACCAGCTTTTTCCCAAGTAAAAGGTGTCTCGGCCTTCTCACTGTAATATTCCAGGATAGAACAGGCACGCTTCAAATTGCCTTTAGCGACGGTAGCAATGCCAAAATTGGCAAGCTCGTCGGTATAACCATTGGCCGAAGCATAGGTGTTGACGTTATCGATGTTACAACTGTTTTTCTGCCATCTGTAGATTGTTGGCACATCATCCACGGTCGCATACTTCGCCGTATAAGCAATCCCCGCAGCCACATAAGAGTCTGGTGGATCGGTTACGGCCAACTGGTCAATGTAATAGACGGTTTCACGAAATGCCCTGTCCCATTCTGCCACCAATGAATCGGTTGCTTCGCTGATGTCATTGTCGGTCGGGAAATCCGCATTGCTGTGATAGGTAAAGGCCTTAGGCGTACGCAGCGCTGGGTGAATAATGTTGCCTTGGGCATCCTGCGATGTCTCCCAAATATTCCAACGATTCCCTAAGTAAATACGACCATCACGGGTCCACTGATACTCATCATCGTAAGCACGACGCTCTGTTCGGAAGAGACCAAAACGCTCGAACACCTCGATGGTTTCGGTTGAACAATTGCTTGGATTGATCTCCGAGCAGCTTACCAGTGGCTTACCTTCTGCATCCAAAATTGGGATATAATCTGGATGATAAAGAGGGGTGTAGTTACGTGGCTTCACTTTCATGAACGAAAACTTAGCTTTGACTTCTGAGTTCCCACAAAAGTAGGGGTCAAAGAAGGTGTAGTAACAGGTCTGAATGTCTGGAGCCATGGTGCCTTGCAAGACCACGTTGATGTTATCTTCACCGATTTCGACACGATAAGGGCTGTCGATTTCGTTAGGCTGCATATAGTAAGCGCTGTTGATGTAGAGCTTTAGAATACCGGCGATATCATAATCGGTCACCAAATTGGTGGTCCAATCAACACGCATGTACTCACGCTCGTACCAAGGCTTGTCTGAGCCGTTTTCGACCAGAACATTGCTTTGCTCGCCCGTCGCGCTGTTGTAATCACGAATCACATCAAAGTGCCCTTGAATAGGGAAAGCCACAACCGGCGTGCCGTGAAAGTCCAAGTCGCCATTGCCGTCTTCAGCGCCTTCAAGCAATTCATAAGAGCGATAACCAATCAGCTCGCTTTCACGAACCTCCCAGCGAATACGCTCCATGTCGCCCTGATAGCCTTCAAACATCATTCCTTGATTGAATTGATTCTCGATGATGGTCATCCGAGAATACCACTCCCCTTCAAAAAGACTCTTCTGAATCTTATTGGGTTGGGTGCGGTCAATTTCACCAACTTCACCGGCACAAGCGGCCAGGGTTGCCAAGGCAACGACTATAGAAATATTTTTGATATATTTTAGCATTGTTTTTGCTCCATCATTCTTATTGCGATTCATCTTTTGCTCCTGCCTCGATTTAGAGGTCTGCTCCATATTCGTAGACACGATGCACAAGACGGGCATACTGCAAAGTCTGCTCGGTCATGTTCAAGTCGTCCTCAGCCCACTCAATCTCATTTTCCTTGTCTTCGATGTCCGCTTCCTTGTCCGCTTTCGCTTCGCCTTCAAGGCCGACCAACTCCGTATTCAAAACGTCCAGTTCGTCATTCAACGTCACGATATCCGCAACCTGCGTCGCACATTCGTCAACAAGCTGGTAGGCGATAGAGTTATCGTCATCATAGGTATCCGCGACGGTTGCGCTGGGCACCTTCAAGGCCCGATAGGTCAGACCGGAAAAAGGCAACACGCAGGCACGATAGTCGGTTCCATCAACCTTGCCATCGTAAGCTGAGATATCGTCCAGAGCGCCATCCACATTGATACGGGTGTACTTGGCAAAATCAAGCTGCGTATCCAGAGGTGAGGTCAAAAACGCATTCCCAAACAACCAGGCATAACGCTGAATGTTTCGGGTCAATCGTGGGAAGACCGTGGGTTCGGTGGGTGTGGTGTTGTCCACATTCACCAAAACCGGCGGCAAAAGCTTGCCGGTAGTCGTATCCAAACGCGATCCTAAGTTCGCCCGATCATAAAGGGCCAAATCCCGATAGAACCTTAAGATTTCCGGCTTAAAGAGTCTAAAAGGTGAAACCGAATAGAAACGAAAATCTTCGACCTGGTTGACACGGAAGAACGTGGCAAATGGATTCGCCAATTCCTGCATCGCCGACATCTTGTCCCAGTAGGTTCCAACATAACGGAAAGTCCAGGCGACAAAATCATCGGTGAAGTCCAAAAAGAGTGGCTGGGTATCGCCGATGCTTAAAAGGCTTCGCGCATCGGTGGTGTAGGTGCAGACCTCATCGTTTAAGCCCACATAAAGATAAGCAGGCTCACACTCGCCAGCCTCCACAGCCTCACCGTCAACCGTCCCTGCGGGACATTGGACTTGGTCATCATTGCCAAAGGTGCAAACGGCACCATCAGTGGTTCCGCCGATGCATTCACCTGCATTCTCGCTCCTGTCAATCTTCGAGGAAATAAATCCACCCGAATAATACACGGTGGTGTCATCTGTCGCATCACCTTCGGTGCCTTGGTCATTCACACAGGGGTAAACATAACCCGGCTCTGGCATCGCCATGACCTCGGCCATGAAGTTAAAACCATCAGCCACCGCTGTGTTCATATCGGTCCAAAGGTCGGTGCCTTCAAAATCATCGCCTCTTTGGGTACGATAGAGATACATATACTGATAAGTGGTCAAGACGTTACGAAAACGTGAAAGACCGCGGTTCATCAGACCGTTGATGTTCAACGTGATGCGGTTTCTTAAGTAGTTAGAGAAGATAAAGTAGTTCTTATAGCTGACATAATCGGCCACTTGAACTTCGCGCTGGTTGGCGCCAAAGTCAAAACGCTTACATGTCGGGGTGTAGCCCGCATACTCATCCGAGCAGAACATATAAGGGACTTCGTTCGCTGGCGCATTTTGTGGGTCAAATGCCACATCGGTTCGATTGTACATTGAAGCTGCTGAACCAACATAGTCATCCATCTTCAAGTAATCGTTGTCATGACGATAGTCGAGCATCGCCTTACCACCCACCACATTGGTGTCGGTGAAAGTCTCAACCAACTGGCCATAACCAAACTTGATGGCGGCCTTGTCATAGTGCCCAAGACCTCGAAAGTCGCCGTTAATCTTACCATGATAATCCATGATCGAAGAGTAACGGTATTCGGGCTGGCTCTGAATCAGTTTCGATTCGTCGCTTGCGCCACTGTTTTCGATATCCCAAAAGTCCTGATGGTAGTTCACCGCATCGTAGGATGCTTCAAAGTTGTGACGAAGACCAACGTTATGGCCAATTTCGTGCAACGCCACTGCCTTAAAGATGGACTTTAAGATGTAGAGACGACGCTCATCGCGGCTCAAGTCTTTAATCTGGTTCGCCAGTCCAACCAAAACATCATCAAGGTCCGCTGCCACTGGGCAAAAGGTACGCTCTTGAAAATAACGGTCGGTTTTGTCACGCTTGTTTTGCAAGCGACGGGAATCACGCATATGCAACGCTTGGTCGATAAGTTCATCGTCCAAAGGCATGCCTGGCTGCCAATCGCCACGGCTCGAAACCATCAAGTCCGCAGGATGCATCAGATGGTCGGCAAAGAGCGCGTCCATCCCTTTTTGCAAACGCTCATCAAAATGCTCGGAGTTTTCAAGCTCCACCATCATTTCGTCCGCATCGTCACCAAGATCCTTAAAGCGCTGAGAAATCTTTTCCAGATACTCAGGGCTGGCTTCATGTTTCGCCTTCTGCGCAACCGTCAGTAAATCATCCTGAGGTGCCGCAGCGGCTGGGTCGTAGTTGTCGCCCACATAAAGGTGTGGGAAATCCGAACCGGTAATGACATCGCTGACATCCAACACGCCATTGATGTAATCGACATACTCAAGGGCGCGCGTTGCAGCGCTTTCGATGGTCCAGCCAAGAATATTGGAGGTGGCCTGAATAATGCGACCGTTGGTTGGGTCAGCAAGCATCGGACCGTAGCCAGAAAAAGCTGCAGGTGTGATGCTGTTGATCCAGTTAAGCATATTGTAACGGGTGTCACCCATTTGCTCCCAAGTAAAAGGTGTGTCCTTTTGGAGCTTCTTGGAGTGATATTCGGTCGCCGCACAGTAGTTGCCTAAAGTCGTGGCATCCAGGGCCTTGTTTTCCATGGCGGTTAAGACCAAATCCTTCACATCCGTATTGGCGCTTAAATAGGTGTTCACGCCAGCCTGAGAACAGGAGTTTTCCCTGACGATGAACATATCGGGTACATTCGCCACGCTCACCCCTTGTAAGGAAGCAACCGTTTCCTGGAAAGCGGCGTTCCACTCGGTGCCCACTTCCATAGCGGTCTCAAGAAGTTCCGCTGGGAAATCAAAATTCAAATAGTAAATGATGGGCTTAGGTGTACGCTGCGCATAAGGAATCGCAGTGCCATTGTCATCAAGACTGTCTTCCCAGATGTCAAAACGGAAAATCTTGTAGTCTTTGCCGCTCTCGGTCATGCCGCGCTGCTGGTCGAAAGTCAGACGGTCCAAACGATAGTAACCAAAACGCTCAAAGATGGGCTCACGCTTGATTTCACCGGTTTCCGCATCGGCAATGGGGTCACCATTGGCATCGCGCACAACCACGGAGTCAGGGTAGTTCAAGTCATCGTAGTTGGCCATGGCCTCTTCATCAATCGCGGTCAGCGAAGTACGCACCGCAATCTCACCAGCACCACATTCGTAGGTCAGGTCATATTCATAGTAACAGGTGTTGATGTCCGGAATGGTGTAGACCTTGGAGACATAGTCGATGAAACCATTTTCCGGCTCAATACGCGCGCGCCATGGGTTGGTCGCATCGTCAGGATGAATCCACTCGCCACCGCCCATGGTGAAATCACCAAAGGGAAGCAGGTAATCCGAGCTCATGCACCAATTCACACGCATATAGTCTCGCTCGTACCAATGACGGTCCGAAGCATTCTCGCTGCGTACGTTGGTTTCTTCACCAGTCGCTGCATTGTAGCTCTTGATGATGTCGAAATGCTTGGAAATCGAGCAGGACAAAACCGGCGAGCCATAATACTCTGCGCCCTCTTCATGGGCACCTTCAGAGCCGGTGACAAATTCGTAGTCCCGATAGCCTAAAAGCTGACCTTCTTGAATTTCCCAGCGCAAGCGTTCAATGGTGAACAAATCACCAGTACCGATGCTCATATAAGGACCAAAGGTCTCAGGCGCATCGACAACCGTACGGCGCATATACCAACGCTTGTTGCCGTCTTCGCCAATCAAGTCACTTTTCTTGATGTAGTTGGGCTGTACTCTGTCGATAAGATCAACATCGCCAGCGCAACCGAGCATGTAGCCCGAAAGTAGTGTTGTAACCAATAAACTCTTCAATATTCCATTTAAACGCATTTCTTATTTCTCCAATGCCATGGCTGTTTAATACGAACCAGAAACTTCTAAATAAAACGAACCGTAATTGTTGGCCGCACGATTTTCACCAAATGCATGGTAAAAGGTTGGCCAGATAAAACTCTGATTGTCAGCGGTCTGTGCCCCGTGGGTTGCGGCCACACCAGCTGCCAAACTTAATGAAAAAGGTAATTCGATAACATCTTTAAGCCCACTCGAAAGCGCATAGGATACGCCTAAGCTATAAGAGAGCAAGTCGCTGCGACCGCGTCCTGCGTCCGCATAAGGTGAGGTGTACTCATCCACAACATCCACCAAATGGTATTTGAAAGAGTTGATAAAACTAAAGGCGTAGCTCAGGCTCAAGGTTTCAAGTACTGAATAGCCTAAAGAAAAAGAGTTATAGAGGGTAAAGGATGTGTTCGAGTACCCACTGTCAATCAGGAATGGGTCGTTACCATTACGCAAGGCAAAACCTGGGTCGTTGACACGAGACACTTCCGTGACTTTCTTACGGGTTTCTGAAGCGTTAAAGTTCTTACGATAGCTAAAGCCATAACTTAAACTTAAATCACCAACACTTTTCGATAACCCTAAGCCACCGCGAAGCGCCATGTAACGCTGGAAAATTGACCAGGCGCCATAGCTTGTGGGTAAGTAAGCCCGCAGCGAAGCCGAGACATTCACCCCACTCCACTCATCCTTATAAAGTGAGCCGTCAGAAAGCTTAAGCTGCACATCGGCAGGATTAAAGCGTCTGGCTGGATTGGAATTCGGTGTGGTCAGCTCGTAATCCATCGCCAAAATCGCGCTGGCGCTAAGTTTACGACCGAAGGCTTCAAAACGATAGGAAGGCACCAAGGCATAGCTCTGACCAATATAGTCGTACTGTGAGGTGAATTCCTCATCGAGGGTCGTATAAGAACTTGTATCGATGAACGTTCCACTGGCCACCGCGTGTGAGAGCGAGACAGCGATGCTGTAAGGCTTGGCATCAGCTTCTTCTTCACTGGCGCTGAGGGTCGCAGCATCTTCGGATGTTTCATCGGAAAGCACTTCGATGCCACCAAGATCGGTACTTTCAATCTCACCGGTCTCATCACCAACGCTGCTGGCTTTGATTTCTTCAACGGCGCTGGCACCTTGATCGATGATGTTCTCTAAAGACTGCTCTTGTTCAATGGCAGGCGCAGGCTCTTCTGCTTCTGAACTCTGCGGGGCTTGTTCTTCGATCACCGGCTCCACTTGCTTTTGTGCTTTGATGGGCGCGGGCTCGGCAGGCGCGGGCTTGGTGGCCTCGGGCGGCGCGGGCTCTGGCTCAGCAGGTGGTGCGGGCATCGGCGGAGGAACCAGTTCTGGCTCTTGCGCTTTAGGTGCTTCGGCTGGCTTGGGTAGAGGAATATAGACAACATCACCAACATCGATTTTATTTAAATCAGGGATATGGGTATTGTATTTCTTAAAAAGCTTCCATTTGACATTGTAGCGTTTACAAATGTCGCCCAGGGTATCCCCTTTTTGGATGGTATAAGCTTCTGTGACATATTCCTCGGCGCGCAACTGCGTCGTCGACAACATCACAAAAACTAGAAGAACATATCTTATCAATTTCATGCATTCCCCCTTATTCGGGAGCCAGGGCTCAAAAGAGCACTATGGCATTTTGTTTTACGAAGCTTTCGTGGGGCAATAACAAAGCCTCGGTGTACATTCGAACCCAATCTAAAACCCCTAAGTTTGGCTCGTGCTCGAACTTGCGGTGGGTCGAACTACCACAGTGTGCGACAAACTGTCAACGCGATTAAATGTCACTTTGATGTGACCGATCGTCACTTGTCCCATGTTTTCTCACCGTCTTGGGGCCAGCGA
>JASMKV010000074.1 GCA_030749035.1 Myxococcota bacterium | reverse complement strand
CATCGGGAAAAAGTTGAAGAGATACTCGAGTTTCTTGATTTAGAACGCTATCGCAAAATGCCGGTGGGGATTTTACCCTATGGGGTCTTAAAGCGTATTGAGCTTGGGCGTGCGCTTTGTATGGAGCCGAAGCTTCTTCTTCTTGACGAGCCGGCGGCCGGTTTGAATCAGGAAGCCACCGAAGACATGGCCCGTTATCTCCTTGATGTGAAAGAGGAGCTGCATATTACCCAAGTGTTGATCGAACACGAGTTGCGCTTTGTGATGGACCTGGCCGACCATATGACCGTGCTTGAGTTTGGCCGCATGGTCACCCACGGTTTGCCGGCGGAAGTGGCCGCACACCCGGAAGTCATTCGCGCCTACACAGGCAAGGGAGGGACAGATGTCGCTGCCACTGCATGATGCCCAAACCCTACCTGCTTGTGTCGCATTTTTCGCCGAGCAAAACCCCAAAGGTGTTGCCTTGCGACAAAAGGATATGGGGATCTGGAAAAATATTTCCTGGCAGGAATATTACGACCATATGGCGGCCGTCGGTCATGGCTTGAAGCTTCTTGGCATGCAGCCTGACGACCATATTGGTATTTTAAGTGAAAACTGCCCTGAGTGGCTTTATGCGGACTTAGGAGGTCAGGGGATTGGGGCGCGCGCTGTTGGGATTTATCAAACCAATCCGTCGAACGATGTGGCCTATGTGGTTGAGCATGCGGAGATTAAGGTGCTCTTTGTTGAAGATCAGGAGCAGTGTGACAAAGCCCTTGAAATTGTCGATGACATTCCCTGCTTAGAACACATTATTATTTTCGACCCCAGGGGCACACGGCATTACGACCATCCGAAGCTCCAGCCCTGGAGCAGCTTCCTGGACGCGGGGATGCAGGATTACAACGCCAACAAGGATTGGTTTGCAGAAGAAATCCGCAAGCGCGATCCACACGCGCCAGCGATGGTGGTCTATACCTCCGGCACCACAGGGCGCCCAAAAGGGGCCATGCTCTCGAGCCATAATGTGCTTGAGCTATCTAAACAGTCGACGCCTCTTTTAGGTGTGCAGGCGGGAGATACTTTGCTTTCCTATCTGCCCCTTTGCCATGTGGCGGAAAAAATATTCTCACTCTTTTTACCCTTAAGGGTTGGCGCCATCGTGCACTTTGGTGAATCCATTGAAACGGTACGCGAAGATTTAAGGGAAGTCTCACCAACAGTGTTCTTAGGGGTGCCACGTATTTGGGAAAAGATGCAGGCCAGTATCGTCTTGCGTATGCAGGATTCATCCTGGCTTAAGCGCAGCCTCTTTGATTTTTTCACCCGTTTTGGTCAGGAGATGCAGCAGCGCAAACGGCAAGGACAAAGTGGTTTGGTTGATAAAGTTCTTTGGTTTGTCGGCGATTTACTCGTCTATCGGCCCTTACAAGAACGCATGGGCTTACGCCGTTGTAAAATACCGATTTCGGGTGCGGCGCCTATCGCGCCGGAACTTCTCGAATGGTTCTATGGGGTGGGCATTCCTATTTTAGAAGGCTACGGCCAGACTGAATGTTCCGGGGTCAGCCATTTGAATCCACCAAGCAAAGCCACTTTAGGCAGCGTCGGTCAGGTTTTGCCTGGGGTGGAATTTAAGACGGCTGAAGATGGGGAAATTTTGGTGCGTTCGCCGTCGGTCTTTGCCGGTTATTTGCACGATGAAAAAGCCACTGCCGAAACCGTGGACAGCGATGGTTGGTTGCATACGGGCGATGTGGGTAAAGAAGATAAGAACGGTTTTCTTTTTATCACCGGCCGTAAAAAAGAAATCATTATTACCGCCGGCGGAAAAAATATTTCGCCAGAGCATATTGAAAACACTTTAAAGCTTTCTCCCTTTATCAAAGAGGCGGTGGCCATTGGTGACCGCCGCAAATTTATTTCGGCGCTGATTCAAATCGATGATGAGGCGGTAGGCAATTGGGCGAACCGGCGCGCGATTGATTATACTTCCTTTGAAGATTTGGCGGCGAAAGAAGAGGTGGTTTCGCTCATTGACGAAGAAGTCGAAAAACTCAACGAAAAAATGGCTCGGGTTGAAGCGGTGCGGTCTTTCCGTCTCTTTGAACAGCCTTTGCATCAGGACAATGGTGAACTTACCGCCACGCAAAAGGTAAGGCGCAAATCGGTCGAGCAGATTCATGAGGGGCTTATCGCGTCTATGTATGGGGGAGGGGCTTGATGCAGGAGTTTCTCCAGTACCTTATTTCCGGTTTGGCCTTAGGTGCGCTCTATGCGTTGGTGGCACTGGGCTTTGTGGTCATTTACCGGGCCTCGCAGGTGTTTAATTTTGCCCACGGTGAGCTTTTAACTTTTGGTGCGGTCTTGATGGTTTGGCTTAATTCACCGCCGCAGGTTGGCGAGCTTGGTTTAGGTTCGGTGTCCGTCGACGGACTTGGCTTGCCTTGGGGGGTGGCGCTCTTCTTAAGCATGTTGGTGACAGGCGCGGTGGCGGCGGCCATTGAACGTTTTGCTTTGCGTCCCTTGGTGGGGCGACCCATTTTTGTGGCGATTATTATTACACTCTTTATTGGCTTTATTCTGCGCACCTTTGTCATGCTGATTTGGGGCAACGATGCGATGCCGATTTTAACCCCTTGGGACAGCATGGGTTCTTTTGAGTTGGCCGGTGCCATGCTCGATTATAATTCTCTGGCAGCGATTGCGGCCGCTGCGGTCTTGTTTGTTTCCTTTGGCCTGATGATTCGCTTTACCCGTCTTGGGATACTCATGCGGGCCATCAGCAGCGATCAAGAAACAAGTTTGGCTTTAGGGATCCCAGTCGGACGGATTTTAGGTCTGACCTGGTTTATTGCCGGCGCCTTTGCGGCCGTCAGCGGTATCTTTTTAGGCGTGCGTGATTATTCGGTGGATTTGAATTTGGGGTTTGTCGCCTTAAGGGCTTTTCCGGCGGTGATTGTCGGCGGGCTGGATTCGGCTTTAGGTGCAGTCATTGCGGCGCTTATCCTTGGGGTCTTAGAAGTTCTGACCGCAGGCTATGTGAATGCGGAACTGGGTGCTTTTGGTAAAAACTTTCATATGGTTTTGCCCTATGTGGTGATGATTTTCTTTCTGGTGTTTAAGCCCTATGGGCTTTTTGGCACCAAGAAAGTTGAGCGCCTCTAATGCCGACACGCGCTTTGGTGACCTCCTACGCTGATGATTTAAAACTCTTTCCCGATATGTGGCACCGGGTAGGTCTTGTTGTCTTTATTTTGCTCGGCCTTTCCTTTCCGCTTCTGGCCAACGACTATTGGCTGAGCATCGCCAACAACGCTTTGATTGCGGTGGTGGCGGCGGTGGGCATGATGATCTTAACCGGCTTTGCCGGGCAGGTGAGCATGGGGCATGCGGCGTTTTTGGCCCTTGGCGCCTATACGGCGGCCATCGCCGGCGGCACCTTTGGTTTACCCTTTTGGCTTTGCTTGCCTTTGGCTGGCTTGGTGGCAGCGGTGATTGGTTTGATGGTGGGTCCCTTTGCTTTGAGGCTGGAAGGACTCTATTTGGCCATCGTGACCATTGGCCTGCTCTTTTTGGTGGAGCATCTTTTACGCAATGGTTTGGAAGTGGTTTTCGGTAAAGATTATTTAAGCGTGCCGATGCATACCTGGTTTAGCGCCGGGGGAGATGAACTCGGGTCTTTTCGTCAGCCCTGGTCTTTTGCGGGCATGACCTTAAGTCCGGATCAAAAACTTTATCTGCTTTTTGGTGTGCTTGCTTTAGGCACCGCTTATTTGGGGAAAAATATTGCCCGCTCGAATGCGGGCCGAGCGATGATGGCGGTTCGTGATCGGGATTTGGCGGCGGCGGTGTTAGGCGTGAACCCGGCGCAGACTAAATTTGTTGCCTTTGGCATTTCTTCGTTTTTGGCCGGTGTGGCCGGCGCCATGTATGCCTTTGCGCATCCGGTGCTGACTTTAGAGCCCTTTAACATCAAGATGAGTATCGAATATATCGCCATGGTGGTTTTAGGTGGCGTCGGTACTATCTTTGGCGCTGTCTGGGGTGCCTTGGTTTACACGGTATTTCAACCGCTGGCAGAAATGCTTGGCTCGGTCTTACCTTTCCCGCAGAGCTTTAGTTCGGAGCAGCAAGCCATCCTGCTTTTCTTTCCACTGCTCTGCTTCTTTTTGATGTTTGAACCTTTGGGGCTTTTAGGCATTTGGCTGCGCATCAAACGCTACTTTTTGGCCTGGCCGTTTAGGTATTGATCATCTTTAAATTTGTTTTGCGTCTTTCATGCTGCGGTAGGGTTGTCGGCGGATGACTTTTGCAGGTCATCTAAGAAGCGATGCAGGACATTTGGATCGATGAAGGCCAGGTAGAGCACCCACATACTCAAGCTGAAGGTTGATACGGGAAAGCAATAATAAATGAGCCCGTGAAAGATGATACCGATTGGAATAAGCCAACGCTGGGCGCGACGAAACCACAAACCGACGACCAAAAGATATTCGAGAAGGACGGTCAGCCAGGCAGAAATTTGCATGATGGGTTGGAAGAAGGGGATGTTCGGGTAGTCGGATCCAAAATAAAAGAACATCAACATTTGCTCTAAGCGATCACCGGAAAGATAACCGACTCGCGATTTATCCAAAGCGGACCAAAAATAGATCAATGACACTTGGATGGCGATGAGCATCAGAGGCCAGCGAGGGCCGATTTCAGCAGGAATTTGCAGGCCGCGTTTGAGGTAGCGTTTGATCTGCCGATAGCGGTCAAAAGAGTAGGAACGACCACAGTCACTCAAAGCCAAGAGGCATGTGCTGATCGTAAGGAGATAGGTGTGGTGATGGGTCCATGGTTCGACGCCTTGATGGTGTCCAAAATAGTAATAGATAACCAACAGGCCCAGTGCGGTTAGGGCGGTTGCGATACGGGTAAAAATCCCGAAGAACATCATTGGCGTGACAATAAAAAAGTAGACGCTAAACCACATGCGCTCGGCATCAGGGGCAGAAAATGGTGCCACCCATTGCGCCCATCTTGACCAAATCAGAGCACACAAGCCAATACGCAAAAGGGCTGCAGAGCGGGTCGAGGCTTCGGCGGCAATCACGTGCTCGATGAAAGGCGCCCAGAGTTTATTTTTAAGCAGGGATAAGCTCATCGACTTCGACCTTTGTCTGTGTTGCGCCGGTCAGATTGTTTGCAGAGATTTTTCTTCCCATAATCTTTTTCGACCCATGAACCGCCGCTGCCGCAACGGGCTTTGAGCCGAACATGCTTGTCCTCAACTCTATTGCAAAGTTGCTTCGTGACGCGGTTAACGTCTTTCATCGTTTTGAGATGCCGTAACGATTTGGGTGCGCTTTCCTTGTCTTTGTGCTTAAGAAGTTTATAGCGATTAATTTCCTGTCCGTTTCGATAATACCATTGGGCATCGCAGACGTTCCAGCCGATGCCATGATAGGGTGTCCATTGCCTAAAAATGATGGAACGTTTTTTGAGAACCTGTCTATAAAACGGCCCAAAGGCCATAAAGGCACTAAGCAGAACAAAAGCGCCGATACGATAGATGAGCTGAATGCGGCTCAGTGATGTCTTTGTTGTTTCGCCAGATGCCATAATGCAGGTCCATAAGGTGTATCAATGCTTGGCTGGTAAGAAAAGGTCTCTTTCCCAGCAAAACATATTGTCGGGAGCCATTGCTTGGGTAGGGCTTGTTGGGCTTTAGGCAAAACTTTTTTAGACAAGCGCTAAAGTTGTTTGGGTGCGGACGCAGGCTTCATATTCGGGATAGGTATGGAGGGTTTCCCAGCCTGTCTCAGATTGCCAGATTTGCGTTAAGCCTTGCGGTTCAAAAGCATATTCTAATAAAGGCTTCTTTTTAGAGAGCTGCGTTTCATCATAGGCCTCAACAGAAATCCGCGTTGTCACTCGCACTTCCGGGAGCACAAAGGGCTCAAGCTCTTTGCTGCCGAGCTTGCGCACATCCAAAACATTTAAATTGGCCAGGGACAAAGGGGCGCAGGCAAAAATTTCACTGTAATCGAGTTCCTTTGAATAGATGAAGTGGGAGGCGCCAATAATGCAGAGATTAAAAGGTTTACCTAAGATCTCCACCTCCGCGCTTTGATAGATATCCAGAGCGGGTAGGATGTCTTTGCTTTGGCCACATAATTGACCGTAATAAATTTCTGAAAATGGCGCTGACAAAAAGATAACCCGTTGTTGTGGCGATGCTTTCGCCAATGTCTTCTAGACAAGAGGATTAAGGGTTTTTGTCTCAGGAAACAATAGCTTTATTTATCTTTCAGGGTGTCTTGTGCCCTCAGGCTCGATTGGTTTCATAGCCTCTTTTTATCTTTGCTCGGCAGGTCTTCGTGCATTAAGAACAAGGGGTGGTGTGTTCTCGTGTAGAGCGCCAGGTTATAATGGAGAAAGCCTTGAATGCGGAAGCGAAGCTAAAGCCCGATAGGGAAAATAGCCTCAAGTATTTTGTTGAGCGCTTTGAGAAAAGTTTCCCACTGCGGACACTGGTATTCTTTCTGCTTCTGTTTTTGCTTAATGGCGGGGGATTACGCCAGCCGCCCTATTGGGATAGCGCCGCCAGCATCTTTTCTGCTGCCGGCTTTCTTGCTGATAATCATTTTAATTATGCGGAGCTTTTAGCGGCGGCCGGTTATAGTGATGGAGGGCCGAACGAGCACAGTCTAACGATGCTCGTCCCCTTGATGGCCAGTCTCTTTCTTATTTTTTCGCCTGAAAACACTTACCTTCTTTTGCACCTTCTACATTTTCTTTTTGCTGCCTGTGTTGTGGCACAAATATTCTCAATTTCTCGTCAGCACCTATCCCTCGCTCCAGCGGGGCTATTTTCCCTGGTTTTTCTGCTCTATCCGCTCTTCCTGACTCAGTCACGTTTAATGTATCTGGAACTGCCTCTCTTATTGTGCACTCTTTGTGCGATGCGATGGTGCGCAACCCGTGCCGATGGACTTGCGTGGGCGATGATTTTACCGGCACTCCTGTGCAAAGAAAGTGCTTTGATTTTAGTGCCCGCTTTTCTTGGTTATGGTTTGACCCGACCGGCAGAGCGGCGTCCGTCGCCAACTTTGATGCTGTTGGCCACAAGTCTTTTATTGCTTGCGTTTTGGGGTATGAATTCGCTTGAGGGGCCTTCAACGTTTAGGGCGAATGCGCTGGCAGAAGATGGTATGGTCTACTCTTCATTTGGTGTCGCCTTAATAACTCTTTTTGCCTGGCTCCTCAACAATCTGGTTTTTTTGTTTTTGGATGTACCGGATCTCGCGATACTTTTTGTCGTTGGCCTTGCGTTGAGTTTTTGGAGGGTCATCAAGTCAACGTTTTCCTTGAGGCTGAAGGATAAAGATAGGCAAAGTGCTGAGGATGAGTTGCTTGACGTTTCAGCATTTGTGGTTTTCGCGTTTTTTCTGACCTTCTTTTTTATGCTTCCTCTTTCTCAGCATGAGCCAAATCTCTTGAGCCGTTACTATTTGCAGATCTTGCCGGCCTTGCTCTTTTTGTTTTTGCCGCTCCTAAAAAATAGTTTGGGGGAACGAGGCCAAATGGGTGTGGCTTTGTTGCTCCTGTTCTTATGTGGTTTCAATCAGAATGGTGCGCTTTATGCGCCCACCCATGATGAATATGGGCTGGGCCGCCCGGCGTTAATGGAGCGCTCAGGAGAATACAAAGAGCACCAGATGGTGTTGGTCGAGGGGATAAAGCGGTTGGAGCTATTGGATGAAGGCAATAGGATTATATTTCAACCGGTTTTCACTCAACACTTGACGCAAGTGAAGCTCGGCTATGTGCAGCGGGCACTGAAAAACATTGAAGCATTTTCCGCAGAGCGCCACCACAATCTTGAGAGCTTGCCTGAGTGTGTGGTCTTTTTCATGGCCTTTAACAACGCAGAGGCGCAATCGATGCGGGAAATTCTTCGCGACTTAGGTGAAGACTCTCGCTGGTTGGATCGGGGCAGTGATTTTATTGAGGTGAATGATACCAAGGTGTATTTGTTTCGTTTTTCTCGAGCGGCAGCCAATTGTCGTTTTTGAGCTAGAGAGAATAGCTCTTCAAGTAAAAAAGACGGGTTTGTTTTCAGGGAGTGTAATAGGACTCGTGGTGGGCGAAGAGGGACTCTAACCCCCGACTTCCACGGTGTAAACGTGGCGCTCTAGCCAACTGAGCTATTCGCCCACGAGCGATGCCTTGGCTAACATTGGAAACCATCGATCGCAAGAAAAAACGGCCCTAGAGGATATAGCGGCTTAAATCCTCGCTCTTGAGGGTGCTTTCTAAGGTTTCGTTGACGAAAGCCGCATCGATTTTTAAGGTGCTCTCGGGGCGCTCAGGCGCATGAAAAGAAATTTCCTCAAGCAGCTTTTCAATGACCGTATGCAAGCGTCTGGCACCAATGTTTTCGGCTTTGTTGTTGGCTTCAGCCGCAATCTTTGCAAGCTCACGTAAGCCCTCATCTTGAAAATCCAAATCCACGCCTTCGGTTTTAAGCAAGGCATGATACTGAATAGGCAGCGCGTTTTGCGGTTCTTTTAAAATCTTGAGGAGTTCTTCTTCGCCCAAAGAATTAAGTTCCACCCGGATAGGGAAACGCCCTTGCAGTTCAGGAATTAAATCTGAAACTTTCGAGACGTGAAACGCTCCGGCGGCGATAAAGAGAATGTGCTCGGTTTTCACCAGACCATATTTGGTGGTGACTGTTGAGCCTTCAACGATGGGAAGAATATCCCGCTGCACGCCTTCGCGGCTGACATCGGGGCCATGACTGCTGCTTTGGCGCGCAATCTTGTCGATTTCATCCAAAAAGACGATGCCGTTTTCTTCAGCTCGGCGTAGGCCTTCAGCAGTGACAAAGTCTTGATCGATAAGTTTGGCCGCTTCCTCTTCGGCAAAAATCTCCAGCGCTTCGGGAATATTGACTTTCCGCTTGTTGGTGCGTTTAGGGCCCATCATAGATCCGACCATATCCTGAATCTGCATGCCCATTTCTTCCATGCCGCTGTTAGAGAAAACTTGCATCATCGGCATGTTCTTCTCTTCCGCATCGATTTCGACCTGGCGCTCGTTCATTTCACCCTCGCGCAACATTTTGCGCAGACGCTCGCGGGTGCTCTCGCTGGTCTTTTCC
>JASMKV010000073.1 GCA_030749035.1 Myxococcota bacterium | reverse complement strand
ACACCTTCAACGAGCTGTGGAGCGATACGAAAATTTTACCCGGGATGGAAGGACTCCCGAACACCCTTTGTTCGGCCCTGCCCTTATGCAACCGGCTTTTTATCGTGATGGACCAGCCGGAGAATCCGAAACTTCCTAAAGGTGATTACAGCAAAGAACTGGAAGTGTCTGCCGCCTCGTCGTTGATCTCATCCATGAATGGTATCGCCGGCTCGGTCAACACCATCGCCAATGGCCATGTGCTCGCAGGTGGCGCTTCTTTGGCGGGCAATGCGGTCGAAACAGTGGTCAGCGGCGCCAGCTATTTGGTGGGCACGGTGATCGGAACGAATGTCGAAAATGGTGGTGATGCGGCCCTGGAAACGGGCATGGATATGCTCGAGGGTAATATTTTCGAAAAAGGTGGCGGTTTGCTGCTTTTGGTGACCGGCTCGGCCATGAAGGGTGTGGGTTGGCTGACCAATAAGATTGGCGGTTTGGCTTCTGAAGGTGCCGAAGCGGTCTCCAACGCCGCGGATGTGGGCTCGGAGTATTTCAACAAGCGGGATGAAACCCGTAACCGTATTTTAAACGATGTCGATTGGTCGCGGGATATTTTAGAGCGTTCTTCAACCCAGACGAAGATCAATATGCTCGAAAATCTGCTGGTGAGCTTTGGCAAACCGGGTCAGGATGACCAATATGCGGCGGCACAGATCTTGAGTGTTGCTTCGAAGAATTCCTCCGAGTACATGGAAATTGCTAAGCATTTTGGCGGCGAACGTCAGATGTTGGCGTATTTCCGTGGGGCCCATCCGGAAACCCAGCTGCTCTTGCGCCATGCGCAGGCAAGTCGCTAGAAATCATCAAGAAATTCTTTTGAATAGAGTGGACAACTTCTAAAAAATCTGTGCGATAATAGGCTCATGGGTATTCACAACGCCGGGCCAACACTGCCACTCAATCCAGACCGCCACGCGCAATTCAAAGAAAAAGCGCGCGATGGGATTGATGCGGGCGAAGCCATTGACGCTTCCCTCTCGGCGCGTTCAAGTGCCCAGATGCCAGGTGTCGACGACGTCTTCGAGGTGGAAAACAAAGGCAAGAAGGTGCGTTTCGCGCAGCTGGCCTTAACCGAAACGAGCAAGCTGCCTGAGAATTCCGGTGAATACAGCAAGCGTGACCTCGTTCAGGGCACGACCATGACCATCGATGATTATGATACCCAGGATTTGGATGACGGTCTCTCCTTTCGCAAGAACGACGACGGCAGCATGACCGTAGGCGTGAGTGTCGCCGATGTGGCGGCTTGGGTGCGGCCCGGTTCCGCCCTTGATCATGCGGCCCGCAAACGGGTCAACTCGCAGTATATCCACGATATGGTGGTGCCGATGCTGCCCCTCCCCCTTTCCGAAGACTTACTCTCATTGCATGGTGGCCAGCGGCGTTTAGCAAAGACCGTCGAGATGACCTTCAGTCCAGACGGCGAACTTCTGGGCACCGACATCCAGCGCACGGTGTTTTATAACGCCAACCGTTTAAACACGGGCGATGCGGAGAAAATTCGCCAGAGCGATTACCATGGGCATCAGGACCTTAAAGGTGTGCTCAATCAGATGTGTCATCTGGCGGCAAAGATTAAATCGCAAGGGCAAAGCGGTGAGAAGGATTCCTTAGGCGTGAAGCGCATGCTTGAGACCTTCATCACACAATCTTGTAAGGCTCTTGGGCATGAATTGGCAGAGGCCGGGATCTCCACCAGCTATCGCAATCAGGTGGAAAAAAATTCGAAGTCGACGTACGATGCGGAGCCTTTAGGTCATGCCTCGGTGGGTGCTGAAGCCTATGTGCAATGGACCTCACCAATTCGCCGCTATGCGGATTTGGATGTGCATCGGGCGATGGGACGTTTGATTGATGGCAAAGGACCACGCGAAGGCCGCGTGCGTGAGCTCGACCAACAAATGCGTCACACCCAGTTAGAACGCGCCAACAAAGGCCCAGGCAAATCCTACCGTTTCGTCGACCTGCTGGTGGATACGATGAAAGCCAATCAGGTCGATTCGAAATAACCTCTGCTTTAAAAAAAACAGCCCATTTATTTTTTTGCGTGTAAGCATCTTTGTCACATCCATTACACAGCCCTTAAGAACAATTGGAGTTTTCTATGAAGAAAGCAACCCATGCTTTAGGTGCCTTGCTCTGTGTCTTTTCTTTCTCTTGTGGTTTCGATGACGTTGAGACCCTCCATCAGGATTTGCCCGACTTTTACGCCCTTGATTTAAGTCCGGGTTGTTTTGTGCCCAGGCGAGATGAGAGCACTCCTGCAGTGTCGAGCGGAAATTCAGGCTCGGGACCAACGTCATTGGTTTTTGCTACTATCGAAGCCTTGTTACGCCTGAACGAGTATAGCCTGGCGCCTCTACAGGGGCTCTCACAAATTGTGGAACATACATGGGAGGACAGAACTTGGGAATACGTATGGACTTATGGAATACCGACTTTTTATCCTGCTTCAGAGGAAGAGATCTCTCAATCTTTTGATTCCAGGTCCCTACCACAACCCCATGGTGGAAAAAAAACAGAGGAAACCTATACTAAACTTAGTGCCGAACGCTTTTCCGATGCAGAAGAGCGTGCCTTTGTCCTACAAATCAGACATATCGGAACCAAATGTATGTGGACACAGGAACCGGATGCACAGAGCGTCTGCGCTGAACACATTTTGGAGTCTTACGTACAATTCCATGAGAACGGGATTGAGCTAAGCAATTGGTGGCATCGAGGTGACAATATCCGCTGGACACGACATACTCTCTCTGTTGAGAACGGTGAGGATGGCTCTACATCTGTAGTAGGCTGCGATCCGAAAACAGGCCTCAGCTTTGTGCGCTGGACACGAGAGAGCCTCTCCGACGAGAAAAGTAACAAAAAGCCTACATCTACTGCGGACTGCGATGTGGAAACCGGTGAGAGCGTTATGAATTTTGTTGATGGCTTCTGCGCATGCTGGGACGCGGGCGGCCATGAGACAAGTTGTCGCGGCGTGAATCTTTGGCCTACGGATTAAGTACCTTGTGTTTCTCGACGGTTCATTTAAGATAAACTCTATTCAAGGATGAACCCATGTTACGCTGCGCTTTGGTTTTTTTACTCACCCTCTTCTTAAACGCTTGTCCGGATCCTGCCGCTTCCTGCTGCGACTGTTTAATCAGCAACGCTTGTTGGGACCATCAAATCTGTCCCGATGACCCGAAAGGTTCCTGCCTCTATGTTTTAGGCGATGGCAATGTGCCGAGCTATGCGGGCGATGGTTGGGATGTCTGTTATGCCTCTGGCGTTGATTGTGAACAGAGCAACTGTTCGAGTCAGTGTGAGGGTATTACGGACTAAGAGGTCTGTGAAAAAGACTGAGAGGCGAGTGGCCGATTTCCGACTACCGACGTCCGAAATCCGGTGGCCGATAACCGATTTGCGATGACCGTGCGAGGCAATACGGAGACTTAGTGCGGGTGCCTGTTAAAGGATAGCCGCACTTTAGTCGAGTAGGCGAGTGACCGATAGCCGAAGTCCGACAGCCGAAAACCGATGACCGATTTTCGATGGTCGATGCTTAAAACCTTCTGAAGCGGGTTAGCATTCTTGCTAAATGGTCACATAATTCCATGCCTTGTTCATATCGGTCTTGTGGAATGATGGATAAGTGCAGACAAACATCCAGGATTGCCGCGACTTCGTTTGTTGAGCCACGGGCAATCATAGAAAAGCGACGTTGTTCTTTGGGGGTTCGTTTACCGTAGCCTTCGGCAAAATTTAAGGGAATACTGCTTGCCGCTCGCCGCAATTGGTCAGCTAAAAAACCATAGCCAGAAGGCAAATTCCTAAGAATGATTTGGCTTAAATCAATCAAATCCATGGTTTTTCTGTAAATCGTTGTTTGTGAAAATTGCATTGCTTCTCTCCTTTTTAAAAAATGCGGTTCTGCCCAGAATGAAACCGCATCTTTTCAAAAGGAGGCTTAAAGATGTTTTTCAGAACAACAAGGATTTTTGCAGAGGCGCAAAAGCTTTTAGACGATGGCAATGTTCTGATTGCGCGATTACCAAGGGGTTATGGTTTTTTAGCCGACCAAGTAAAGCGTGCCAGTACATCCATCATGCTTAATTTTGCCGAAGGTAATGGCAAAAAAGGTTTAAAAGAGAGGCAGCGCTTCTTTCGTATCGCCAAAGGTTCGCTTTATGAAGTTGCGGCGGTTTATGATGTGGCTTTAAGCTTTGGTTTTATTGAAATCGCGTTTCATGAAAAGGTCATCGATAGATGTGATTATATTGCAGCGATGTTGAGTAAATGGAAATGATAACCGTGCGAGCCGTTGTGAGACTGTCTAAGA
>JASMKV010000072.1 GCA_030749035.1 Myxococcota bacterium | reverse complement strand
CCAAGCCAATATATATAAGCCCTTTGTGGTTTTGACCTACACACCTTTTGCGCTCTTTATTTTTGCCAAACAAGATTTGGTGGTTTGGGAATACGGACTTTGTTTGGCTTTGGGGCAAGGTCTTGGTGGCTATATCGCCGCCACCACGAACCTTAAATATGGCGAAAAAGTTATCCGGCCGATACTGCTGGGGGTGGCACTCTTTTCTTTAGGGTTGATTTTTTATTCCTAAAAAGAACGAGTCTTAATCGCCCCCACCCTGGCCACCACCTGCAGCACATTGCCCGGTCGCCGTATCGCAGGTCAAACCGTCGCAATCACCAGTGCTTGCACACCACTGTCCTTCTATACATGTCGCCCCGCAAGCCCCGCCACAGTCCACATCCGTTTCGTTCACATCCAGCACGCCGTTTATACAATGTAAGGCCGCCACGACTCCCAGGAATTCGTCTGTTTCGAGGTCGAAGATGCAAAATCCATTGTGATCGGTAGCCAGAGCCTCATTTGGCAGGGGAGAGCAATTGCCGTTCTGGTCGCCTTCCGGGTCGGTGCTTAAATCGACGAAACAAGTGCCGCAAGGGCCACAATCATCCTCGCAACATATTTTGTAGGTCGATGCATAGGGGTGACTGGCGCAAACGCTATCCTCGCCAACACATTCGCTTTTATGTTCACAGGAATCGCCAAGGTCTTTTCCTCCTTCATTGCTGGTATAACTGTCATTCCCCCAACAAACGTATTCCCCGGTCCCATTCACACAGTATCCAGAAATGCATTCCTCATCAGCCTCATCATCAGCACATACCGAATTATGTTGTGCTAAACATTTCCCATTATAGCAACGACGGGCAGACTGAACAGGATCGTTAGTACAATCTGCATCCAACACACATTGCTCTGTCAAAGCACAAAGCGTCACGAATTCATTGAGGGCACCCGCACCACCGCAGTCCGTATCGGTCTCCCGGCCGTTATACGCACCATCAGCGTAGGTGAAAGTTCTGGGTGCGCACGCATATATCCCCGGAGTCGTTTCCACGCATTTGTTGCTCAGACAGTTATTATGCTCGTTGTCACAGCTCTTGGAATCGGCGCAAGGCGCACAGGAACCACCGCAGTCCACGTCCGATTCGCTATCCACGTCATGCTGCCCATTCGCACAGGATGCGTTAACCGCAGTGCAAGCACTAAAGTCAAATTCACAAGTGGTCTCGGAACAGGCAAGCGTTCCATCGGCATAACCAAAGTCCCCACAATCTAAATTGGCCAAATTGTCCTCATCGCATTGCTCGCCGACGAGATAGAGGCGACTCGACCCACCTGTAGCACCATAAGTAGGATCACCATCATACTCCACATGCAGGAAGTACAATGCATCCCGTTGATAATTACCGCAGACGGCTGGCTGACACTCGGCGAAAGTTGGTCGGCAGAGCGCGTTACACCCCAGATCGCCAATTGGTGTGAGGGGTGCATCAAACGGGTTGGTCGGATCGCCACTCACATAGCGCTCAAAGCCTATACAGTTATTGGAGATACCTGCAAAAACAGAATTGACGTTGCCATCGGCGCCCAGTTCACAAAACTCTGAACCGTCTAATATGCCATCACCACAATGGACATCGCCGTTATTCTGGCAAGCAGAATGATCCAGCCGACAGCCCTGAGTGCAAGTGACTTGCCCCTGACCAAGCTGATAATTATCACAATACGCCAGGTAATTATCAACAGTCGTTGAAACACTTATACCCCCTTGGCCAAAACCCATTGTTCCTGGCGCCACGCTCGGATCGCATTCCTCCCCTAAGGCCGGTTCAAAGTGACCATTGCCGCAGTGCGGCCAGGGCTTACAATCGCTCGTATCAAAAGTACATTCGTCGCTACAGTTTAAACGCGCCGTTCCAGAAGGCTCGGGCAAAAAACCAAAATCCGCACAGGTTAATCCCTGCAAATTCGTCCCATCGCATTGCTCTGGGGAGTCGAGACTACCATCCACCACACAGCCAAGTTTACACACCGACTTGTAGGCGTATTCCGGCGCACGCATACAAGCCATCTGCGGCCAGTCGCAATCCGTATTCGTGTTACATTCTTCCAGCAAATAGAGGAAAGAGCCCTCTACTTCTTTACCTTCTCCTGCATCGTTGACAATTTTAAAAGGCCGTTGGACGTTACCCCAGATCTCGCCTCTTGCGGATACGGGGGGGAGAACCGGCATATCGAAAACAACCTCGGAGATATTTTCTTCGGTTTCTATTTCGACTCCTTCTAAAGGCGTCAGAACCGAAGTTTCTTCCGAGATGAGCATCACCTTGGCGTCCGCAGAAATATTTTCAGCCAGAACCGTCACGGTTGTTGTGACACTGGGCATCCCATAAGCAGGTTCCACACTCAATATCATCGGCAGCACTTCGGCTTCGACAAATTGATAGGTGTAGGCATTGTCTAAGGTTGCCTCTACGCCATCAGGATTTTGGGCCACAAGGTCAACCAATACGCCATCAGGATTTTGGACCACAAGCTCAACCAATGCTTCCGCTGTCAGCGTAACGGTGCAAGCGGGCATCTCGACAACAAGAACCGAGGCTGAAATCCAAACCATATCGCTTAAACTGACATCCTGAGAAAAACATCCTCCCGAAGTATCACGCACCGTCAATGTCACGCCCGCATCGAACCCTTGTCCTACCACCAGGACGCCCCTTTGTGCTTCGTCAATGGTGCCCACATTGGGGCCCAAACGATTTAACCCCAAAGCCGGCTCATCATCGGTATAGGTAAACGCCGAGCCAGCACTTTGGCCATCTCCATTCTGCACCTGTACCACAGCCGTCGCCCCCACATCACCAGGAAGAGACAACACTTCGAGAAGAGTTTCGCTCCGCGACAACACCGTAGCCTCGACCCCATCAAAAAAGACCTGGGCCCCCTGCGTATCAAAATCACTTCCCTCTAAGCGCACGGCCGTTCCACCCCGATAAGTCCCAGTGCTGGGCTCCACATAATAGAGGGCGGGGGCCGCCGCTGTCGGTTCCACATAGGTATAGGTGGACGTTGATGTCTGCCCATCCGGATTGGTCAAGATCAGGCTCATCTCGCCAGCGCTGCCGGTGGGCACACTAACGGTCATGCTCGATGCGCTATTGAATTGCACGGAGGTTGCGGAATAGCTGCCGAAACTCACGGTCGCACCGTCCTGAAAGTCAGTACCGGTTAAAACCACCACCGTTCCTCCAGCCTCAGGCCCGGAGCTTGGCACCAAAGCCGTGATCGAAGGAGCCGGCACCGCATAGGTGAAAGCTTGGTTCAACGTCGCGCTTTGCCCATCCGGGTTCAGCACCATCACATCGATGGTCCCGGCAGCGCGAACAGGCGTCGTCGCCACAATTTCTGTGGCGCTGTTGTAGGTCACAGAGCTCGCTGTTGTCCCACCAAAGTAAACCTGGACCCCTGTTTGGAAGTTCGTCCCCGTCAAGGTCACCGCCAAACCACCGGAGGTTGAACCACTGCTTTGACTTGCCGAACTAAGCGTTGGCGCCGGCGCACTCGGATTGGTATAAGTAAATGCGGAGGTCAACGTCCCTGACTGCCCATCAAGGTTCGTCACTTGCAAAGCCACCTCCCCTTCTGCATGGGCAGGTGTGGTCACGGTTAAAACTGTGGACGAGATATAGGCCACCGCTGCCGCCGTGGTATCGCCAAAGGTCACACTTGCCCCCTCGAGAAAATGTTCACCAAAGACGGTCACAACCTGCCCCCCAGCGACAATGCCCGTATCTGGAGAAACCTGTGTCACGCTTGGTGCTGGATTCGTATAGAGAAAGCCGTCTTGTAGAATGGCTGTTTGATTGTCTGCATTGAACACCTGCACATCAACAGACCCAGCTGCATCCCTTGCAGGCAAAGTCAAAGACAGAGACGTCGTGCCTGAGGGTTCAATATCACTTAAAATAATTTCACCTAGAGCCACACTCATCGGGTTGGTGAAATTCGCGCCGCTTAAAGTCAGCGTGACGCCACCTTCTGTGCTGCCACTTTCTGGCGTCACGGCGCTCAGCGTTGGCGTCGGCCCGGCCGGTTCCTCGTAGGTAAACGCCCCAGCAAGCGTATCACTTTGGCCATCTGGATTGTTCACCACAACATCAACAGCCGTATCCGTGGCGCACGTATCGCATGCAGGCACGTACACCAGCAATTGGCTGCCGTCCTCATTGATGCTCTGGACTTGCGCGGCGTTTTCTCCGAAAGACACACCCGGCAACTCTCCGGCACGGACATAAAAAGACACACCCTGAATCGTTAAGGGCAGGCCACCGGCTTTGGGACCACTTGTTTCAGAAAGCGACGTGATGCTTGGCGATGGTGGCAAATAGGTCCAGGAGTCAGGCGCTGTGGCCGCAGCCCCATTAGAATCCCTGACCACAAGAGCGGCCGTGCCCTGCAGACGCGCATCGTCAAAGGCGGCGGGTGACAAACAATAGACCCTGTCATAGTTTTCAAGTTCCAGTGTCGTTTGTGCTTCGCTCAGACTTTCTCCAGGCAAGACGCCTGAGCAAGTTGCCGCCGCGCGCCCTATGTCCACGCTCACCCAATCGCCGAAATTCTTACCGTAAACATAAAAGGAAGTGCCGCCCGTCTCAGGACCACAAGCCGAACTCTCATCGTATGCAGCAGGACACGCAAAAGAAGAGTGCAGGCCCCAAAACTCAGGTGTTTTGTAAAGCGCCGCCGAATACGCCGTCGCGTTTTGACTTAAATGCTCGTCACTAAGGGCATTTAAAACCTCGGCCGAGAGTTCGATGCCGATGACGTCCACACCGATAAAAAGCAGTGTGGATTCGGCGCTCATTTGGGTGCCGTCGAACTCCACCGACTCCACCGAGATACCGGAATTCTGGGAGGTCATCAGTGGTTCCTCGCCTATGGGTTGAAAGCTCTCATCGAGTTCAAAAAGGTAAAGATCCACATCCTGATCCAACTCCTCAAGGGCAAGAGAAAAACGATAGCCTTTGGGTACCAAAACCAAATAGCCTTGATCAACATCATAGCCACCGACGCTGCCCTCTTCTGTCTCAACAACACTGCTGGCCAAAGCCGAACGCGAAAACAAGTTGGAGTCAGGAAAAGCCACAACAGAACCTGTGTAGGCAGAGATTTGTTGCTCTGTGTCCGGCATCGGAATCGTATACCCTGAGGGCGGCTGCGGAACGGCGCCGTTGGGGTTGCCAATGATGCGCAGGAAGGACTGGTGCTTGACGTCGGAGTCGCCCATTTGCGCGGCCACGATCAGGCCACCAACCACGAAGAGTGCATTGGTCGGCGCAAACGTAAGGGCCATCACTTTTTCATCACCTGGACCTAAGTCCAGAGAAAAACTTTCGCCAGCCACAGGCGAGGCAATATCCAGTAAATTCTCCAGTGGCGCAACGGTGACCCCTGGCGCCAAACGCACATCGAAATCCAGAGATGTGCTTTCTGTGCTTTGATTGGAGACCACGAAAAAAGTGCGTGAGTAAGAGCCGACATCAATGCCGGATTCAAAACTCAATGTCTCTGGTGTAACCACAATAGGATTGGCCTGTGGCGCTGGGTCAATGCCCGCAACCAAATCTTCTAAATTTGACTTATCGTTACGGTTCACATCGAACTCAAGACTTCCCGATGTGGTCACGGCCCCGAAATTCGGCTTGTTGAGTTGACCTTTTTTTAAGGTCAGCGTGGCTTGGTTACGCGCGACAAGGACTTCCTGAGCGTCCGCATCCAAAGCGGCGTAGTAATCCACCTGAATCAGTGCGTCTTGCACTTTCTGATTGGGAATGGTGAAGGTTCCCATGGCCAAGTTCTTCTGCCGATTGATCTCTAAAGGTGAAGCACTTAAGACACCTTCAATCGTCACCTCTGCGCGCAAGGTATCGAGGGTCGACTCTGAAAGTGTGCTTAAAGCCAGCTGCTGTGGCACGGGGATCACAAATTCATCCACACTTGGGGCGCAAGCCGTCACGCCAACAAGCACCACCATGGACCATGAGTAAGATAAAGATTTCATGCATCAACTCCGTAAATGTTAAGGCAGTGGGCTGTGTACCCGAATGCTGGTGCTGGTCTCGGGCTGCAAAAAATAAGCGGTGGTCAGCGCCCCCGCTACAAGGGTCGCGGTTCCTCCCCACACCCACCATGATGTATACCAAGGCTTAAGGCTGGCTTCATCGATAAGTTGAACCTGGAAAAGTGTCGTTTCTTGATGCTGGACAACCACGTCCCCTTCAAAAGGCAAATAGCCGGGCTTAAAGACTTTGACGCGATGGCGGCCAATCGCCAGATCCTTCAGCAGAGGCAAAGGGATATTGCCTTGTTCTTCTTCGTCAAGATGCACCAGGGCCCCTTCCTGGGCGCTGATGATTTCCAAATGGCCTTTGTAATTTGTCGCTTCTGGGTCGAGCAAAAAGGTCACCATCGGCCGGACCAATTCCACGAGTCCCTGCGCCTCACCACGCCAGGTGATGGCCTGCCGCTCAGTCACCAGGGATTGCGCAACATCGATAAGTTCAAGGGTTAAGACCCAGTCATCACCGACCTTGCCCAGAGATGAGGTGAGCATTTGATGGGCTGCTGCCGCTTTACCCAAATCCGCAATGCAGCGCGGCTCATCACAACCTAATTCCTGCGCCTCAATTTGCTGGCCCACCAAAGCGCGCAAGTCGTTGCGTGATATGACGGTAAAACTCGTGCCGACCTGAGCCTTCACTTCTGCGGACAACACCGCCGCCAGGGTTTCCCCGACCAGAGGGTCTAAGTCCGGCGAGGCAATCTTCATGTCCATGATGGCCAATCTGACATCCTGTGTTGGCGTATTCACCATTTGCTTTGGCGCATCTTTTGTTTGCTCTTGAGCCAATGCAAAATCAGAGAGCAAAAGTCCGACACTGATGAATGTAATCGTGCGCATGATACCCATGTTCATCGTCCTCTAAAAGAAGGGTTTTCGCCTGCTAAGTAGAACTTTCAACCTAGAAAGACAAGCACTTAGGAAGCTGATGTGGGATTTAGGGCTGCGTAATCAAAGCCACAAAGGCTTTTAAGAGATCGGAAGATTCTGGACTCGGAGCGAATCGATTGAGCACGTTTTCCTTGGTCGCGCCGGGCATCGAGTTGATATAGCCGTCGATGTAGTAGGTGAAGCGGTGCTTGTTGGTCAGATGATCCAGCTCAGGATGAAACTGAGCCGCCCAAATCGGCTTATCTTTGACTTTAAAGGCCTGCAAGGGGCAAAGCGGGCTTTTGGCTAAATGCTCAAAGCCATCGGGCAACGACGTCACACGGTCTTTATGACCCAGTTGGGCCATGAATTTTTGCGGCAGATTGCCAAAAAGCGGATCGACTTTACCTCCTGGCGTCAGCTCAAGTTCGTAAGTGCCGACTTCAGTGTTTTCAGGGTCAAAGAGGATTTCACCGCCCAGGGCCAGGGCCATGGCTTGAAAGCCATAGCATGAGGAGAATGTGGGCTGGCCTATATCAACGATATTAATGAGACATTCTAAGAAAGCGTCAAAATTCGGCAGATTACCTTTAGAGACGTAATAGTCACCACTGCCACCAACAGTGATGGCATCGTATTGTTTGAATTCTTTGACAGAAGGAGCGCCTGCCAAAAGATCGTGGCAAACGACTTGCTCGAGTTCTAAACCGGCGCGTACCGCAAAGCACTCATGCTCTTGCCCACGCATCGGATCATCGCTCTTACGCGCTTGCAGCAGAAGCATCTTAAAAGATTTTGGCGCCATGTTTCCAGTCAAGAAAAACGTTGTTATATTCTATCTTTAGTACCGCAGCCCGAAGACCTCAAGCGGCTTGACTGAAAAAAAACAATTTAAATTTTTGTATTGAGGCGCTGGCCCAAAGCACCACCATGCTGCCGCTGCTTGATTTTTGTTCGCGCCCGATTCAATTGTGCCAACTCATTTTCAAGGTTACTCTCGTGCCCCTGGAGAAGCTGTACAATCTGTTCATTCTGTTCAAGGCTAAGCTTGAGATAGTGCTCGACTTCATCCTGCTCTTGCCCCGCCTGGGTATTTTGCGGCGGAGCTTCTTTATCCAACACCTGCAAATCTTCCATCAGGCGTTGTCGTTGGGTCATAAATTCACGCATACGTTCACCGTTGCCATCACTCGGCAACGGTAAACTTGTTAACGCTCGTAATAAGTGCAAGCGTCTTTGCGTAAAATCACTCATGCGCTAGCCGACATCAACTTTGAAGAGGTTGCTTCCTGCCCTTCAACTTTTTGTACTGCCTCGCTCCAAGCCTCACGTAAACCCTCAAGATGCAGAATAATCTCATCAATCGGTTCGACCTGCATTTTAAGGCTACCTTCCTGTAAGCGTTCAATCATATAATTATAGAGCTGCTCTAAGTTAGCACAAAGATCAGGGGCTTTGGAATGGTCTAAAGTACTGGTCAGTTCGCTGATAATCGCGGTCACACGACCAATCGACTCACCTTTTGCCGCTGTGTCCCCGTCAGCAATCGCTTTACGTGCTTGGCGTCCGAAACGAATCGCCCCGTCATAAAGTGCCAAAAGCAGTTGCCCTGGGCTGGCGGTTACATATTTATTCTGACGATAACGTCCAAGATGTCCGGTAGTCATAATATTCTCCTATTTTTTATTGTTATTATTCAATGAAGCTATCTGACTGGACAAATAGGCTCCTTGCCCTTGAATCTGTGTCATCATTTGCTCCAATGCCATAAATTGCGCTTCTAATTGTGCTCGATAGGCTGTCGCTCGATCTTCCAAGCGTACAATATCTTCATCGAGAGAGTCGACACGCGAATCGATTCCCGCTTTCTTGATGGTCAATAGACCATCGACGAAATCCGTGTAACTTTCAGCCAAATCGTCGATTATTTTTGCCACACCTTCTGTCGAGTTCGCCGTATCGTTGATAAACAACCTCGAAACCGCCACACTATCGTCGGTCAATGCATCTTTAAAGTCCGAAGAACTCAATGCCAAGGTGCCATCTTCCTGCAGGGTGATGCCGGCTGACCGCAATGACGTATAATCCCCTGTCAAGCCACTGACCCCACCGGTAAATTTACTGGTCAAATTATGGCGAATATTGCGCAGCGTTGAATCACCAAAAAGCTTAGATGAATCCGATCCCGTATCCGCATTATAAGCAAACTCAGAATTGATTCTTTTAATAATCGTATTGTACTGGTCGACAAACCCCTGCACTTTAGCTTCAGTGCCAGCTGAATCAACAGAGAGCTCTATCTCAACCGGCTCGCTGGTTGTCGCTTCTAAATCGAGCGTCACACCTGGAATAACATCGTTAATGGTATTGCTTGAACGGGTGATGGTAAACGAGTCAATTGTAATGGATGAATCCGTCGCTGCTTGCTTTTGATTGTCTACGTGATCTAAGTT
>JASMKV010000071.1 GCA_030749035.1 Myxococcota bacterium | reverse complement strand
ATCCCCGCCAAGTACAAAAAAGAAAAGTGGGCCCGTTTAGGCATTGATGTGGAGAATGATTTTAAACCGCTCTACGTTGTGCCCAAAGAAAAACGTGACCACATGAAAAAGCTCAAACAATTGGTGGCCAAAGCCGATGTGGTTTATCTGGCGACTGATGAGGATCGTGAAGGGGAGTCCATTTCCTGGCATTTGGTTGAAGAGCTGGCGCCAAAATCAGAGGTCAAACGCTTGGTCTTTCATGAAATCACCAAGTCTGCGATTCAGCATGCGCTTGATACACCGCGCGACATCAATATTGATCTGGTTGAAGCTCAGGAAACAAGGCGCTTGATGGACCGATTATACGGCTACAGTGTGTCGCCGCTTTTGTGGAAAAAGATTCGACCACGGTTGTCGGCGGGGCGTGTGCAGAGTGTCGCGATGCGGATGATTGTTGAACGAGAGCAGGACCGCATTCGTTTTGTCTCTGCGGAATATTGGGACATCAAAGGGCTTTTTAATACCCAAGGCCAGGAGTTTGGCGCCACACTTCTTGAACTTGATGGGCAGCGCTTGGCGATTGGTAAGGACTTTGATGCGGACACTGGAAAGCTCAAAGATGCCAAAACCCCGCCTTTGTTGCTGACCAAGGATGCCGCAGAGCAATTAGAGAAGCGGCTCTCTAAAGCACAAGCGGTGGTCAATCAACTGGAGCAAAAGCCTTATAAGGAACGCCCGGCACCACCGTTCACCACCTCAACATTGCAGCAGGAGGCGGCACGGAAACTTGGATTTACGGCCAGACGAACCATGGGCGCAGCCCAGCGACTCTATCAAAATGGTTTTATCACCTATATGCGAACCGATTCGACGACGCTTTCGCAAGAAGCCCTGGATGCCACGCGGCAACTGATTGTTGATGAATATGGCAAGGAATATTTGCCGGATGAACCTCGTCTTTATGTGACGAAGGTCAAGAATGCCCAGGAAGCACACGAAGCGATTCGTCCTGCCGGAACCTCTTTTTGTCCGATCAACGCTTTAAGTCCAGAAATGGGCAGTGATGAGCGACGCGTGTACGAATTGATATGGCGCCGAACTGTGGCCTCTCAGATGCATGATGCACGTGGACAAAGAACCACACTCTCGATGATGCTTGATGAAGCCCGCTTCCAAGCCACAGGCAAAACCATCGACTTCCCAGGTTATCGTTTGGCGTATATCGAGCAAGGTGACGATGCGGAAGAAAACCTGGCAGAGCAAGAAAAGATTCTGCCCGATGTGCAAGTCGGCGATAAGGTGGACACGAAAGAATTGAACACCGATGGGCACGAAACGAAACCACCCGCCCGCCTGACAGAGGCTAGCCTGATCAAGGAAATGGAGCGGCGCGGGATTGGTCGACCCAGCACTTATGCATCCATCATCGAGACGATTCTCAGCAGACAGTATTGTTTTAAGCGTGGCACCGCGCTTGTGCCGACGTTTACAGCTTTTGCGGTGACCAAGATGATGGGGGCTTTTTTAGGCTATCTGATCGATTATACCTTTACCGCCAAAATGGAAGATGATCTTGACGAAATTTCGCATGGACGTCTCAAACGACTCGATTATTTGACCGGCTTTTTTAAAGGCAATGGTAAACCAGGCTTAAAGGGAACCCTTGAGAAAATTGACGAGGAGATTGATCCCAGAGCCGTGTGTACATTGACGGATGTCGACTTGGGTTCAGGCCCTGATGGCGAACCCGTTGAGTTGCGCGTGGGCAAGTATGGTCCGTTTCTCTCCTGCGGCGATGTGAGTGCGTCTTTGCCTGAAGATTTGGTGCCCGATGAAATGAGTGCGGAGTTTGCGCAGGACATTTTACATAAGGCGCGCTTAGGTCCACAGAGCTTGGGTGCGCATCCGGTTTCAGGACTTAAGGTCTACGCTAAAACCGGGCGCTTCGGACCCTATGTGCAGCTTGGAGATCCTGAAAGTCTGGGTGATGAAAAACCTAAAATGGCATCTTTGCTGAGCGATATGGCACTTGAGACCATCACGCTTGAAGAAGCCTTGGCGCTTTTGAGTCTGCCTCGGAATTTAGGGACTTCGACGCAGGTCGTGGATGTCGAAGCGGGGACCACAGAGGAAAACGACATCTTGGCTTATAATGGTCGTTTTGGCCCATATTTAAAATGGGGGAAAGATACCCGTTCTTTGGCTGCCGAAGACCACCTCTTGAAGATCGATATGACAAGAGCTTTGGCTTTGTTTGCGGAACCGAAAAAGGGCCGCGGGCGGCGTGCCGCCAAGGTTTTAAAAGAGCTTGGAAAAGATCCGGATAACGATGCGGAGATACGGGTGCTCGATGGGCGTTATGGCCCTTATGTCGCCGATGGCACCACCAATGCAAGTCTGCCTTCAGGGGAAACGCCGGAAAGCATTACGCTGGAACATGCGTTGAGCTTACTTGAAGAGAGACGCGCCAAAGGTGGTGGCAAGAAAAAGAAGAAAAAGAAAAAGAAAAAGGTTGCCAAAAAGAAGGCTGCTAAAAAGAAGACGTCGAAGAAAAAGACGACTAAAAAGACCGCAGCCAAGAAAACGACGGCCAAAACAAAAGTCTAAGCTCCTTAAACCTTTTTAGGAAAGGACACTTTTATGTCCAGCACCAACGTCAAAGAGAAAAGTCTTGCGCGGCAAATATCGCGCTCGGGGTTAACGCTGTGGATGTTGCTTTTAAGTGCATGTGACCCGTGCCACACCGGATTTGATGATATTGAAGAGGCGGTGTTGTTTCAGGCTCAAGATGTGGTTGAGGTCGAAGACCCAGGGGAGCAAATCCATGTCATGACGTGGAATATTAAGTTTGGTGGGGGACGGATAAGCTTCTTTTGGGAGTGTGACGGGGAACGCAGCATCATGAAGGAAGAAGAAGTTCTTGCCAATATGGAATTGGTGGCAGAGAAAATCAATCAGGCTCAGCCCGACATTTTGTTGATTCAGGAGATTGAAGCCAATTCAAAACGGGCAGCCTATATGGACCAAGTCCAGTGGCTTCTGGATAAAACCTACTTTAATTATGCGGCTTATGCCTCGCAGTGGAAAGCTGATTTTGTGCCGTCCGATGGTATAGGCAAGATCAATTCCGGGAGTGCTGTTTTGTCTCGCTGGCCTTTTGCGGGTGCGCAGCGTATTGCGCTACCTCTCATCGGTGATCATGATCCCGTCACCCGCTATTTTTATTTGAAGCGTAATGTGTTGACCGCCAAACTTCAGTGGGAAGGGCGTGTGCTCCATGTTGTCAACACGCACACTTCGGCTTTTTCCAAGGACGGCACCAAGCGCAAGCAGCTCTTGCGTTTTAAGGAGGTGCTCGATGGCATCGCTGCACAGAACGAAGTGTTTGTCGCCGGCGGCGATTTAAATTCATTACCCAGCTCATCGCCCAAGCGTCGTGGTTTTGCTGATGAATGCGACGATGCCAAGTTTAAGGGGGATGATTATACCGGACAAGATGCCTGGCTCGATGAACTCTATAATGACTATACGCCGGCAGTAAGCCTGGTCGATTTTGCCACTGACCCTGCGCCCCATTATACGTTTACCGGCGATGAAAACATCTCATGGAATCGCAAACTTGACTATCTCTTTACCAATGGTGCGTGGGTCGATGGGACGACCTTAACACATCAGGATATGGACTCGGGAGGTTTAAGTACCATTGAACGTTCCGATCATGCGCCCTTAAGCGTGGTTCTGGATTTTGGTTTATGAAAATCCACGGGACTCTTTTTGTGCTGAGTCTCTTGTTGGCTGTGCCGGCGCAAGCGACATCCTCCGGAAGCGCGGAGGTTCTCGGTGCAGGGCAGGGGGAGATAGGCGTGTTTCGGCCATTGCGCTTAGGCCTGAGTGCGCGCCATGAGATCCAAGTCCAACCATTGGTTTTTTTTGTTTTACCGCATATCACCTTTAAACGTTTGTGGTTTGAAACCGATGCCTGGCTTTTCAGCTCGCAGCATCGTTTAAGCTACCCGACTTTGGCGTTAAAAATGCTGCGTCGCCCCGGTATTGGTGGCTTGGTGGAGCGTGAAGGCGACATCCCGGAACTTGTGGCCAGTCAAAACGAAGTGTTGGTTTCACACAAAGCAAGTGCAGAACTTCAATACACCCTCAAGGCGGGCGTGGGGGCCGCCGCGCGATTTGCTTCAGGTCAACACTGGCACAGCATCGAGTCACCATTCATCTTTGCAAGAACGGCATCTTACCATAAGGGGGTCACGGTGCATTTGGGTTTGGACATCGATTATGTTTTGACCCCTAAATGGGCCTTGTATGTCGAAACCGATCTCTTCAGAACCGCCTATGCCAAGGCCCGTTGGCATTTTGAAGAAGCCATCATGTTTCGCTGGTTTGTCAGCCAAACTTCCCGTGTCGAATTTGGCGTGAAGTTAAGTTCAGCGCAATATCTCTACGGGCAACAAACACACATTCTCCCCCTGGTGGATTGGGTTTGGGATTTTGAGCACGGAATGTTGCTGTGAACCAAGCGGGACTGAATCCACGCGTTGTCGGCCTTGCGCCTTCGGCAACATTAGCGCTCTCGGAATTGTCGGCAGAACTGGTCGCCCAAGGTCGGGATATTTACAGGTTTGGTTTTGGGCAGTCACCATTTCCAGTGCCCGAGATTGTCGTTGCGGCCTTGCGCAAGCATGCCCATGAAAAAGATTATTTACCGGTACTGGGTTTGCCGGCGCTTCGCCAAGAGGTGGCGACGTTCTTAAACCGCTTTGGGCAACCACAAGCTTGTGCGCAAGGTGTGATGGTTGGGCCGGGGTCAAAAGAATTGATGTTTCTTTTGCAGCTGTGTTTTGCCGGAAAGGTGCTCTTG
>JASMKV010000070.1 GCA_030749035.1 Myxococcota bacterium | reverse complement strand
TAAATAAAGAGAATATATTGTTTTTAATCCAGCCTTTGGACGACATCTTTGCCAAAATCTGTGTCTTATTCATGTGATCTATTATTTTTGTCATTTTTTTGCGCATTGAGAGGTTTCAGTGTTCAATGCGACTCAACACCTAAGGAGTAAAACCCATGCGTAAGGCTGCAGGCTTTTCAAATTATAATGATTTTGTAAGAGATTTTGTTCGTTCACCTGTTGGACCTTGTAATTCAGTTGTTGAAGATATTGCTGATGAACTTTATCAATCAGATTATGAAGACAGCGCTTCATCTAAGCAGCTTGAAGGCGGCTTGTGGGATGTTATTGTAGAAGATTAATCTTTGTTTTTGTATTTAATCGTTTTGCTTGGCCAATCGATATATAAGGCCAGAGATCTTCTCTCTTTCAATTCTATGGTTTCTTTTATTTTGCCATAGAGTTCATGCACAACTTCAAGTTCTGTTGACTCAGAGGCAATATGGAATTGTGCTTCTGATTGGCTTTGTCCAGAGAGTCGTCCATTTAAAAAGATTGTTGTTGGATGAGAAGCTTGTATGGTTAATGTGCTGATCAGCACATGCTCAGTCTTTTTTTGCACGAGTTGATTTGTATTGTGCTCGTTTAAAAAAAACCAAAAGGCAAAAACACCCACCATCATTGCGATGCCTTTGAGTATCAGAGACTTTTTAATTCTATGGGGGGACACATGATTTTGTGCTTCTTCTGGTGTTTGCTGGTTAATGATTTCTTTTACACCGGATATTTCGTAAGCTTGGTGTTGGGCAGGATCGACGTTTTCAAGTCGTTGGATGTTTTTTTCTACTTCTTCACGATTATTGTCGCGCACAGAGATTTTAAGCTGTTCTGTTAAATAGTTTACGCTGCGCATACGCGCATGGTAGCGATACCCGGATGGGCTTTTTTGAAATTTTGCGATTTCATCTCGTGTATCTTTAACCCCCATCATATCGAGTATTTCTCTAAACTCAGCTCTAAGGTTGGCAGCGCTCAGGGGTCGCATTTGTATGTCGACAGCAAGGCACCTTTCCAAAATACTTATAAAGTCATGGGAAAGGTCGGGGCGTAATTCAGCAATAGATTCTGGTCGCGTGTCTCTAAATTTCTTTTCGAGCAGGTAGGGGGTTTTGGCGGCGTAGGCGAGTTTACCCGTTGCCATAAAATAGAGCAGTGAACTCAGTGAAAAAATATCAGTGCGCTGCTCCAGGGGTTCATGACGAAGTTGTTCAGGCGCAATAAATCCAGGTGTGCCGATAACTTCCGTTTGTGGATCGCCAGCAGCGGCGTCAAGGGGATGGTCAGCATCAACAGCCTTGACGATTCCAAAGTCCCCAAGAACCACACGCCCTTGATCCAGAAAGACATTTTCAGGTTTAAGATCACGGTGGATAATACCCCTGTTGTGGGCGACATCGAGCGCTGAGCAGAGTTCTGCGCCGATCGAAGCTAAGATACTTTCCGGTAAGCGTATTGTGTGCTCAAGAATCTCACCCAAATGCGGCCCATCGATATATTCCATGCAAAGATAAAACCCATGATCAGGATCATGACCAAAGTCATAAATATCAACAATCCCGGGGTGTCTTAAGGCCGCAATGGCTCGTGCTTCACGCTCAAAACGTTGCCTTACTTTTTCATTTTGCAAAAATTCGGGAAGTAAAATTTTAATCGCGATGGGAATACTGAGTTTGGGATGCAGTGCTAAAAAAACAGTTCCCATAGCACCACGCGCCAAAGCCCGCTCGATAGGGTAGGGGCCTATATGTGGAACATTTTCAGCCATGGCACATTGGTTGCTTTTTATGCCTCAGCCGCATCGCATAGTTGCTCGACGATTTCTCCAATATCGGCGGCTTTGAGTTTAGGGTGGGCGACTTGGCCCAAAGCACTTCGGCTTATGGTGACAGGTGAGTGAGGGCACATATCCAGACAGTTTCGTGGTAATACATCAAAGAGTTTTTTACCCTGGCCTTCTCGCGTATTGCATAAGGCAATAAATGCATCGAGGTTTTCCAGTGCGCCTTGTGCTTGGCAGGCGCCCGTACAGACCACAAAAAGAGTCTCTGTTTCTATAGGAAGAGTAATATTGGGGTCGAGTGCAGAGGAGGCATACACATGGCTTGCCGGAACATTTTCAGTTTTGGCAATGGCTTGCAGAGCTTCATGAGATACTTTTCCGTCAGGATGTGCAGCCAAGATGGCGTTGCGTAAGCGAAAAAGTTCCGGTGGGTTAACAGGGGTATGGGTTTGTGGCAAAGGTGGGCCTGCATTGGGTAATAATGGACTCATTTTAATCTGCCTTCTTAAGGTTTTTTTGTTGAGATTTATTTATACTTTCAGGAGAGAGTTCCAGGATAATGTCTTCTTTTTTGACATAGCCCAGTTCATTACGAATTGTTCGCTCTTGATATTTTGGACTTGTTCGCAAGGCACTGACTTCTTGTTTAAGGGTCTCGATTTGCGTTTCGAGTTGACGGTTTTCATCTTTTAATTGCTTTAAATCATCCCGCACTTTTTGCCGCTGTTGCCAGCCATCTGGTGCAAAAAAAGTGTGAACAACAATCGCCAACGCGATGATTGCCGCACTGCTTAAGATCACGATTTGAAATTGTGTTAACTTTTTCATCTTAGGGCTCTGTCTCAGTTGCGATGGCCAATTTGGTGAAACCAATTCGCCTGGAAATGTCCATCACTTTAACCACATTGACATGATGTGTCTTCGCATCTGCCTGAATAATCACTGTTGCTTTGGTGCGTGTGGTAAACATTTTATCGAGTTCACTTTCGAGTGCATCAAGAGAAAACATTTGTCCTTGCAGAATTAAATTTCCATCTTTGGTTAATGATACAATGATCACATCTTCCTGTTCTTTTTGGGTGCTGCTTGATGCTTTAGGAAGGTCGACCTCGATGCCGGGGTTTTGTGAAAAGGTTGTTGTGATTAAAAAGAACACCAATAAAATAAAGACAATATCAATCAGTGGTGTGATGTTGACTTCAATCGCGCCGCGACGTTTTTTATTGGTCGAAAAGTTCATGGGTGTTTTCTAGTCTTGGCTAACCATTTCAATCATATGGATAGACACTTCTTCCATCTCCGCCAGGAGCTGTTCGATGTGACTTTGCAAGTAGCGGTGAAAAATTAATGCCGGGATGGCCACAGAAAGTCCAACAGCGGTTGTGATAAGTGCTTCCCAAATGCCACTGGCAAATACGCCAGGATCGCCCAAGCCGTGCTCTTCAATGCGTTGAAATACACGAATCATACCCAGTACGGTACCAAGAAGTCCCAATAGGGGGGTGAGCATTGCGATTGTTCCTATCACTTCGACATAGCGTTCGAGTTTTAAACTTTCACTGCGTCCACCTTCCTCAGCAATTTCTTTAAGCAGTGCACGAGGCTTGGCTGGATTGGCCAAGATGGCGGTAAAAATACGCGAGATTGAAGTGTTGCTTTCTTCGCAAAGCAGTTTGGCATCGGCGAGCCGCTTCTCTTGTGTCAGCGCGCGAATGCGCTCGACAAAGCTCAGATCAAGCACCCGATGGCGTTGTAAGCGCCAAAGACGTTCCAGGAAAATGCCCAAGGCGATCACGGAGCATATGCCAATGGCGACGACGATAGGTCCACCTTTAAGCAGAAATGAATAGATGTTGATCATGATATGCGGTTTGCTCCTTATTAAAAATGCAGCTTTAGTGCTTCAAAAGCATTTCTCAGGCCGCTTTTATACCTGTCTCGCTGGGCTCTCTCAAGTGCTTCCTCACGGAAAGCTTCCGCTTTCTCCTCATCCCCTGCATGTTGCCAGGCAATGGCGATGCGCAGCAGTGGATTGGCATAGGTTGGTGTGGCGTCTGCGGCGGCCTGAAAGCATTGTCGGGCCTCTTCTGCGTTGTTTTGGGAAAGTGCCAATGTGCCCATAAGTTCGTGGGCCAACGGGTATTCGAAGTCGTATTCCAGTGCTTTTTGTGCAGCCTCGTGTGCTTGCGTGTCTTGTCCGTCCGCAGCAAGCATTTTGCCCAGCTCTGTCCAGCACCAGCTGGAATTTGGTGCTAAAGCCAGCGCCTTTTTAAGTGCCTCCAGGGCTAGGTCGTGCTCGTGTTTGTTGCTGTCAATCCTGTAGGCCATGGCGGTTGCCAAGTGGGCCTCAACAAGTTTGGGGTGTGCCATGATAGCGGCTTTGGCTGCAGAGAGGGCGGCGGCTTTGGCGCGGTTGGCAGGCTCTAAAAACAGCCAATAGCGCTGGGCATAGGCGAGTGCTTGCAGGGCAAAGGCATGGGCCCTGATTTCCACAGCATGGGTTGCGCTGAGGTGGTTGCAAAGGTCTATGCATAGCTCATTGGATGTGGCTTCAAAGTATAAATATGCCCGGCGCGCGCCTTCGACCCCTTGTGTTTCAAATTCATCGCCTTCCTTGGCGTTTATGCCACCGGCAGAACGTGTGCGCTTTTGTTCGATATCCAGGGCAAGCCATGGGTTCATGGAGCCGGAAGCTGGCTGAATATGCTGAAAATCCTTGTCTTTATGCTGAAGTTTTCGATCTAAAAAGGTCTTGGGAACGCTGATATGCAGGTCTTCAGCAAGAATATCATCGGCTTCATGCTCGGAGACAAAATGCATCAAAGTTTCAAGTTCAAAATCGAAGCGCCTGGCGATTTGACGCAAACTTTGACCTTTAGGTAATGTGAGTGTGGGCATGGCTTTGCTCGTAACACAGGGCAGGGGGCCAAGGCCATACACACATTCGAGGAATATTCGGTTGCACTTTTGTGCTCAAGGCCGTAGAGCCAGAGCAGGAGCGAAGCATGTTAGATTTTCTAGAGGAACTGGGTATTGATGAAATGAATTCAGGGGCTTCTGCCGGCGGTTTTTTTGAAACTGGTGGTGGGGTTTTAAGCAGCGATTCGCCTTGTGACGGTCAAAGCATTGCACGCATTAAAATGGCCACTCAGGATGATTATGAGCAAGTGATGGCTAAAGCGCTTGATGTTTTTCCTCGCTGGCGGATGGCACCGGCTCCCCTTCGTGGTGAAATCGTTCGACAAATGGGTGAAATCTTAAGGACATATAAATCACAACTTGGACAGCTTGTGGCCTATGAAATGGGTAAAATTGTTGCTGAAGGCGAAGGTGAAGTCCAGGAAATGATTGATATTGCGGATTTTGCGGTCGGGCTTTCGAGACAACTTTATGGTCTCAATATTATGTCAGAACGCCCACAACATCGCTTGAGTGAAGTATGGCATCCTTTGGGTTGTGTGGGCATTATTTCAGCATTTAACTTCCCGGTTGCGGTCTGGTCGTGGAATGCTTTTCTGGCGGCAGTGTGCGGTGATGTGATGATATGGAAACCCTCCTTGAAAACCCCTCTTTGTGCGATTGCGGTGCAAAAGTTAATGGATAGGGTTTTGGCGGAGCACGGTTTTGCAGGTGCGATGGGACTGGTTATCGGTTCTGATGAGGAGATTGGTGAAACTTTAATTCACGATACGCGCATTCCTTTAGTCTCGGCAACGGGCTCTTGCCGCATGGGCAGACATGTCAATCAAGTTGTTGCCAAGCGCCTGGGGCGCTGCTTATTGGAGCTGGGAGGCAACAATGCCCTTGTCGTGATGCCCGATGCAGATCTTGATTTGGCGCTGAACGGCGTACTCTTTGGTGCAGTTGGGACCGCGGGGCAACGCTGCACGACCACCAGACGACTTTTGGTGCATGAAGGGATAGCGAAGGATTTTATTGGTCGTTTAGAGCGTGCGTATGCGCAAGTGCGGGTCGGTCACCCTCTTGATGAAGGTACTTTGATGGGGCCCCTTATCGATCAGGATGCGGTCGCGCAGATGCAAAAAGCACTTAAGGAAGCGGTACGGCAAGGTGGTGAAGTTCTCTATGGTGGTGAAGTCATCACCGGAGGAGAGAATGATACTGGAACCTATGTTAAGCCTGCGTTGGTCTTGGCCAATGCTGATATGCCTATCGTTAAAGAGGAGACCTTTGCGCCGATTTTATATGTTTTAAGTTTTGGTTCTTTGGATGAAGCCATTGCCATTCAAAATGACGTACCACAAGGTTTATCGAGTGCGATTTTTACGGATTCAATGCGTCAAGCAGAAGCATTTTTATCGGCAATGGGAAGTGATTGTGGGATTGCCAATGTTAATGTCGGCACCAGTGGTGCTGAAATCGGTGGTGCTTTTGGTGGCGAAAAAGATACTGGTGGTGGGCGTGAGGCTGGTTCGGATGCATGGAAAGCTTATATGCGCCGACAAACACAAACGATTAATTGGTCCACGGAACTTCCTTTGGCTCAGGGGATCTCTTTCGGATGATCGATACACCACAGATACAAGATTTAGATTTGACGCAGAAAAATGTTTTTATGCGTGTGGATTTCAATGTTCCTTTACGTGACGGTGTGGTGACCAGTGATGCACGCATTCGCGCGGCATTACCCACCATCAAAGCGATCATGGGAGACAACACCAAAATTACTTTGGCGTCTCATTGTGGTCGACCGCGCGGTCAGCGCAACAGGAAATTCAGCATGGAACCGATAGCTCAGCGTTTGGCTGAATTGGTCGATGCCGAAGTCCTTTTTGCAGAGGATTGTATTGGTGATTCCGTCGATGGATTGGTTAGAGAACAAAAATCCAATCAAATCGTTTTACTTGAAAACTTGCGTTTTTATGCGGGTGAAGAAAAGAATGATGCTGAGTTTTCACGCAAGCTGGCGCGTTCATATGATGTGTATATCAACGATGCATTTGGGGCATCGCATCGGTCGCATGCTTCTATAGATGGAATTACCAATTTTATTCCGGAACATGCTGCGGGATTGCTTTTACATAAAGAGGTTGAGGTGATGACCTCGCTGCGTGATTCTGCGGAGGCGCCTTTTATTGCGCTCATTGGTGGTGCCAAGGTCAGCGATAAGTTGGGTGTACTCGACGCCTTGCTAACGCGTGTCAATGTGCTTTGTATCGGTGGAGCGATGGCCTACACTTTTTTGTCCGCGCAGGGGGGCTCTGTTGGCGCGTCACGCGTAGAGTCAAATAAGATTTGGACGGCAAGGCAAATTATAGAGCGTGCAGAAGCACATGATGTACAATTGCTCTTACCTTGTGACCATATTGCAATGGATGAGTTTAGCGAAGATGCATCAACGCAGATATTGACCAGTCCGTCCTTAGGCGCCGAATCCATTGGTGTGGATATCGGACCCAAAACTCTGGCGGCGTGGTCTGAGCATATTCGTGAAGCGGGTACAATTTTCTGGAATGGCCCCATGGGTGTGTTTGAATGGGACTCCTGCGCCAAAGGGACGATTGGGGTTGCGCAGGCGGTTGCCCAAAGCAAGGCCTTTAGTGTTGTGGGGGGAGGCGACAGTGTGGCGGCTTTAGAAAAGGCTGATGTGATTGATGCCATCACGCATGTCTCCACAGGTGGCGGTGCATCGTTGGAGTTATTAGAAAAAGGTTCCCTGCCAGGCTTGTTGGCGTTGAGCAAAAAGAAAAGAGGATAAGGCGTGCGAAAAAAAATGATAGCCGGTAATTGGAAGCTTCATTGTAATTTGCGTGAAGCAAGCGACCTTCTTCTTGATTTACGCCGTCTTTTAAGTTCAATGCGTCATTGTGACTTTTTGGTGATTCCGCCTTATACGGCTTTATCCCAAGCGGCACAAAAACTTGAAGACAGCCGTATCGCTTTGGGCGCGCAAGACATCTTTTATGAGGATAAGGGTGCCTTTACGGGAGCAATTTCAGGGCCACTTCTTAAGGATGTGGGCTGTACTTATGTCCTGGTTGGTCATTCGGAGCGTCGTCAGCTTTTCGGTGAAACATTGGATTCAAGTTTATTGCGGGTCAAAGCGGCTTTGCGCGCCGGCTTAAAGCCATTGCTTTGTCTCGGTGAAACCCTTGAGGAGCGTGAGGCGAATCGCAGTGCGGAAGTTGTCTTGGCGCAGCTTGAAGCGGTGATGAGAGAGTGTACCTTGGCGGAATTAGAAGAGCTTGTGGTGGCTTACGAGCCGGTGTGGGCCATTGGTACAGGCAAAGTCGCGACGCCACAGCAGGCGCAGGAAGTACACAAGCTTATTCGTGAGCGATTTTATGCGCAAGACGCAGCTTTGGCGGAGCGTATACGGCTCTTATACGGTGGCAGTGTGAAGCCTGAAAATGCCGGAGAACTCCTTGCCCAGGAAGATATTGACGGTGCTTTGGTTGGTGGTGCCTCTTTAAAGGCAGTCGATTTTGCGGCCATCGCACGGGCTTGTGCTTAATTTTTTCTTCTTGAAACCAAAGCGCTTGGTTTTCAGCCCGTTGTTGGCAACTTGCTTTTTTGGTTATTTTTCTTCAGCTGTATCGGCTGGCGTTGCTTCCGCGGGGGCTTTGTTGACCTCTTCCGCGTTTTCTTGATCCGCATCGCTTGGCGTACCCTCTTCGGCGGCATCCACAGCTGGCTCTTGCGCCTCAGGATTGGCTGTTTCTTCTGCAGGTGTTTCCTCAGCTGGGGCTGCAGGTGTTTCTGCTTTTGTCGCTTCTTGGGCTTTGGTTTCTTCGCTTTGCAATTCTTTTTTGATCACGGAGGTTTGTTGTGAACTAAAGACCGAGAGTACAAGGGAGGTCACCATGAACACCACGGCAAATGTTGTGGTTATTTTGGCTAAAAAGTTACCCGCACCACGGCCTCCAAAAATTTGACCAGAAGCTGCACCAAAAGCAGCACCGATGCCGCCGCCTTTACCTGATTGCAGTAAAACCACAAAGATTAAAAAGATAGATGCAACGATATGTACAATAGTAACAAGAGTTTCCATAATAAATTCCACTTTCTTCGAGCACATGGTGCGGCAGGGGAGACTCGAACTCCCACAGCATTTCTACCACCAGCCCCTCAAGCTGGCGCGTCTACCGATTCCGCCACTGCCGCGCCCTTAATAGCTGGCGGCAATAGCAGGGCCAGGGAGTGCTGTCAACGATCACGGGGGTGGGACGATCGCTGCAGGAGGGTCAGAAGAAGTGTAAAAAGTAAGTGATTTTAAGGTGATCATAGGTATAATGCGACACAGAGAGGTGGTCGGCATGCAAACCGGCTGGTTTTCTGGATTGAGTCAGCTATGGGCATACGTTTTAAATTAAGTCTTTTTGTCGTTTGTTTTGTTTTCGTCCTTTTGACGATTCTTGAAACTTTGAATCTTAGGGTTGAGCGACAGATCTATATTGCCGAAATAGAAAATCGGGCGGTTGCACTTATGGAATCATTTGCGATTCCATGTGCTGTGGCCATGGCCAATCAGAATTTACCGACACTCGACACTTATATTATCCAATTCGCCAAAGCGGCCAATCAAATGGATTTGCGCTATCTGGCGGTGCTGGATTTTGCGGGAAAAACTGTTGCGCATACGCATACGGGAAAATTTGGTTCCTATGACAAGGATGCATTTACCTTAAAAGCCCTCAAGAGTGATACCCCCAATGTCGTGCGGCACGAGGTGAATGATGAGAGAATTCTTGAAGTCTCTGTGCCTATTGTGAGCGGGCTGCGTTGGGGGACTTTGAAAGCAGGTTTTCATTTACAAAGGGTTGAGGCTAAACTTCTCGCCAGCCAAAAGCGGTCTTTGTTGATAGGGCTTTTGGTCTCTTTGGGTGTGGCATTGATTGCCTATACTTTTTTATCGTTCCTCGTTCTAAAACCCTTGTTGCGTATGAGTCGTATAGCTAAGGCCTTTGGTGAGGGTAATTTAGAGATGCGTGTGGAGTTAAACCAGAAGGATGAAATAGGGCTTCTGGCCGAGCGCTTTAACGGGATGGCTGCGCAAATTCAAGGTTATACTGGCTCTTTACGCCGCTTGGTTGCGGAGCGTACAACAGCACTCGAGGAGGCCAATGTTCAATTACGTGAAGTGAACAGTGAATTAGAACGTCTTGCCCAGACAGATCCTCTCACCAGCTTATACAATAGACGATATTTTTTGGAGCAACTTGAAGTTGAGCTCAAGCGGGCAGAACGTAACCCGCACGCATTTTGTTTAATGATTTTAGATGTTGACCATTTTAAGAATTATAACGACTGCAATGGACACCCTGCAGGAGACGCTTTATTGCAACATTTGGCAGCGGTACTGGAGTCTAATTTGCGCACGACTGATATTCTGTGCCGCTATGGTGGTGAAGAGTTTGCGATTTTGCTCCTGGATACCGAGTTGGAAGAGGGCAACAATACGGCGGATAAAATTCGTGAAGTTATTTCGATTCAGCCATTTGCACATGCAGAGAAGCAGCCGCAGGGATGTTTGAGTGTCAGTGTGGGGATTGCGGCGCATCCATTTGACGGTAAAAACAGCAAAGAACTCATTGACCGCGCCGATCAAGCTTTATATCAAAGTAAAGCGCGGGGACGAAATTGTGTGACAAGTTGGACAGAAATGTCGGTGGCATAAAAAGTTTTTAAGTTCGATCACAATTCCCATAGAATCAGGATGTGTACATTTGTTTGAAGAGTACTGTTATTTTCCAAAGAGAATAAAATCAATTGTCTTGATCATGATGGGATTGTGTCTTGTCGGCAGCTGTCAAGAGAGCGCAACGCCTGCTTCATCACCAGTGTCGGTTGTTGTGCCGACAGAAAGCCAGATTAAAGAGGTCCCGCGTCCTAAGGTTTTGCGCTTCGGTTTAACCCCTTATTTACCCAAGGAGCAAATGCGGAAGCAATTTTTGCCTCTGGCCGAATATTTAAGTAAGGCGTTAAATATTCCGGTCAAACTCGTTTTTAGTAAGAACTACTCCAGTTTAGCACAATTGATTAAGCGAGGAAAAATAGAGTTGGCTGTGCTTTCTCCTTTTGCCTACGTTGAAGCGAAGAAAATGCATGCCGATTTAGTACCACTGGTGACGCATATCGCCGATGGTTCGAGTACTTATGTGGGCTATATTGTGACGCGTATAGGTCGTGGTATCGAAGATGTACGGCAACTTAAAGATAAGACATTTGCTTTTGTAGATCAGCAGTCGGCCAGTGGTTTTCTTTACCCACAGGCTTATTTGGCACGTGAAGGATTGGTTGCGGACAAGCATTTCAAAAAAATCAGGTTTGCAGGCAATCATGCGAAGGTGCTTGAGTGGGTTCATAAAGGTTATGTGGATGCGGGCGCAACCTATTCGACAGCACTTAAATTGGCTTCTGGGGATGTCGAGGCGGGCTCAGGTTTTAAAGTTATCGCCAAGACGGGGCGTATTCCTTATGATGCTTATTGTGCAAGCGGTGCGGTGGAACCAAAATTGGCTCTTGAAATTAAAGAGATTTTTAAGAATTTGAGCACACGTAACGAGATTGGCCGGCAGGTTTTGGGTGGAGCCATTTCAATCAATGGTTTTGTTGAGGTCGATGATGTACACTACGATGAGGTCAGGGACGTTGCACGTTTAATTCAGGTGGATTTGGCGAAGACAGTTGACAGTGGTAAGCAAAAACCGTAGGAAGCAGAAAATGTTCAAGTTCTCGAAATTGAAAGGGATTATACTATGGCTACGATGATCACCGAAGAGTGCATCAACTGTGGAGCTTGTGAGCCCGAGTGTCCAAATGAAGCAATTTTTGAAGGCGAAGATATTTACTTGATCAATCCCGATAAATGCACTGAGTGTGTGGGACATTTTGACGAAGAGCAGTGTGCAGCCGTGTGTCCTGTTGATTGCTGCGTACCTGATCCTAATATCCCCGAAGCTGAGGAACTGCTCTTGAATCGGGCTAAAACACTTCATCCGGGCAAAGAATTCCCAGAAGAATTTCCATCACGATTCCGCAATTAATGATTTGCGTGTAAAGATTAACGCTTCCAAGTAGGGTCGTTTGAGCGATTTCGGACAGAAGCGATTAAATCAGGTAAACTTACAGTATTGGCTTTGCGCGCTATCCAGCCAGGGATAGAGCCGCCTGGATCGGTATAGAGCCAATAGGTGAGGCGTGTGCGCTTGGGACCAAGTGCTTTTAGTGTCCAGCTGCCGTCACAGAGTTTAAGCCGGACAGCGTCTTGTCTGGGTTTGGGACCGATTTTGTGCTCTGCTTGCCATCTTAAATAATAGGTTGCTTCTGGTGGTTTGTTTTCAGTTGTGACTTTGAGGACATAATCACGCATGTCGACCAAGGGTGGATCCAGGCGTTGGTATTGATACCAATTTTGTGAATCAACACGTTTAATGATTTTGGCCTCGAGCACGTAGGGCATAAATTCTGAAAAATGGTCAACGTCTCTGACAACATGCCAAATGCGTTCTGCAGGTAAATCAATAATTGCTTCGACTTTAACTTCTCGTACGCGGTCATTGCCGATATCTCTTGACCAAATCGTCAACCCATCATCTTCGCTCGCTTTTTCCCATTCTCCTTTGGCCGAGGCGGCTAAAGGCAAAAGAAAGGCAAAGAGCAGGAAGAGCGTGTTGCGCATGATGAGTTTCTCCGAAAATGTCAGCATATATCTCTTTTATCGCCTATTTGTGGTTCTGGTTGCGCCGGCCGCGAGAATAAACTTAAGCGGGGATCATGACAAAAATAGGCTTTAATCTCAATTGGTTAGTGTGGATCCCTGTTTGGGCAAGCGTACTTCAAAGGTGGTTCCCGCGCCCAAAGTGCTTTCAACGCTGATTTTTCCCTGATGATCTTGCACAAAGCGCTTCACGATGGCCAGTCCTAAACCGACGCCATGTTCTTTCCCGGCACTCATAAAGGGCGTGAACATCCGCTCCTGGACTTCAGTTGAAATGCCGGGCCCTGTATCGTTGACCTTGATCAGCAATTCTTCGTCACATGCATCGAGTGTGATGTTCAGTGCTTCACCATGCTTAAGAACTTCGATGGCGTTGCGGGCGAGATTATAGATAATGCGTTTGGTTTTGCTTAAGTCACTCAGTGCGCTCTCACCAAAAGTTTCCACCTTGAGTGCAATTTCACGAGGCAGGCATTGTATGGCCAATACTTTTTCGAGCTCTGCGCCTAGATCTTCAACACGAAAGAGCATTTTGGACAATTCATGTTTGCCTTGGGCATAAGTTAAGAGATCTCCAATCATGGATGTCATTTCATCAATTTGATGCAAAATTGAATTGCTCATATCGAGTCGCTTCTCGTTGTTCTCTTCTTGACGAAGCAGCTGCGCAAAGGCGGAAATGACGGTCATCGGATTACGCAAATCGTGAGCAACCCCCGCGAGCATGTGCCCAACGGTGGCGAGTCGTTCAGTATCAAAATGCTTCTGTCTGTTTAAGGTGACACTTACGGTACGGGCAATTTGTCCGGCAATCAATGTGAGCAGGCGACCGTCTTCAAGGCTATAGAGTTTTTTTTGCCCCGCATTCTTTTGTGGATTCATGACTTCTATGGCGCCAATGACTTGATTATCCCAAAAGAGTGGTACAGCAATGGCCGCCTTGACAGGATAACTTAATTGGAGGGCTAAATCGTTGTCGTGTCGAGGATCATCTTGTGGTGCATTCACGATTAAAGGCTTGGCATGTTCAGCGACCCAACCGACAATACCTTGACCCAAATCAATGCGGATTTGCTTAAGCTCTTCACCTTTATTGCCTAAGGTGCCGCGAAAATAAAGTTGACCACTTTTGTCTTCGAGGAGAAGTATGGACCCGGCATCTGATTTCAAATGGGTGCATGTTTGTTCGATAATTTTCTTAAGGACGTGGTCCAGATCGTTAACCGTATTGATTTCTTTTTCAAAGTTGAAAAGTAGGTCAAGTTCATCCCGGCGTTTATTGGCCTGATTTCGAGCCATTTCCAGGTCGTGATTTTTATCGACAAGTTTTTGTCCAAGATGTGCATTTTCAATGGTGTAGTAGGTTTGTGCAGCAATCGTTTTGAGCAAGCCCATCGATTGCTCGGTACATTCTTTAAGGTTTAAAACTTGTAGGACAGCTGTGGCTTTACCATGCTTATCCAAGACGGGTACGGCGATGATGTTTTTCGTTTTGAAACCAGAAAATGAATCAAAATCAGTATTGAATCTGCTATCAGAATAGGGGGCTTCACTGGTCACCGCTTCATGGTGGAGTGCCACCCACCCAGCAATCCCTGAACCGATGGCCAAGCGAATTTCTTTGTCTTCGGAGCCTTGTGCGACTTTCGACCAGATTTCATTTGAAGCGTGATCGATTAAAAAGAGCGATGTTCGTTCTGCGTTTAGGAGTTTTGATATTTCGGGCACAATACGTGAAAACAATGCATCAAGACCAAGGGCCGCGCCTGATAAAGCTTCACCAATGCCAATGACGGCATTGAGTTGTTGTGCGAGTATTTGTTCTTTTTCCATTTGCATACCGCTTAATGTGCATCGTCCCAGTTGTCACCAAATCCAATATCGATCTCAAGAGGAACTTTGAGTTGCATCACCTGTGACATTTCATGCTTTAAGAGTTCTATTATTGTTTCACTTTCATCATTGGGGGCCTCGATAATCAGTTCATCATGCACTTGCAAGATAAGTTTGCTTTTTAATTTCTGTGTGCTGAGTTGGCGATGTATATTAAGCATAGCGATTTTAATGAGATCAGCAGCACTGCCCTGGATGGGGGTGTTCATGGCGATCCGTTCAGCCGCTTGCCTGATGTTTTTATTCTGTGAGTTAATGGTGGGCAAGAAGCGCTGTCGCCCCAGCATCGTTTTGACATAGCCATGTTCTCTGGCAAACTCGATCGATTCTTCGAGGAATAAACGAATTGCCGGGTATTTGGAAAAGTATGCTTCGATAAAGCTTTTGGCTTCAGCTCTGGATATGCTTAGTTGTTTTGCCAAGCCAAACTCTGTGAGGCCGTATAGAATCCCAAAGTTGATCGCTTTCGCTTGTCGTCGCATTTCAGGGCTTGGCTCGTCTCCTCCAGCAAGAATTTGTCGTGCAGTCTGTGTGTGGATGTCAATTCCATCGTTAAAGGCCGAAACAAAGCCTTCATCTGCGCACAAATGCGCCAGGATTCTGAGTTCTATTTGCGAGTAATCGGCTGAAATCAATTTCCAGCCAGGTGCGGCAATAATAGCCTTACGTATCCTTCTGCCATCTTCGGTTCGGATGGGAATATTTTGCAAGTTTGGGTTTGAGCTCGAGAGTCGACCTGTGGCGGTGCCTGTTTGATTGAAGTGTGTATGCAGTCGGCCGGTTTCAGGATTAATCAGCTTTGGCAGTGCGTCGACATAAGTTGATTTTAATTTTCGCAATAGGCGATGCGAGAGAACAATGCCGGGCAATTCATAATCCCGCGCCAATGTTTCAAGCACTTCTTGATCGGTAGAATAACCCGTTTTGGTTTTTTTGATGATGGGGTATCCAAGTTCATTGAAGAACACCTCGGCCAATTGTTTCGTCGAACCTAAATTTATTTCTTTTCCAATAATGCTGTATGCTTGTTGTTCGAGCGTTGCGATTCGCTCTTCAAGTTCCAGGGAAAATGTTTCAAGCGCAGCAGTATCCAACAGCACGCCATTGCTTTCCATACTTGCCAGTACAGAAAGCAGGGGTTGCTCGACTTCATCATAAAGTTCCTGAAGTTTTTCGTTTGTGAGCTTTTCAAGCAAGGTGTCCGCAAGCCGCAGGGCGACATCCGCATCCTCAGCAGCATAAGCGGTAGCCGTTTCGATTGGAACTTCTGCAAAAGGGATTGCTTTTTTCCCTGTGCCGGTGAGTTCTTTGTAGGTGATGGTTTTATGCCCCAGTTCTTCGCGGGCAAGGGCATCAAGATTAAATGCATTGCGCCCAGGGTCAAGGCAGTAGGCCAGAATCATTGAATCGTGTTTGGGGTTTGTTAAACAGATACCGGCTCGGGCAAGCGTATTTATTTCATATTTTAAATTTTGCCCTACCTTTTGGATATTGGGGTCCTCAAGTATGGGTTTCAATTGCTCTAAAACCAGAGTCTTATCGAGTTGTTTGGGGATATCATCACCTTCGTGTCCAAGTGGAATATAGCAGGCTGGATGTCCAGGAATACAAAGTGCAACACCCAGAATATCGGCTTGGGTGGCTTCAATACTTGTGGTTTCAAGATCGATGGAAAGTCTTTCCGCTTTTTTTGCCTGCATAATGAGTTTTTTAAATTCACTCTGATCAAGAATTGTTTTGTATTGCGTGCGATCGATAAGCTCCGTTTTTTCTTTTGATCTTGCTTGGAGAGAATTTTCGTCCGTATCGTTTAAATTAAAACTTTCAAGCAAGGATCGAGATTCAATTTTATGAAGAAAATCACGCAGCATTTCCTCGTGAGGAGGCTTGCGCACAAATTCGTCAAAGGAGAGCTCTACAGGAGCTTGCTCGTGTAGTGTGGCGAGCCGCAATGATAAATCGGCCAACTCAGTGTTATCCAGCAGAGACCGTTCGAATGCTTTCAGTTTTTCTTTGCTTTTCAAGCCTTCGATAATTTGCGGGATATGTCCAAACTCTTGAATAAGTTTTGCGGCGCTTTTACGGCCAATCTTTGGCACCCCAGGGATATTGTCACTGCTGTCACCAGCCAAGGCCAGGACATCGAGCACATGTTCGGGATAGACACCAAAATACTCAAAGACCTCGTCACGTTGGTATGTTTTGTCTTTCATGGGGTCATAGAGGCTTACCCGATCGGTAACCAGTTGCATCAGATCTTTGTCGCCACTGATGAGCGCGACATCATGATTTTGTGCCAAGGTTGTTTTGCAGAGTGTGGCAATCAGGTCATCAGCCTCATAGCCCTCTGTTTTTAAGATAGGTATATTTAATGCTTCTACAAATTCATGAATGAGAGCAAATTGGGGAATGAGATCTTCAGGGGGGGCGTCTCTATTGGCTTTGTATTGGTCGTACATCTGATGTCGAAAAGTGGGCACGGGTGTGTCAAATGCAATCGCAATATATTCTGGCGCCTCGTCACGCAGCAGCTTTAAAAGCATCCGGGCAAAACCCACAACAGCGTTGGTGGGGATACCGGTGCTCGTGCTTAATGGGCGAATTCCGTAAAAAGCTCGAAAGATGTAGCCGCTGCCGTCAACCAAAAATAGTTTAGCGTTTTTGCTCATTGCTTTTTGCCTGCAGTCCTTCTTCATAGATGCGTAAGCCGTGGATGGGTTCAGCGTAGTAAGCCAGAACCATCTCGGTATTATTATGAACAGCCAGATCGATATACGTCCCAGCAGGCCCTTCTGGATCGATGAGAAGGTGTTGCCATGCTTTGTTCGTATATTTCAAGAGTCTAATGTTCGAGCCTCTAAAGCCAATGCCATAGTCCTCATAGGCGATATAGAGAATGTTTTTTTTAGGTTCGTGATATGCTGAAAAATTTCCGGTGTTATCATTGATGAGTTGCGATTCCCAGCCACTGGCATTGCGTTTGGCCCAGCGCATCTGACTTTTAACACTTTGTGTAAAGATAATCTGGGGTTCATCGTCGACAAAAAACAAATAACTTCGCCATCCAGGACTTAGTCGGTCGGCGACTTTTTCGGCATGAAACTGGTCACCATCGAGCTTACCGAGATAAAGTCGTGAATTTCGCAGGTCCCAATCCATGTAGGATATCCAGAAGGAATCTTTATATTCCTTAACCGATATGCGAACCGTAAAGCTGCCAATGGCATCGGCAAGAGGTCTTTTTTGCCACTCACCGGGGGCCACTTGTTTGGCGTGGATGAGTTGCCCACTGGTGATATAATAGAAGGCGTGGGCGATGTTATGCCTGTCAAAAATCAATTCTCCACCCATGCCTATTTCAAGGCCCCAGGCAATCCGTTCGCTTTGCCATGTTCCATCGGCACTTTTCTTGGCAAATCTTAAGAATTTTTGATCTTGATCATAAAAGATCATCGCAGGCGTGCTCTTTTGATCGACGGCGATGCCAATGTATTTACCCACAGCCCCTTTGCTGACAGCTGTTTCGATATGCCAGCCGGAATCGTCCCTATAGGCATAACGCAAATCTCCCTTGGTCACATCACAATAGGCTAAGTGAATATGTCCACGTTGGTCAACATCCATACGCGGCCACCAACCCGTCTTTTGACCTTTGTGGCCGGCATCAAGAATGCTGACAACACCAGAAGCAGGATCGGGCTTGGGTATGCTGGGCCTTTCTTTGCAAGCCATAAAGAGTGGCGTGCAGAGCATTGTCGTGAGAATAAAAATATGACGTGGTGGATTTCTCATGACTCAGTGCTCATTAATGTTGAAAGAAACTCCTGTAAAATAAAGGCTGGTGGAACGCGTGAACTTTTGAGCCGCATGTCAAAGTCACTTGTTCGCTGTAGAGCGTGTTTTAGTTCCTCATGAGTAAAACGAGAGGCTTGCTCGCGTAAAGGTTTGATTAAGAAGTGTCTGGAGCCGATTTCTTTGGCGAGGTCGTAGTCGGAAAGACCGTAGTGAGAAAGATTTTGGATGCCAATCAATTGCCGCAAATGTCTCGCAAGCATGCTTAGGACCAGCAGAGCGCTTTCGCCTCCTGAGATGACTTTGTTCAGAAGAATCAGGGCTTGTTCAAGCTGGCGTTCGCCAATAGCATCCGTGAGTTCAAAAACGCTATTCAGGCGGGTTGCGGCAACACATTCCTGGATATGTTCAAAAGTGAGGTCCTTGTGTGGATGAGCATATAATATCGTTTTTTCTAAAGAGCGCTCAAGTAAAGCTAAGTCATTGCCGATTAAATCAGTCATTAAGAATGCGGCATCCATATCGAGCGTGCATTGATGCTGCCTGGCGCGCTCGATGAGCCATCTTGGTAATTCCTTTTGGTTTGGCGGGGTCATGTTAAATAGAAATTTGTGTTTCACAAGACTTTTGCCCAGCTTGGTGCGTTGATCGATTTTAGCGCCACTTAAGCAAAGCAGTGTTGTTGGGTTTGGTTCTTCAATATATTTGATTAAAGCATCATGCTCTTTCGTTTTAAGTTTTTCGACATGACCAATATGGATAAATCGTCGCTTTGCCAGAAAGGGGAGTGTTTGTGCCGATTGAACGATCTTGTCCATCTTGACTTCGGCAGCATGAAAATATTCAGTGTTGGTTTCAGAAATATCCGCAGCGATCACATTTTTAAGCTTCTTTAAGGCGTCTTGGACAAGAACACCTTCACTGCTCAATAAAGCGTATATCGGCAGGAGTTCTCCGGACTTAAATTTAGGCGCACTGTTCATGGTTGTGATTCGGTTTTGGGTAAGGCGGTAATATTCGCCTCTAAGAAGATCTGGGAATGAATTTCATGGGCAATTTTGTCGGCCAGGCGGCTCAGTGCACGTCGTTTGTTGGACTCTGTTTTTAATACCGAATTTTCGACACTTGCTCTTGGGGAAAGATAATCCTCTGAAAAGGAAAACCGTTTTTCCCAGAGCGTTTTACCGGAGACTTCTTTGAGTAAGACATTAATTTTAAGTCGTATTTGATAGGCGGGGATGCGCGCTCCGGAACCTGCCAGGGAGCTGGGCTTGTTGGTGATTTGTTCTATTTTGCCGCTTAATCGGGGATGTTGGCCGGAATGTTCATGGCTGAGAACAAGACCGCCTCGAAGAAATTGCTGGTGCATTGCCGAAGCAAGATTGGCACTTAGGCCGAGGGGCGATTCTTCGACAAATGTCTCCATAAAAATCACTGAATGCCCAAATAAATTTGCAGTCTCAATGGCTCGATAGCCACAAGATGCTTGCAGGCTGAGGAGTAAAACAAAAAGGATTCTCACGTTTTCACCACAAAGTTCACAAGACGTCCAGGAACAACAATTTCCTTGATGACGGTTTTTTCTGCAAGATACTTGGAAAGTTTTGCGTCCTGACGCGCTGCCCCAAGAACATCGTCTTTGTTTGTCTCTTTTGGAAGGGAAATCTGTGATCGAACTTTGCCGTTGATTTGCAGAACCCAATTGATTTGCGATTCACTCAGATAAGCGTCGTTGACTTTTGGCCATGGGGCAGAGCAAATCGATTCGGTTTCTAAATGGCCTAAGCGGTGCCAAAGCTCTTCAGCGATATGTGGAGCAAATGGGCAAAGACAGCACAGAAAACGTTCTGCTTGATTTTTCAAAAGACTTTCCGGGTTTTTTAGGGCTTCGTTGACAAAGGTCATCATGGCGGCGATGGCGGTATTGAAGTTAAAAAACTTAAAAGAATCGTCGACCCTCTTAAGGGTGCGATTAAGGTGACGTTCAAGGTCCAGGCTTTTTCCTTCTGGCTCGCCACTGTGTTCGGTAAGCAAATGCTTACGTATCTTTTCGGTCGAGTCTTGATCAACAAAAAGTCTCCATAAGCGTTCTATAAACCTTCTACAGCCAGGTACGTCACGCGGGTTCCAAGGTTTGGATTCGGACAACGGGCCCATAAACATTTCATAGAGTCGAAAAGTATCACATCCATTTTCTTCAATAACGTGATCGGGGTTGACGACATTGCGCAAGGATTTGGACATCTTTGTCACGACTTGAGTTAAGGTTTCACCACTTTCTTTGTGGACAGCTGTATCGTTATTTAAAGTCACTTCATCGGCAGGAATGAGTCGACCCGTTGAATCCTTATATGCAAAGGCGGTAAGTAAGCCTTGATTGAATAATTTTTTAAAGGGTTCTGGTTCGGAGACCAGCCCCAAATCAAAAAGCACTTTATGCCAAAAGCGCGCATAAAGGAGATGCAAAGTGGCATGTTCGACGCCGCCAACATAAAGATCGACCTGCTTCCAGTAGCCCTCGATATCTTTTGCAAAAGCATCTTGGGTATTTGTTGGATCCATAAAGCGCAAATAATACCAGCATGATCCGGCCCAGCCCGGCATCGTGTCGGTTTCACGGCGTTGCGTAAGGCCATCAGGGCCTTGCACGTGAAGCCAGTCTTTGGCTCGGGCCAAAGGTGCAGAGCCATCGGCCGAGGGCGAGAAATCGGTCATTTGTGGAAGGGTTACTGGTAATTCTGCATCAGGCACGGCACTGATACGGCCATCTTCATGATGTAAGAGCGGAAAAGGTTCGCCCCAGTAGCGTTGTCTTGAGAACAACCAATCGCGTAGACGATAGGTTGTTTGGGCGGAACCCAGGTTTTTGTCTTCAAGGATTTCCAGGACTTTTTCTTTGGCTTGAGGTGTGGACAATCCGTCAAGTGCGCCAGAGTTAATGGCGGTGCCATCGCCACTAAAACAGACACCATCGTGTACGCCTTTGACGCCTTCAGGAGGTTGGACAACCTCGATCACTTTTAGGTCATATTGTTTTGCGAACTCAAAATCACGGTCATCGTGACCAGGTACAGCCATGATGGCACCGGTACCATAGCCCATCAAAACATAATCCGCGATGTATATGGGAATACGTGCATTTTCGCCATCGAGGACAGGGTTCGTGGCATAGGCACCACTGAAAACACCACTCTTCGTTTTCGCTAAATCTGTTCTTTCGAGTTCTGATTTTACGGCCGCAGAGCGTTGATAATCTTCGACGGCATTTTTTTGCTCGGGGCTGACCAGTTTTTCAACGAGTGGGTGTTCAGGTGCAAGAACCATGAATGTTGCGCCAAATAATGTATCGGGACGTGTCGTAAAGACCTTCAGGGATTCATCAGGTATGGTTTCAAGGCCAAAGACCACTTCCGCGCCTTCGGATTTACCAATCCATTCCCGCTGCATGGTTTTGACCGATTCGGGCCAGTCGACCAAATCAAGATCTTGTATGAGCCTTTCTGCATAGGCGGTAATTTTGAGCATCCATTGTTTTAGGGGACGTCGTTCACAGGGGTGATCGCCGCGTTCAGATCGGCCATTGATGACTTCTTCATTCGCCAAAACCGTTTTGAGCTCTTCACACCACCACACAGGAACTTCGGCTTGGTATGCCAGGTTCTGCCCATAAAGCTTATTAAAGATCCACTGCGTCCATTTATAATAGCTTGGATCACAGGTCGAAATTTCCCTTGTCCAATCGTAAGAAAGTCCCATAAGCCGCATTTGCCGGCGAAAATTCTCACTATTTTCATGCGTGGTTTCGGCGGGGTGTTTGCCGGTTTGAATCGCATATTGTTCGGCAGGCAGTCCGAAGGCATCAAAGCCCATGGGGTGTAAAACATTGTAGCCTTCCATGCGTTTACGACGGGCCACAATATCGCTCCCGATATAGCCCAGAGGGTGCCCTACATGCAGACCAGATCCTGATGGATAGGGAAACATATCGAGGATATAGAATTTGGGCTTGCTGGGATCAAAATCTGCGTCTCCCGGATTAAGTGTCCGATAGGTTTCATTTTCGGCCCAATAATCTTGCCAGCGTTTCTCTATCTCGGCTGGATTGTATGTATTATTCATGGCTCGCCTTGTATTACGCTCTGCCGAAGGCCGCAATCCTAGAAAGGGTAAAGATCTGAAAAGAATCAAGAATTTGCTCTGCATCAGAGAAACCCATGATTTGTGGCAGGCACAAGGGGCTTGATCAATTCACTAAAGGCCGCACAGATTTTCCTGGCAAGAGCTGCTTCGATAAGGGCTCAGAACACATCAAGACTTGCGTGAGAAATGCGGACAGGTTCTTGTTCTTAAGTAGTGCTAGTGCTATTGCTGGCTTGGTTGTGCTCCGGAGTTTCTGGTGACTTGGGAGTATAGGGCTAAGGAACCAAGATTACATGGCTTTTAATTTCTTTTCCAATTTTATCGCCAACGATATGGCCGTCGATTTGGGGACATCCAACACCCTCATTTATATGAAAAGTAAGGGCATTGTGTGTAATGAGCCTTCGGTTGTCGCGGTCCAGCAAGATGGTCGTGGTGGCCACCATATTGTTGCTGTAGGCGTTGAAGCCAAAGAAATGATTGGTCGTACGCCGGGGCAGGTTGCCGCCATCAGGCCCATTCAAGATGGGGTGATCGCTGATTTTGAAATGACCGAAGTCATGTTGCGGTACTTTATTAACAAAGTCCACTCCAGCCGAGCCATGATCAAGCCTAGAATCGTGATTTGTGTGCCTAACGGCATCACGGAAGTCGAAAAACGCGCGGTTAAAGAGAGTGCTGAAAGTGCAGGTGCACGTGAGGTTTATCTCATCGAGGAGCCTATGGCTGCGGCCATAGGTGCAGATTTACCCGTTGAAGATCCGTCTGGAAATATGATTGTTGATATCGGTGGCGGCACGACTGAGGTTGCCGTTATTTCTCTGGCGGGCATTGTATATTCACGGAGTGTTCGCGTTGGTGGCGATAAAATGGATGAGGCGATTATCCAACATATTAAGAAGCGCTACAATTTACTTATC
>JASMKV010000069.1 GCA_030749035.1 Myxococcota bacterium | reverse complement strand
CAACCTGCGCTGTGGAAAACCAAACGACGAAAGTGTTTAGTGGTTTAATCAGCTTCATCCGCGAACACCGACAGAGGGCATACTTCACATTGATGATGCGCACATCCTCCCAGAGCCCGCCCAACCGCATCGCTCATATCCGCAAAAAATCGTGGGCGAAAAGGAAAAACATTTTCCCGGCCAATCACATCAATGGCGCCCGTCTTTTCAAGTCTCGTCAACCCGGGCAAGCGTACACCGGCCAAGAGAAGTGTGCGGCTATCTTTTCGTAATTTCTCGGACACATCGACAAGCATTTGTATGACCGTCAGGTCCAGGCCCTGCGTTCTATTTAAACGTAAGACAACGACCTCTACTTCTTTATTGGCCACAAGACCTGATAAAAAAGTTTCCAACTCACCAGCCGCCGCAAAAAACAGAGAGCCTTCCAGATGTATGATTTTAATCTGAGGACAAGTCTTAAAAGTGCCGTAGGCTTCACCCAACAAATGGGTCTCAAGTAATTTGCCATCGGGGCCCACACCCAATTCCTCCACACGAAGTATCCGCGATCTGCGCAAAAAATGGATAATCGAAATCAACACACCAAGGTAAATGGCTTTATCCAGAGACATCACCAATGCCCCTAGAAGCGTCGCGATAAAGGCTAAACGGTCGGCAAAATGAGCTCGTAAAACAAAGCGTATTTTTGAAAAATTGATTAGGTCATAAGACAAAACCAAGAGCATGCCCGCAAAACATGCAATAGGCATGGCATTAAAGACAGCGCTTCCCATCAAGATCAGCAAGAGCACGAAAACGCCAGAGAATGCGCCTGCCAAACGACTTTTGCCTGAAGACTGGGCATTCATTGCCGTGCGTGAAGGACTTCCACTAATGGGATACCCAGCAAAAAACGCGGCGGCAATATTACCCCAACCTTGACCGACAAATTCCACGGACGCATCAAGCTTGTCCCCTTTGACTGCCCCTATCGAACGTGCCACCGATGTTGATTCAACCAGGGACAACACCGTTGCAGCGAAAGCCAAAGCCAAAAGCTCCGGTATGTGCTGAATACTCGGCAGAGCAAAGGACGGAAGTCCACCAGTCAGAGCACCTAAATCCGCAATCGTCTGTACACCTTGCTCTCTTAGGCCAAAAACCTCACTCACACCTAAACCTAAAAGCAAAACCAAAAGGGATAAGGGCAAGCGCTTAAGTTTTGCCGACAAACGCAAAAGGGCAATCAAAGATGCGGTGCCCAAAGCCAATAGAACAGAAAACAGATTGGCCTCAGGCAACGAGGTGACCCAATCCGAAAGTTTTAGCCAAAGAGGTCCTGAGCCTGCTGATGTTCCTGTCACATAGGGCAACTGCCCACAGGCAATCAAAAGTGCAGCACCACTGATATAGCCTAAAACGACAGGGCCTGAAATATAATCGACAAGAGCGCCCAAACGAAGAGCGCCAGCAAAGATTTGCATCATACCGACCAGCAAAGCCAAAGTGCACGCTGTGGCCAATGGGTCCCAACCTTGCGAAGCAGCCATACCGACAGCAAGGGCAACAATCAGGCTCAGGGCATTGGTCGGGCCACCGACAACATAACGCGAAGAGCGCAGTAAAGAACAGAACACCACAGGAATTGCTGCCGCATAAAGCCCCACCACCGGAGGCAATCCAGCAACCAAGGCATAGGCCATACCTTGCGGCAAGGCCAAAAAGGTAATGGACAATCCAGCGGCAAGATCATGGCGCAACCATGACAACGGATAGCCTTTGAGATCTTTAAAAGCGAGGTAACGCCCTAGCATGTCATTGAGCCCAACATGTTTATCTTCTATCACCCATTGCCAACAAGCGCAAAAAGGCAAGTACGTGTGGAACCAAAAATACTCTTCTGCGCCTATCGAAGAAATCGACCTTTGTGGTATGAACAACAAAGGTTTCACATGAATTTTGGATTTGTCATCAACAACCGCACATGCATCGGCTGTCATGCTTGCTCGACCGCATGCAAAAGCGAAAACGAAGTCCCCTTAGGCGCCTATCGAACATGGGTCAAATACACCGAGACTGGCCACTATCCTGATGTCACCCGGAATTTCCAGGTCACACGATGCAACCACTGCGCCAACCCGCCATGCGTTAAAATTTGTCCGGTAAGTGCCATGGTCCAACGCGAGGATGGTATCGTTGAATTCGATGGAGAGCAGTGCATTGGCTGCAAGGCTTGCCTGCAAGCCTGCCCTTACGATGCGATTTATATCGATCCAGAAAGCGGTACCGCCGCAAAATGTCATTATTGTTCTCACCGCGTAGAAACTGGCTTAGAACCCGCATGTGTCGTGGTCTGTCCCACCCATTCCATTATTGCCGGCGACATGGATGACCCGGAGTCGGAAATATCCCGAGTTCTTGGTAAAGAGGCCACAACCGTACGCAAACCAGAACAAGGAACCGAGCCCAATCTCTACTATATCGATGGGCATGCAGCATCCTTAGATCCAACCGCCACAGAGCAGCCTGACACCATGATGTTTACGGACGTGATTGCTGCATCAGAATATCCACAGCCGAGTGCCACGAGCACGGATTCCCTGCCAATCCAAAACGGTCCGCGTATGGCCGAACACATGGTGCAAACAGCCTATAATGCGCAGCACAAAGTCCCTTGGCACTGGCAAGTCCCGGCATACCTTGTCACCAAAGCCCTGTCTGCAGGGATTTTCATGTTCCTCTGTCTTGGACTTCTCCTGGATCTCTTTCGGGTCAATATGGCGACCATGTCTTTAAGTGGCCTAAGCGCCTTATTCTTTCTTGCCCTTACGTCCATCCTGCTCATCGGTGATCTTGAGCGACCCGAACGTTTTTTGCGCATCATCTTCCAACCGCAATGGCGAAGCTGGTTGACCAAGGGCGCCTTCATTCTTCTGGGCTTCGGATGTCTCGCAACGTTTTGGTGGGTACTCGAAACAGCCATTTATTTGGGTTTTGTTGCCAAGCATTGGCTCGACATGCGCGCATGGCTGAGCATTCTTATGCTGCCACTGGCGATAGGTACGGCGATTTACACTGCTTTCCTCTTCGCCCAAGCTGAAGGCCGTGACCTCTGGCAAAGCGCACTGCTGCCATTTCACCTTTTCACGCAAGCTTTATGTATGGGCGCTGCTTTCTTTATTGCTGCGCATCAGGTCACGCCTCTAAGCGGACCACTCTACACATGGGCAAAGTATCTCTTCGTTTTGACCTTAAGTGTGAGTCTCTTTATCACCATCATGGGCGAACTCTTGGTCCCGCATGCGAGTCAAACCGCAGCAAAAGCGGCAAAAGAACTTCACTCGGGCAAATATGCATTGCATTTTTGGTGTGGCGGCATTCTTATTGGACATCTTGTCCCCTTACTTTGTATTATCTTTGGCGCGGAGATTGCGTCCAGCCTTGCGGTTTTATGCGCAGTGGTTGGTCTCTACTTCTATGAACATGCCTTTGTCATGGCACCACAAGAAATCCCCAATTCGTAAAAAGAACATTTCATGAATACACGTGTTGAAAATTTCCTGGCCAAAATACTTAAACAAGATACGGGTCCTACTCTTGCGCAAGGCCCTGCGAAAACAGATTTTGTTTCCGCAGGGCAGATGCATCAGCCCAAATTTTCCACCGCACCCAAATCCCCGGTACCTTTGACCCAAGTGAAACATCCTGACGGACGCATGTCGACTTACCCGCCTCCTTCACAATGGGACGACTGGGTCGAATACGATGGCAAAGCCTGGCCAAAGCGTATCCCAAGACACTACAACCTTGTGCCGACAATTTGTTTTAACTGTGAGAGCGCTTGCGGTCTTTTGGCCTATGTGGACAAAGAGACCTATGAGATTAAAAAATTCGAGGGCAACCCTGCACATCCAGGCAGTCGAGGACGCAACTGCGCCAAAGGTCCGGCCACACACAATCAAGTCTATGATCCAGAACGCATCCTCTACCCACTTAAACGCGTGGGGCAAAGAGGTGAAGGCAAATGGAAACGCATCTCCTGGAATGAAGTTCTCGATGAGATCTCGGGGAAAATGCGCGCCAGCCATGCTAAACGCAAAGACGGTATCATGTACCACGTTGGCCGGCCCGGCGAAGACCATTATATGAATCGTGTCATCTCCTCATGGGGCGTGGATGGACACAACAGCCATACGAACATCTGCTCGGCGGCGGCCCGTTGTGGTTATTCTCTCTGGTCAGGGGCTGATCGCCCAAGTCCCGATCACAGCAACGCACAAGTCATACTTCTGGTCAGCTCTCATCTCGAAACAGGACACTATTTCAATCCCCATGCCCAGCGCATTATTGAAGGGCAAAGTCATGGCGCTAAAATCATCACCTTGGACCCACGTCTTTCGAACACCGCCGCCAAAAGTGATGTTTGGCTACCAACCTGGCCGGGATCTGAACAAACTCTTTTACTCGCTCTGGCCAATCACCTGATCCAAAACGATCTCTACGACAAAGAATTTATGCGGCAATGGGTTAACTGGAGCGAATTCCTTGAACACTCGGGCGATTGCATTAAACAAAGCTCGCTTGAGACCAAACAAAAAACCGAACTCCTTTCTTGTCTCCCGCAAGCGGGCGCCCGCATGGAGTTCAATGTCTTTGAAAGGGCGCTCAAGGTGCTCTACCGGGAATTTACCTTCGAACGCGCTGCAGAAGAAAGCCAGGTGCCCATTGAACGCATTCGTGAGGCTGCAGATGCCATCGCCCGAGCAGGCAACAAAGTGGCCGCCCATGTCTGGCGCTCAGCAAGCATGGGTAACCGTGGTGGCTGGCAAGTCGCCCGAACTCTTTTCTTTATCAATGTGCTTACCGGCAGTGTTGGCGCCAAGGGTGGCACATCACTCAACTCCTGGAATAAATTTGTACCCAAACCCTATAAACCACCACCACCCTTTAACGCCTGGAACGAGCTGCATTTGCCCCATGAGTGGCCTTTTGCCATGTATGAAATGAGTTTCTTGCTGCCCCACTTTTTAAAAGAAGGGCGCGGCGATATTGATGTCTATTTTACCCGAGTCTACAATCCGATGTGGATTAACCCCGATGGATTCATGTGGCTTGATGCCCTAAGGGACGAAGAGAAGATAAAAACGCATATTGCGCTCACGCCGACCTGGAATGAATCCGCTTGGTTTGCAGATTACATCTTGCCAATGGGACATGCGAGCGAGCGCCACGATTTAATGAGTCAAGAGACCCATGCAGGCATGTGGGTTGGTTTTCGCCAACCGGTGCGTCGGGTGGCCATGGAAAAAGCTGGAAAGAGAATCAAGCATACCTATGAAGCGAATCCTGGAGAAGTTTGGGAGGAGAACGAATTCTGGATAGAACTTACTGGCCGAATGGATCCAGACGGTTCACTCGGCATTCGACAGTATGTTGAAAGCAACGAACGCCCCGGCGAACTCGTTTCACAGGATGAATACTGGAGTTGGATATTCGAAAACAGCCTGCCCGGTCTGCCCGAGAAAGCTTCACAAGAGGGACTGACAGCGCTCCAATACATGCGCAAGTACGGTGCCTATGAAGTTAAATCCGAAAACTATAAGCCCTTTTTACAAAAGGTGGAGTTGCCGGAAGGCTTTCGTGAAACAGCCGACGGACGCGCCATCAACAGCAATGGCGATCGGCTTGCGACGATTGTGGATGGCGTTCCATACGTTGGTTTCAACACCCCAAGCGGGCGCCTTGAATTCTTTACACCAACGATGCAGAAGTGGGGCTGGCCCGAACTTGAACATGTTGTGCCCTGGACGCTCAAAAGCCACGTTCACCCCAGTGAAATAAAATCAGAAGCTGGAGAAATGGTGCTCCTGCCTAATTTCCGTTTGCCCACACTCATCCACACGCGCTCGGCCAACTGTAAATGGCTCTATGAAATCTCGCACAACAACCCCGTATGGATACACCCAAGCGACGCCGCCCGACTTGGCGTCGCAGATGGCCATTTAATTCGCATCGAAACTGAAATTGGCTGGTTTGTCGATAAAGTATGGATCACTGAAGCGATTAAACCCGGCATTCTCGCCATGAGCCACCATCTTGGCCGGTGGCGCTTAGAAACATCCCTTGGCGGCAGCCCGGGCATGAGCGCCCTCGCCGCCTTAGAGACCCAGGACAATGAGCATGCGCTCAACATCTTAGAAGAAGGTAAAGCCTGGACGTCCAACGATCCAGACACGAGCCGTATTTGGTGGAAAGACATCGGCGTGCATCAAAATCTGACCCACGCCGTTCAGCCCGATCCCATCAGCGGCGCACATTGCTGGCTACAAAAAATCCTTAGCGTGCGCAAAGCCGAAGCACACGAAAAACATGGCAGTGTGCATGTCGACACCGCAAAATCTTTTGCGGTGTACAAACGCTGGCACGCCCTTACACGTTCTGCGGTCGATCACAGTCCTGATGGCACAAGACGTCCGTATTGGCTTAAGCGCCCCTTGAAACCGGTCAGAGATGCCTACAACCTGCCTAAAAAACCCTTCGGACGCTAAGATATGAATGTCCAAGCCAAAAGCCTCGCCTTCGCCAAAAGTTATCATTTCTTTTCACAAGTCTTTTCAAAAGCCTTATCGACAGGTATGTGCGCAGAGCTTTCGGCACTGGGCCTCAGCGACGGCACCGGCATCCCTGCCCCACTCAACGACAAAGAAGAAGCTGCTGCCATGCACTACCGCATCTTTGGGCTGGAAACGCTGCCCTACGAAAATGTCTTTCTTGACGATAAGCAACTCCCCGAAGGGCAAAGACTTCACCGCCTGCAGCATTTTTTTCAAGCGCTCGACTTTAGCCCAAAGTGTGTCAGTGAGGAACCGGATCACCTGGCGACCCAATTGGCCTTTTTGAGTCACCTCTGCGGCCTCGAAAACCTAAGCCACCAAGCCAACGACACAGATGCCATCTGCCGATATCAGAAGGCGATATCAAACTTTCTACAAGAACATCTCCTTGCGTGGCTGCCCGCCTATGCTTATGCGCTTAGAGAAGAAGGTGCAGAACCACACACACAAGCATGTCTGCGTTTTTATCAGCATATCACCTTATTTCTTTTGGAGTTGGCCAGTAGCCAACAACGAGAAGCGGACAACCAAGACGCCGCTCTGCCATTACCAACGTCCCCTCTGCAAACCATCATCGAGCGTCCCGAATGTGGACTTAAAGATATCGCCACCTGGTTCTCAACCCCCTCGTGTTCAGGTTTTTTTATACGACGCCTCGATATCCAAAACATCGGTCGAAAACTCAATCTCCCGACCGGACTAAGCCATCGTGGCGATATGCTGGAAAAACTTTTACTTTGTGCAGCCGAATATGGACAAATTGTATCGGTCTTTTGCGAACTCGAAACCCTCTTAAGAGGGGGCATCGATTTTTACCAATCCATTCCGGCAGCTGCCCCCTGGCTCAAGCGCAGCAAAAACAATATCCGTCATATGCAACATCTTATCCTGCAAGCCAACGACACGACATCCCAAACAAAACCCATCAAAGCCCAGAGCACATCTCAAGACACAGCCCTACCCCACTGAAAGATATGGTTTTATTTTGCGCCTAGCCAATTTAATTCTGACTCGGTATGTTAAAGAAATCATACACGCGTGAGCATCTTTGCAATGACCAAAATACCTACAAAAGCACCGCCGCCAACCACAGCCCTAAGCGGCACACAAGAAACGCCTGAGCAAACGACAGAGGCCTCCGCAAACACCCTGCCCGCCGATAGCCTACAAAAAGTACCCTTGGAACAAAACGAAAGCAAAAAAGTCACCGTCCCCTTAAAGGGTCCACCTGCACCACAAGGCCCCATCGGCATCCATGTTCAACGCGGCCCTGCCCCTACACCGGACCCTGAATTTCTCGACATCGATGCGGGCGAAGGCGGCCTCGAGACTTCTGACTTAGCGGTGATCACCGCCGATATGGCGGGCATTATCGATCCGACGCCGATTTCCGACGGCATCTCCGGCCTTATTTCCTTAGGCAAGGGCGACTTTAGTGCGGCGGGCCTATCCGTAGCCTCAATGATACCCTATCTCGGGGATGCAGGAGCAAAGCCACTCAAACTTGCGCGCACCTTAGGCAAAAGCTTCCCCGCTTTAAGTCGGTTGCTACAAACCACGAAGGGCTTTGATGGCCTAACTCAGACCCTTAAAGCCCTGGGGCCCAGCATCAAAAGTCCGGTTAAACTCAACGATACCTTAAAGTCACTCAACAATATGCACAAAGCTGCCGAGGTCGCCTACAAGAACCCTAAATGGCTCTCCAAGGTTAAGAGTATGGGACTGCCCACCGATGGTCCCATTGTTTTTGTGCCGCCGAAAAGATGGAATCCCAAGAATCCACTGCGCACCAGCGACAAAAAAGGTTTCCTCGATGCTTTTGGCAATGAATGGCGCAAAGGCCCATCACGCACCCCAGGGCAGGCCTGGGAATGGGATGTGGTGCCACGTGGGCAAAGCAGTCTGAAAAATCTCTCTCGAGATGGTTCGCACCTGAACGTTTCTCTGGGCGGAAAGGTCACCCATCGATGAAATCCAGCTTAACCATTATTGCCCGTATTTTTGTTGAAGCGCAAAAGACACAAGCACAAAGCATTGCGCAAACGCTCAAGAAAGAGGTGCAGGGTATCACAAAACCCCCTGCCATTGAGGACTATTGGAAAGAACCAACCTGGCAAGAAATCACCCTAGAAGTCGTCACAGAAGCCGACACACCGGAAAATGCGCTCAGCACTCTGGCAACCCAGCTTGGCCAGGGCTGGAGCTTTGGCAGCGAAGAGGCCACCGCTTTTGCCATTTGGAGCGCGCCTGAAGACGGCTCTTTTATTGTCGAGCATGTGCGATTTGCTAATTTGGAAATTGACTGTGGCTAAACCCGACCTCCGATTTACCTATAAATCAACACTTGGATTCATTGCAAACAACCCGATTAGGGCGTAAAATTCTCTGGGTTGAAGAATGTAAACGAAATCTAAGATGAGAAGGAAATGAAACCCAAGATCGCATTAGCCATCCCGCCCAAGCAGGAAATCTCGAGGGATCAAGTTTACGCCGCACCACAAGCGGGTCTGGGCTATATCGCAGGTGGCCTGTGCAAGGCTGATCATAAAGTCAAAGTGTACAACTCGAAATTCGCGAATATCTATGAGAAGGAACTCACGCAGGAGCTCATCGACGCAAAATATGATATTGTGGGCTTTAGCGCCATGACTTGCGAGATCACCTCTGTGGCCAGGGTCGCTAAAAACATTAAAGCCGCCAACAAAGAGTGCAAGATTGTTGTCGGCGGCTGTCACACCAATGCCATTCCCGAGCGCAGCATGCAGGAATTCCCT
>JASMKV010000068.1 GCA_030749035.1 Myxococcota bacterium | reverse complement strand
TGCATCAATAAGGTTTTGTGTGCCAACAACATTCGTTTCAACAAAGGGTAGTGCACTTTCTATAGAACGATCGACATGCGATTCAGCGGCGAAATGAAAAAGAGCATCCGCACTCTTGTCTAAAGCTTTGTGCACATCATCAACGTTGTTGATATTGCCATGAATAAAATGAAATCCTGGATGTTTAAAGACGGGTTCAAGGTTTTCCATGTTCCCCGCATAGGTCAAGGCATCGAGAACAACCACTTCATCGGCCCATGCTTCGAGCAATGCACGGCGAACAAAATTCGACCCGATAAATCCAGCACCACCTGTCACAACCCAACGCATATTATTTATTCTATCTTTAAATGATCAGTTATTCATTAGAAGTTAGAGAAGCGGTTTCATCCTCAAGATTACCGGAACCCCACATTTTATCACGACTTGTACGCGCCTCTTCCTTATTGGCTCTCTTTTCAGCTTGTAAATCCACCAAATGATGATGCGTGGTAAAATAGGGTAGGCTCTTACCAACGATATCCTGGACAGATTCAAATCCGTGTTCGTCCATGAACTTCGCAAGTCCATCCATAAGCGGATTCACCATTTTCATACCATATATCATGGCGCCAGTGCAGACCTGCACTGTATTGGCCCCCACCAAAAGAAATTCAATCGCATCTTCTGCCGTAACCACACCGCCAATCCCTGAAATATCAAATTGGGGCACATCAGTGGCAATTTCTTTGACGGCACGTAAACCAATCGGTTTGACGGCCGGGGCAGAATATCCACCAGGCGTTGAATGTCCTTCAACTGTGGGTAAAGGTCGTAAGGTCTTTAAGTCAATTCCAATAATCGCAAGCACGGTATTGATCGCACTCACACCATGTGCCCCTCCCGCTTTAGCCGCTTTGGCAGGCTTTACGATATCGGTAATATTTGGGGTCATTTTTGACCACACAGGCACATCCACCGCTTCGACGACCCAACGTGTCACCTCTTCAACCTGGGCCGAATCTTGGCCCATGGCTGCGCCCATGCCTGTCTCAGGGTGTCCGTGAGGGCATGAGAAGTTCAGTTCAAGTGCATCACAGCCAGCCTCTACAGAACGTTGTGCGACCTCTTGCCAACGGGCTTTATCATAGGATTCCATGATGGAGCCAATCAGAATTTTGTCGGGATATTCGTTTTTAACAATTTTGAATTCCTCTTCCCACTGTTCAAAAGGAAGATCTGAGATAAGCTCTATATTTTGAAATCCATAAACTTCACCGCCTTTAGTGCGAAGCTTGCCATAACGAGGCATCACATTAACGACCTGCGTGTCTGTTAAACTTGTTGTTTTGGCAACAACGCCCCCCCAACCGGCTTTAAAAGCCTTGCAAATGACACGTGCATTGGTGCCCGGAGGCCCACTGCCAATGACGAAAGGGTTATCAAATTTAAGCCCTGAAACTTCGATACTTAAATCTCTTGCCATGATACTCTCCGTTATCTGTCTAACGATATACGCATTAAACACTTACCTTATGGGTATTACTCTAAAATCTCAAGTATTAGAGCTCTTTAAGAGCGCCATTTGTGATGTTGAAATGGTGGTTTTCTTTGGGGATCTTTAAATCCACACTGCCTGTTGTAGAGATCCAAACCTGACATCCAAGATCCTCTATAGCCTTAAAAAGATACTCGGTTCTTGTCTGATCAAGCTCACTGGAAACATCATCTAAAATAAGAAGAGGGGCACAACCTACCTTTTCTTCAATGACTTTAAGTTCAGCCAATTTAAGCGCCAATACCAGAGATCTTTGTTGTCCTTGAGATGCAAAGGATTTAGCCTCTTTACCATCAAGATTAAATAATAAATCGCTTCTTTGCGGCCCTACTGTTGTTAATCCTCTTATTTGATCTATTTGCATACTTTCCGCCAAAGCCCTTCTGTATGAACTTTGAAAAGAATTGATATCGTGAATAGGCACACCAGGCTCTAAGCTTATTTCAAGACTATCTTTGATGACATTAAACTCTAATAAATAATGCTCAACGTATTTTTTTAACTCATCTAAAGCATCTTTACGATACTGATGAACCTTCGCTCCATATTTTATGAGCTGTTCATCAAAAGCCTTAAGAAGTTGTACATCTAATTTTTGTTCCTGCCTCTGGTATTTTCTTAAAATACTATTGCGTTCCTTTAATGACCGACGAAACGCCTTAAAAATATCAGCAGAGTCGGGGTAAAAACTCAAAGCACAGCGATCAATAAATTTCCTTCTACCTTCTGGACTGCCTTTAACAAGCATTAAATCATCGGGAAAAAAAGCCACAATATTCATAAGACTTAAAAGTTTAGTTAAACTTCTGAGCGGTTTATCATCAACACGAATACTTCTTTTTGTTTTTTGTAATTGAACATCTATTTGATGACGCACATTTTGCTTGATGATTTGACAACGAATAATGCTGTTTTCATGATTATCTTTAATGAAGTCACTAAGAAGACTTTTTCTAAATGATTGTCCTGTAGAGGCTATATAGAGGGCTTCTAAAAGATTTGTTTTACCTTGGGCGTTGTTGCCAGAGATCACAACCCAGGATTTTTCTACGGCCGTGTTGATGGATTCTATATTACGGAAATTTTTTAATTGAAGACGCTCAATATACATAACATCTGACTAAGCTATCAGATACGCATAGGCATAATAACCGTAAGGAAACCTTTTTCCTCAAGCGGTTGAATAATTCCTGGCGATAAATCATCGGTTAATTCTAAACAAATGCTTTCTTCAGAGATAAGGCCTAGAACCTCCATAATATAGCGTGCATTAAAACCTATTGTCAGTGGCTCACCTTGATAAGCAACTTCGATAGATTCATGGGCATTACCTAATTCAGGATCTTCTGCGACGAGTTCAAGGGTGTTATCATTGAATTGAAATCTTACACCATAAGATTTTCCTTGGGATAATAATGAAACACGCTTTAAAGCTTGTCCTAATTTAGATTTAGAAATACGTATTTCTTCACCGGAATCTTTAGGTATCACTTGTTGGTAATCTGGAAATTGACCTTCAATTAAACGGGTTGTCAGAGTCACATTATCAGCTCTTAAAAAGCCACTGTTGTTGGTGAACCCAAGCTCTACAGTTTCTACAGCGTCATTATCTTGTAAAACGCGTCGAAGCTCTTGAAAGCCTTTTTTAGGAACAATAACGCCATCCTCAAAAGGCAGTTCATTGGTGAAGTTTTTTTCTGTAAAAGCAAGTCGATGACCATCGGTGGCGACTAAACGAAGCGTTTTTTGGTCTCTGACTTCACAATATACGCCAGAAAGATTGTGTCGGTTATCATCGGAAGAAACACAAAATATTGTGCGTTCAATCATTTGCGCTAAATCATCAGATGGAATTTTAAAAATATCCGTTTCTGTATGTGAGGGCAGGTTTGGAAAATCGTCGCCCGTCATACCAACCAATTTAAAGTTTGATTTCCCTGAAGTAATTTTAATCCAATGATTATCAGTCACTTCAAAATCAACATCACCATCTGGAAGGGATTTCAAAATATCGTATAAATGTCGGGCATGTACTGCAATCGAGCCTGGTTTTTTCACCTCAGCGCTATAGTTTCCTGTTAAACCCACTTCTAAATCTGTGGCACTCAAACGAAGCTCGCCTGCATTGCTGGCTTCAATTAAAACATGCGCTAAAATAGGCATGGTACTTTTTTTATCGGCGATACCCTGGACTCGAAAAAGGGCTTTGGTAAGTTCGGAAGACTGCGTGGTAAATTTCATGGCTTATTCCTTAGCTGTTCTCAGGTAGCTAGGGTTTTGCGCTGCTTTTGTCAAGCCTTTGAAAGTCAGGTCCGATGAAGCTCTTCCCTCTTTAATTATCTTATAGTTATAAAGAAAATAATAATAATAATAATGGGCTGTGCATATGTGGATAAGCCGGATTTATCTTTAAAAAATAGCCAAGTTTGATTTTTTTAATTGTGTTTATGGTTTGTATAGAAATGCTAAAAAATTGTGGGTAAGTCGACGATTGAAGAAAGCCACATTTTAATCACAGTTTCATTCAAAGTCTTAGTCACACTTTATACACAAAAATGAGTGTAAATTATGGCGATCTTTTGTGAAAAAAGTTTCAAAAAAATGTCATTTTTAAAGATGAAGAGTCTAAAATTAGACCAGATTGGTTAAATCCAGCTTGCGTTCAAGGGCAAAAACCTCTGAGCGTAGGGTTGGATCTTCTTTAAGAAGGGAACCTATTTTCTTAAAGGCACTCAAGATAGTTGTATGATCTTTATTTCCAAACTTAATTCCAAGCTCAGGATAAGATGCACCTGCATGTTTTCGACATAAATACATGGCGACTTGTCTTGGGCGGACAATCACTTTTTGTCGACTGGCACTTTTCAGGTCTCCCATTTTAACTTGGTAGTATCCTGCAACTGTTTTTTGAATGGATTCAATGGATATTTGTGCGGGCCTTGTGCTTAAGATGTCTGTTAAGACGTTACGCGCGTAGTTGATATCAATTGCAGAGCCCGTTAAGGAAGAATGGGCAGCAATACGAACGAGGGCACCTTCTAATTCACGGACGTTAGAGCGGATGCTGGAAGCTAGGAAATGTAAAACCTCATCAGGCAAATCAATTTTATCATTTTCAGCTTTCTTTTGCAGAATAGCGACACGTGTTTCAAGTTCTGGAGGCTGAATATCGGCAATAAGACCCCATTGGAAACGTGAGCGCAGACGCTCCTCAATATCCGGTATCTCATGCGGAAGCTTGTCAGAGGTGACGACGATCTGGCGCTGCGAGTCATATAAGGTATTGAAAACATGAAAAAATTCATGTTGTGTACGCACTTTTCCGGCAATCAATTGAATATCATCAATTAAAATAACATCACAATTTCGACGGTATTTGGCATGGAATTCTTCGAGTTTTGAAAATCGAACGGCGGCAATGACTTCATTCACAAATTGTTCGGCAGAAGTATAAATCACACGTGCACCGGGTCTATCTTGCAGGATTTGTTGCCCAATGGCCGAAATAAGGTGTGTTTTGCCTAAACCCACACCACCAAAAAGGAAGAGTGGATTATAAGAGCTGGCTGGGTTTTCAGCGACCGCTTTAGAGCCGGCAAAGGCCAATTGATTTGAGGGGCCTGCAATAAACGTATCGAAGGTATAGCGGGGATTAAACTGTTTGGAATAGAGTGCCTGTGTACGCGGGTTGAATACGACCTCCTGGGTATTTTCAAGCAAGACCTCAGTTTCTCCGGCCATATCTTCATTTGAATCCACCATGGCAGCTTTGATGGTTGGATCTAAGGACCAATCCAAGGCCAAGTTCTCGCCGGCAATATCGTTGAGATGGTCACGAATAAAATCGAGATAATGGTCGGATAACCAATCCCTAAAAAATTGATCTCGGACCGCAAGAATAAGTGTACCATCCACAATTTCACGCGGTTGAATGGGTTTAAACCAAGTTTGCCAGACGTGGGCAGAAACTTTCGTACGGGCGACGGACAAAAAGTTAGCCCAGAGTGTATGGATATCAATTTGTTGTTTTAGCATCAGTTATTCACAGGACCGTTATTTTTAAAATTACAAATAAAAACAAAGACATAAAGTCCTTATTCACTTTTTATCCACAAACCTATCCACAGCTTTTCCAAGCTAAGAATACGTGTAACTCAATTTTTGGTGTTGGTGAATTGAATGTGCGCTTGGGCGCCGTTTTCACCCTTCCCCCGTTCAAAGTATCAAAATGTCTTGTCACGCAATCATTTTGCTTTGCTTAAGTCGTTACTACCTTTCAATAGTATTATCTCTATTAGCGAGGAGGCTGTTCTCAAGTCAAGCGCGAAAATTGTGCTTTTCTTTGTTTTAAAAGATCACCGTAGAAAATAGGGGCCTAAGGATCTTTTGTGGCCCCAAAGAATAGGCTTAAGTGGCTCAAGTGCGAAAAACCACTTCTGCCCCATTGACAAAGTGCTCTGTGCAGGTAAAAAGGCCGCCAACAAGCTAATAATAGAATAGTTTTTTTAGAAAGGAAGTTGGAGACCCATGAAACGGACATTTCAACCACACAACCGTCGACGTAAACGTAAACACGGTTTCCGTAAACGCGCTTCGACTGCAGCCGGTCAAAAGATACTCAAAGCACGTCGTCAAAAAGGTCGGCATCGTTTAGCCGTTGTCACCGCATCAAAATAAACGATGTTGAAACATAGCTCTCTTAGTAACACACCGGATTTGGCTGTGCAGGGGCTCAAAAATCGAAAAGATTTTTTACGCGTACAGGGGAAAGGTAAGCGATTTAAAAGCAAACATTTGATACTTTTGAGTCATCCGCAAACTTTGGAATATCCAAGGGTTGGAATTACGCTAAGTCGTCGTGTTGGGAACGCAGTTATGCGCAACAAAATTCGCCGGCGTTTACGGGAAATCATTCGACTCAATAAGAATCTTTTTTCCTCGCTTTACGATTATGTCATTATTGTTGGCCCAAAAAGTGCGCGGTCTAATTATAAAACGCTTGAAACAGAATTATGTCATCTTTTAAAAAAAACGGACAAAACATTTTGCGAGCCATCCTAAAAATTGCGATTCAGATGTATCGATATACGCTCAGTGGATTGCTCGGTGGACAATGTCGTTTTTATCCATCGTGTTCAGCATATGCCTTACAAGCTTGCGAACAGTTAACATTTAAAGATGCTCTTATTCGAATTACTTGGAGAGTTTTGCGCTGTCATCCATGGAGCAAGGGCGGTTTTGAGCCTTTGTGCCCAGATAAAAACGCATCACATTAAGCATGAACGAACAACAACGCGTATTTTTAGCCATTTCCCTATGCTTAGCCATTCTCATTGGTTGGCAATATCTTTTTGCGCCACCACCACAACAGCCTGTGGGGGCAGGTGAAGATTTTATCGCAACCCCAAAAGCAGAGAAAGAATCATCTGGAGTTGCCCAGACAAAAACTGAAAAGAGTGGCGTTGCTGTTTTGGCGGAAGAAACAACTCTGAATCAAGGAGATAAACCCGAAGCTCTGGAGGTTCAGGAAAAACAGGTTGCTCTGCAGGTTAAAGATCTAAAAACAGAAAATTTTTCACTGACCATTGATAATGGACTTAACGTTGAAGGAACTTCGGATAAAAATATATTGGGTTTAAAAAAACTTGAGCTCTTAAAGTACAAGGAAAGCGCGGATGAAGAAGGGGAGCGCTCGCGTGTGAATTTGATTGATAAGTATGATTCAGGTGAATCGAGGCAAGCTTTAATCAAATGGCATTTGGGAGAATATAAATCGCCCCGTATGGAAGAGGTCGCAAGTTCTGAAGGCACACTCTTTCGAGGACAATCGGCCAAAGGCTTAACGACAAATGTTTTAATTGAGCCAGACGAAGAATCCTATGCAATCCATTATACATTAAGCGTACTCAATAACTCATTGGTGACATTGCCGGTAGATGCGACATTAATATTGGCACTCAATCAAGCAGAATCGGCCTCATCGGGCAGTATGATGGCAGCGGCAGGCGCCCAACCGATGCAGGGACGATGCTTACTGGGCGAAGAAATCGAAGAGTACGACATCAATGAACTTCAAGAAGAAGATGATGATGGACAATCGGGTTGGCGTTCACAAGGCAATCAAAAACTCCATTGGGCAGGTATTGATCGACAATATTTTGTTCTGGCCGCAGCCCCCGAAAAACCGGGTTCGGCGAAATGTTCAATGAATGCTTATGGTGAACATTTAGAAGTGCATGTCCATTTTGCCCAAGAGCTTATCGCGCCCGAAGGGGAATGGAATGCAAAATTTACGCTTTATGCAGGTCCTAAGAAAGTTGAAAGGCTTGAAGAAGTAGGCAAAACATTGGGCTCTTTTGTCGATTACAACATTATGGGTTTACCTTTGGGATTTATTGCTCGCCCGATGATTTATTTTTTAAATATATTTCACGGCTGGACCGCCAGCTGGGGTATCGCAATCATTCTTCTTACATTTTTTGTGAAGGCCCTGCTTTTACCTGTGACCATTAAAAGCACAGTCTCGATGCGAAAAATGCAATTGCTTCGCCCTGAATTAGATAAGCTTAAAGCGCGTTTTGGTGCAGATCGTGAACGCATGAATGTAGAGCAGATGAAGCTCTTTAAGGAAAAAGGCGTGAATCCTTTGGGTGGTTGTCTGCCGATGCTTTTACAGATGCCTGTATGGTTTGCGCTTTATCGAAGCTTGTGGTCTGCGGTTGACATCTATCAACAGTCTTTCGCCTGGATTCCAGATTTAACCGCCAAAGAACCATTTCCATTTATGGCAGTGGCGATTGGGGGATTAACTGTATTGCAGCAAAAACTCACTCCAACAAGTGTAGATAATGCACAAGCACGCATGATGATGATCATCATGCCGATCATGTTGATGGTCTTCATGATTGCGCTGCCGAGTGGGTTGGTTCTTTATATCTTGGTAAATAGTGTACTGACACTTTTTCAGCAGCTAATTATCAACAACATGAAAATAACTATTTAAAGGGAAAAGGAGCATCGTTATGGCTCAACAAGAATTTGAGGGAAGAAGTGTGGCTGAGGCCTCTATTGCAGCTTGCGAGGCATTGGGTGTGATGCGCAAGCAACTTATTTATACGATTGTGTCAGAAACCGGTGAAGCGTTGGACAAACGTGTGGTCTTGTCCGTTGATGTTGCTGCCACAAAAGAAAAAGCACAAGAAAAACAAGTTGCAGCAGTCGATGAACTCGAAGACGATTCTCAGTCTGCAATGAACGCAAATCATGAACACCCAGCGTCCCGTGAGGGTGAGGGTGGACGGTCTTATGGTGGTCGTGGTGGTCGTGGTGGTCGTGATGGTCGTGGTGGCCGCGATGCCCGCCGGCGTCCAGAGCCGGCTATTGACGACATGCTTGATTTTGATGTTCTTCCTCCTGAGGGCGTTGAAAGACGACCGGCATTGGAAGGTGATGTGAGTGAAAACGCTCAACAGGCAAAAACGACGATTGAAGAGATGTTAAAGCATTTGGAATTCAATATCGATGTGCAAATTGTTGACGATGGTGACGAAGAAATCCATATTGACGGTTGGGGCGATGATGCCGAGCGCATGATTGGCGCCAAGGGTGAGGCCTTGCTTTCATTGCAATTTTTATTGAATCGCATTGTCGGTAGTGCTGAAGAGAAAACACCTACGGTTGTTCTTGATGTTGCCGGTTATCGCCAGCGACGTAAGTCTGCCCTTTCTCATTTAGCGGAAAAATTAGCAGCACGTGCCTGTGATGAGCATAAAGTTGTTAAGCTCACGCCAATGTCTGCACATGACCGCCGAGTTTTCCATATGACGCTTAAAGAAAAAGAAGGTGTATCCACACATTCAGAGGGCACAGGATTATATCGTAACCTGTTTATTGTTCCTGAGGACTCAGAAAGCGCCAATGCAAACAACGATAATCCTCAATAGTGATATTGGATTAAAGTTTTTGTTTGGTTTCTAAAGTGATGCATAAAAATACTTTAGAACGCGAAGAGCGTATCCTTGTGATCAGTGATATCCATCTCGGTGAGGATATTCTTGAGGAGGGTTCTTTAAAGCTTTCTGAATATATTAAGCGACTTAATTTTGAATTGAGTGGCTTTATCACAGCGCATACCGAGAGTACTGAATCAGGACCGCTTTGGCATTTGGTGATTAATGGAGATATGTTTGATTTTCTCAAGGTGAATGTTGACCTGGGAAGATCTACAAGGTCGGAGGCAAAGACCTATGACAATACTCCAGACAAGACGGTGTCCAAATTAAAACGAATTATTGAAATTCATCGCCCTATTTTCAAGGCCATCGCCTATTTTGTTAGTGCAGGTCATCGATTGACAATCATTGAAGGCAATCACGATGCTGAGCTTTATTTCGATGCGGTTAAAGAAACTTTCCGCCGGGAATTATATGCTTTCATTGAATCAGATTCGGGGGATGAATTTCGTCTTTTTAGCGAGAAAGTGATTTTTCAAAATTGGTTTGAGGCAAGGATTGGCCGTTATCATATAGAGCATGGGCATCAATATGATCCCATGTGTTCATTTGCGCATCTGCTCGCGCCTTTTGAACCCTCCGGTGAACAATTGGCGATTCCGATTGTGCATCGTGCTATTGCGCCATTCACAGAGGTTTTGGGTGATTTTTCCACCCATGGTTTAGAAAAATGGGGGATGATAGATTATTTGCTTTTTAGTTTTTCCCACAGCCCTAAAATTATTTGGAAATTGGCAAAGCTCTATTTCTCTATTGCTTTTGATTTAGTTGCCAAGTCGGGAAAAAAGCGCGAGGAGCAGCTTTTTGAATTTAAACAACAACACCAGGAAGCCTTAGATGGCATGGCCCAACATACGATTTACGGCCGGCCTATTTTACAGGATCTTGACCGTTTAAAGGCCAAGCCGGCAGAGTATTCATGGCTTAAAATATTTCATGCCCTCTTTCTTGATCGACTGCTTTTGCTTGTGATGCTGCCTTTGCTCTTATTGGTGAGTGTTTTTCTTTTTGAAGGATTGAACATCGTATGGGCAGGATTGGCTCTTGTAGGGGCAGTTTTAACGGCTGTATACACATTAAATCAGGTGGGAAGTTCGGATTCCGAGGAAAAATTGAGGGAATCAGCAGGCCAAATCGCAGAATTGACCGGTGCCCGTTATATTATTTTTGGCCATTCCCACGCCCCTGATCTAGTGATGCTCGAGAGCGTTAAGGATAGCTCATATGGTGAGTATTGCTTCTATATCAATACTGGTTCGTGGGTTACACGGGAAATTGTGAGTGATGATGCAAAAGGCATGACCTACGCAGAATTAAACACCGAGGGGGCTTTTTTAAAAAGATGGCACAGTAGAGAGAAACCAACCATTATTTTTTCTTCTAAGCAGTTGCAAGAGAGTGCTTAGACAAGTTAGAAGAGCGTAATCTTAGAGAATAAACGATGAAAACTTTTAAAAGCTTTGGAATAATTGCACTTGTTGTATGTATTTTGGATCAGTGGTCTAAGTTTTGGGCGGTGTCCAGGCTTACTCAGGCTTTTCAGGGTACAAATGGCAACGCTTTATCTTTTGCGGAGAAGGTCGATAAATTTTTATGGTTCAAGCATCCGCCACGCTCTGGTTCTGTTGATATATTGAAAGATTTTTGGAGTTTTCGTTACGTTGAAAACCCTGGAGCAGCTTGGGGTTTTTTGGCATCGAGTGACCATGCCTGGCGCACACCGTTTTTTCTTGTGGTGGCCCTTATCGCAATGGTCTTTATTGTTTATCTCTATAAAAGTGCGGAGCTTGATCAATTATTTTATCGTCTGGCTCTGGCATTGGTGTTTGGCGGTGCCTGGGGTAATTTTATAGACAGAGTGCGCTTGGGCTATGTCATTGATTTTATTGATTGGCACTACAAACAACACCGATGGCCAACTTTTAATATTGCCGATGCCGCGATTACAATAGGCGCAGTGCTGATGATTGCAGATATCTTTTTATACAAAAAAAACGATGTCGGTGAAGAGGTTTCTAGCAGTGCATCCTAAGCTTTTCGAATTAAACTTTTTTGGTTTATCGCTACCCCTGCATACATATGGCCTTATGATTGCCAGTGGTTTTTTAATCGCGATGATGCTTAGTGCGCGTCAGGCTAAAAGGGAGCATGAAGATCCAGATCGCATTGTCGATATGGCCTTTTACGTCTTGCTTGCGGGTTTATTGGGCGCAAGACTGATTTTTATTATTACGAAGTGGAGCGATTACGCACGAAACCCGGTTGAAATTTTTATGTTTTGGCGTGGTGGTTTGGTTTGGTATGGCGGCTTTATTGGCGCAGCCTTGTTTCTGCTTTTTTACTCACGTCGCTATAAAATAGATTTTTTCAAATATGCGGACATTTTAGTGCCTTATATGGCGTTGGCACACGCGATTGGTCGCTTTGGTTGTCTGGCCGCAGGTTGCTGTCACGGAAAGCCAACAGATCTTATGTGGGGTATTGTTTTTCCTGCAGAGTCCATGGCGGCACACAGTCATCAGGTTGAAGGATTAATTGCACCCGGTATTGCATCTTTACCAGTACATCCCACACAGATGTATGAGGCTGGGGCTGAATTTTTACTTTTTCTCTTCTTGCTTTGGATCCGTCGAGCAAAAGTTTTTCATGGTCAACTTTTACTCGTATGGCTTGGGGCCTACCCAGTCATTCGTTCAATCATTGAAATGTTCAGAGGAGACAAGGGCCGAGGTGTGTACGTGCTTTCGACATCCCAATATATTTCGGTGGGAATCGCAATCATTGCTGTCGTTTTGTACTTTAAGTTACGCCAGAAGCGCATGCAACGCGAAGCCGTTGGTTAAAGAGCCCTTAGGAGCTTTGTATTTGTTCGTCAGGTTGCTTTAAGAAGGTGACCTTTTCTTTTTGCGCATCCGCAGTGCCGCTCATATTACAATTACCATCAAAAATAACACCACGTTCAATGAGAAGCTGTGGCGTTGTGATGTTGCCATAAAGCTTGCCAGGGGCGTGAATTTCTACGACCTGTTTGGCTGTGATATCACCGCGAACCTCACCGTTAATGATGATGCTGCCAACGAACATATTGGCCTGGACATGGGCGCTTTCACCAATCACAAGAACATTGTCGGTATTGATTTCACCCTGAAAGCGACCATCGATACGTACGGTGCCTTCAAAAGCCAATTTACCTTCAAAGGAGCTTTCTGGCCCTAAAATAGTATGGATATCTTCAACGTTCATAGCTGGTGCCTCTATTTCATCCTGATTTTTTCGCAGTGCTGCCATGTGTATCTCCCTTAAGAATGTGCGCCCATATCAATCGAAAATCTAAAGATCCAGTCTTGGGCGCTAAAAATAATGTATTTTTAGGTTGATTTTTGACTGCTTTAGGAGACATGCCTGTGAAATATAAAACGTTTTTAACTAAGGATTGAAGTGCAATGAAAAACGATATGATTTGCGGTCATGATTTAACTTATCAGGTTCGAGTTGGATTTCATGATTTTGAACGAAATATCCAGCAGCGCGTAAAAATCAATTTTGAGGCAGAAACCAATTGGCAAAAGGCTGTCGAAAAGGATGAGCCCGTTGATATTGTTGATTATTACCATATCAATGAAGCGTTAGAAAAAATGATCTCTCAAAAGAGCTGGAACCTTATTGAGAGTCTGGCGGAAGATGTCGCAAAACTTATTTGCACAAATTTCAATGCCCATGCGGTTCGGGTTCAAGTGAACAAAAAACCTTTAGATATGCCCAATGTGCATGAAGTTTCGGCCAGCTGTTATCGGCGCAAGGAAGATTATCAGAATTAAGATTCATGAGAATCATTTCGAATACAGCGATCAGTCTCGATGGTAAAATATCCACACGTCGCCACGAGCATTTGAGTTTAGGCTCGAACCAGGACCGGATTAAGATGTCCGAGCTTCGTTCCAGAGCGGATGCGGTTTTGGTTGGTGGAAAAACGTTTAGAAATTGGCCCTACCCTCTGATTGAAAATAGTCAATATGGCACATGGCAGGCCAGGCCCAAACCGCTTCTTAATGTCGTTTTAACGCACGAGGGGATGCACGACGCGCAATTAAAGCTTAAGGGTTGGCCGAATCAAGATGTTGAATTGGTTTTTTGTGCACATGAAAGTGCGCAATTTTCTGAAAAAATAATTGAATTAAGTGCAGCACAAATTTTACGATACGAAACTTTAAGCATCATCGATGCGATTGAGTATATTGAAAGTCGTGGCTGTGAATTATTGCTTCTTGAGGCAGGAGGAGAGTTGCTTTTTGAGTTATTTAAACTCGATCTCATTGATGAGATATACCTTACGCTTTGTCCTCTTATTATTGGGGGCACGGACACCCCTACTCTAAGTGACGGTGAGGGGTTTGATGCAGATACTTTAAAGAAGTTTAGCCTGGTAAGCCAAGAAGTCTGCGGTGATGAGATTTATCTGCACTATACCTCAAAGCGATAGAGTGCAGATAAATGACTCAAATTGTTTTAGTTGGCACGATTGCTTGGTGCTGCTCCGTTGGATTTATTGCTTGCCGCCCCTTTGATTGCAGGATCGATCTCCTTCTCAGGTGGCTTTTTCGCTTTGATGGTCACTGAGCTTGCTTGTTTGTTGCCCTGGGCCTCTTTGGGCAGGACACCAAAATGCAGCCTGATACGTTCTTCAAGCTCTTGTGCAATATGTTCGTTGCCCAAGAGGAATTCTTTGGCCTGCGCTCGTCCTTGTCCGAGCTTTTCGCCTTTATAGGCGTACCATGAACCAGATTTATCGATGATGCCCAGATCGGTTGAAAGATCGATAAGATCACCATATTTACAAATACCTTCACCATAAAGAATATCAAATTCATGATCGCGAAATGGTGGTGCAAGTTTATTTTTGACAACTTTAACGCGGGTACGATTTCCAGTAATTTTATCGCCTTGCTTAATCTGACCAATGCGGCGGATTTCCATACGCTGTGAGGCATAAAACTTCAATGCGTTACCACCTGTGGTTGTTTCTGGATTACCGAACATGACGCCGATCTTCATGCGAATCTGATTAATAAAAACGACCGAAGTTCTGCTTTTGGCAATGATGCCTGTGAGCTTGCGCAGCGCTTGACTCATAAGGCGTGCCTGTAGACCCATATGTGAATCACCCATATCACCTTCAATTTCAGCGCGAGGCACCAAAGCCGCCACCGAGTCGATGACCAGGATATCAACCGCATTCGAGCGCACGAGCATTTCGGCAATCTCCAGCGCTTGTTCGCCATTGTCCGGCTGTGAGATCAAGAGATCGTCAGTTTTCACGCCCAGCTTGCGTGCATAGCTGACATCTAAAGCATGCTCCGCGTCAATGAATGCGGCCACGCCACCAAGTTTTTGTGCTTCGGCTAAAGCATGCAGCGTCAGGGTCGTTTTACCACTGGATTCTGGACCGTAGATTTCAATCACACGGCCACGGGCCAAACCACCGATGCCCAGTGCGACGTCGATTCCAATGGAACCTGTTGAAATCGTAGGGATATCATGAAGGATTTGCTCATTCTCGCCGAGGCGCATAATGGAGCCCTTGCCGAATTGTTTTTCAATGGAGCCCATTGCCAGCTCAATTGCCTTTTCCCGATCAAATGTGTTTTGCTTTGCCATTGTTTTCTAATGCCTTTCTTTATCGAGACATTCTGTCTCGCATGTTCAGTGTGATACTGAACAAATGTTTCAGTGTCAATGCTAATTCTTATGCCATAGGGGTCTGACACTTTATTTTCCCCATAAAAACACATTAAATACAAAGGCTTATAGAGATGTTCGTGAATGATTAAAGTCTTTGTAGGGGACTTGAGTTGTGGACTTAGATCGTCTAATCCCTGTGCAGAGACGAGGTGAAGATGAACAAATGGTGCATAATTTTATGGCTGGGTTTTGTGGCGAGTGGCTGTCAGGCGGGGGCTGAGGCAAGTGAGCCGACAAAAAAGTCAGCTTCTCAGAAGAATCCTGTATTGGTGCTGGAGACGAATCAGGGCGCCATTTCTATAGAGCTTGATCGCCAAAAAGCGCCCATAAGTACGGAGAATATACTCTCCTACGCGCGTGACGGTTTTTATACAGGCGTTATTTTTCATCGTGTGATCCCCGGGTTTATGATCCAAGCGGGTGGTTTTGATGCGACATTAAAGCGTCATGGGCCATTAAAGAAAACGATTAAAAACGAAGCGCATAACGGCTTGAGTAATACGCGCGGCACAGTCGCCATGGCGCGTACGCAAGTTGTCGATTCGGCATCATCGCAATTTTTTATTAACTTGGGAGACAATTCACGTTTGGATCATCGCTCTAAGGATTCGCGTGGTTATGGCTATGCTGTTTTTGGCAAGGTGATCAAAGGTATGGAAGTTGTGGATAAGATTGCAGGGCAGCAAACGCTTTGCCCAAGTTCAAAACGCCAACCGTGTCGCGAGAATTTGCCCATGGGCATGCGTGATGTGCCAGCGCAAGCGGTCGTGATTAAGAAAGCTTACCAAAGAAAGGCAAACTAAGATGGCAAGAGTATACCCTTTTAGGGCCTTACGCCCGAAGCCTGAATTTGTCGCTCAGGTTGCCAGCGTACCTTATGATGTGGTTAACCCGAGCGAGGCCAAAAAGTTGGCTGGCGAAAATGCCTTATCTTTTTTACATGTGACGAAGCCTGAAATTGACCTTCCCGAATCGGTCGATCTTTATAGCGATGAGGTTTATAGCCAGGGGCGTCAGGCTCTTGACCGTTTTGTTGCCGATGGTGTTTTGGCCCAGGACAAAGCCGCCTCGTTTTATTTGTATCGTTTAAAGATGGGTGAGCATACGCAAACAGGAATTGTTTTAGGGGCGTCAGTCGCTGACTATAACGATAATTTAGTGCGCAAGCATGAATTTACCAGACCCGTTAAAGAAGATGATCGCGTGAAGCATATGTGTGCCCTTGAGGCACAATCGGGAACCGTTTTTTTGGTGCACAAACCGCATCACTTTTTGAGTGAATTGGTGGCGCGTATTTCTCAGGCATCACCCGTCTATTCTTTTTCCAGCGAAGATTCTATCGAGCATACGCTTTGGGTGATCGATGATGTGCAGGATATTGAAAACTGCCAAGCGGCCTTCGTTGAACTGGGTCCGATTTATATTGCCGATGGACACCATCGCTCGGCAGCGGCTTCACGTTATGTTGAAGAAAAAGCACAAGGCCAGTCTGGACCTTGGGATATGTTTTTAGCGGTGTCGTTCCCCACCAATGAAATTAAAATTTTGTCTTATAATCGTGTGGTCAAAGATCTTAAGGGCCATAGCCCCGAAGAATTCTTGAACCTCTTGGCGGAAAGTTTTGAAATCAGTGAAGGTAAAGTAGACTTAGTGCGTGGACACTTTAATATGTATCTGCAGAACAAATGGTATCACTTGCAGATAAAGTCTGCTTTGCTTAATACGGGGGATCCTGTGGCGTGTTTAGATGTGAGTCTTTTACAGGAGCATTGTTTGGCGAAAATTCTGGATATCCAGGACCCAAGACGGGATGGCCGAGTTGATTTTGTCGGCGGCATTCGTGGTGACGATGAGCTTGAAAAACGGGTCGCTGAGGGCTGGTCGGCAGCTTTTAGTCTTTATCCGACCTCGATCGATGATTTGTTGGATATTGCTGATGCCAATCAAGTGATGCCGCCCAAAAGTACATGGTTTGAGCCAAAACTACGAGATGGGCTGATTATTCATAAGTTGTAGGTTCAAACTAAAATAAAAGGATAAAAGACTAGCCCTTTTTTGGGCGCACGGGTAAGTTTAAAGAAGCATGAATACAGAAGCCCTAAATACGTTAAAATTGGTCAATCCTGCCGTTGAGCAGGCTGTGGCGCAATTGCCCAAGGGCGACCCGCGTATCGCTTTACTCAAAGAAATTCGTTCTGGACAAGCGGCAAACGCCGGTACAACGGAGCGTCGATTCCTGGCCATTTGTCAGCAAAGTATGGATAACTTTAGCCTTTTAGATTTACCGCCCGATGTGGCACAAATGATACTGGATTCCAGGGCGCAATCGATGCAGGAATTTTTCGATTCCTGGTCGGAGAGTATTCGGGAAAACGCTAAAAAAGACAAAGAATCGCATAAACGCTATCGTCAGAAGAAAAAAGACAACACGCCGGCCTTCGATCCAGCGCTGGCCCGTCGTCAATTACGCCTGGCATTGGTGAAAGCCAAGGATGGTGGCCATATCAGCAGCGAATATCAGCAGCACATGCTGCAGAGCCTGCAGCCTTTGTCGGGCCATGAAAGCCTTGACGGGGTCGATCAAAGCCAACAGCATAAGCTGCTCTCGCGTTTATCGGATATCGGTGAGCGCCTGGCCAAGTTAAGTCACAATGGCAAAGCCCTGGCGGAACCCCATACGGGTGGCGTTTCTTTGCGTTCTACAAATAAAGTTTAGAATTTCACAGATATTTTTGATTTTTAATGCACATGGTGCGTTTCAGTCTTATTTTCGCTTTCATTCTCTGAATTTTCAGCAGCTTTGGCAAGATTTTCGGTCATTTTGGCAAAATACTCGTTGGGGTTGTCTAAATCCAGAGCGTGTTTAATGACCTCATCCATATGTTCAACAACATGATAGTGCATGACTTTGGCGACCGATTTAGGGATTTCCTCAAGATCTTTTTCATTTTCTGCCGGGATGATGACATCAAATATTTCAGCGCGGTGGGCTGCCAGAGATTTTTCTTTTAAGCCTCCAATCGGCAAGACCCGTCCTCGCAAAGTAATTTCTCCGGTCATGGCGATGTTGTTTTTGATGGGAATTTTAGTGAAGGCAGAAACCAGGGCACTTGCTATGGTGATGCCTGCAGACGGTCCGTCTTTGGGCATAGCGCCTTCGGGCACATGGATGTGTACATCCAGGAGCGAATAAAATTCATCGTCGAGGCCCCATGTTTTTGAGCGCGATCGCACGTAGCTCATGGCAGCTCTGGCAGATTCCTGCATAACCTCACCGAGTTTTCCGGTCACATGCAGCTTACCTTTACCAGGCATGGTGGTCACTTCGACTTGCAAGACTTCTCCGCCCATAGAGGTCCAAGCGAGGCCGGTGGCCATACCAATTTGTGCGTCATTTTCTTTTTTCTGGGTTCGGTATTTTTCTACCCCCAAATATTCACGAATACGTTTTGGGTTAATATTGTAGGATTTTGCCTCATCTGATTTCACGACTTGGCGAGCAATTTTACGACAGACGCTGGCGATTTCACGCTCCAGGGTTCTTACGCCCGCTTCTCTGGTGTAGCGTTGAATAATTTTTTCGGTGGCCGATTCATTCCATTTAATTTTTTCTGTCTTGAGTCCATTTTCTTCAATTTGTTTGGGAATCAGATAACGCTTAGCGATACTTAATTTTTCGAGCTCGGTATAGCCAGAGAGCCGTATGATTTCCATTCGATCGATTAACGCGTGTGGAATGCCTTGAATGTTGTTGGCCGTACAAACAAACATGATTTGCGATAAATCGTAATCTAGATCTAAATAATGGTCATTAAATGTATTGTTTTGCTCTGGGTCTAAAACTTCCAGCAAAGCTGAACTTGGATCTCCCCGAAAATCCGAAGACATCTTATCGACTTCATCGAGCAGAAAGACCGGGTTATTGGCACCCGCTTTTTTAAGGCTTTGAATGACTTTTCCGGGCATGGCACCAATATAGGTTCGTCGATGACCGCGTATCTCCGCTTCGTCCCGGACGCCACCGAGTGAAAGCCGGACAAATTTACGATTTGTGGCGCGTGCGATAGATTTCCCCAAAGAGGTTTTACCCACGCCAGGTGGGCCAACAAGGCATAAGATAGGCCCTTTGATGCGTTCTACAAGTTTCTGTACAGCTAAATATTCCAAGATACGCTCTTTGGGCTTTTTGAGCCCATGGTGATCTTCTTCAAGAATTTTTTCAGCCTCGTCGATTTCAAGTTTCTCTTCACTAACCTCATTCCATGGAAGTGAGAGGCACCAATCAATATAATTTCGAACCACAGTCGCTTCGGCACTCATGGGCGACATCATTTTCAGTTTTTTATATTCTTTTTTCAGACGCTCTTCGGCTTCTGCTGAAAGTCCTTTTTCATTAATTTTTTCTTCGATTTCGCTCAATTCTGATTTGAGTTCATCTCGATCTCCGAGCTCTTTTTGAATCGCACGCATTTGCTCGTTGAGATAATATTCTTTCTCGGTTCGCTCCATTTGTTTTTTGACGCGTGACCTGATTTTTCGCTCAACTTGCAGGATTTCAGTTTCGGCTTGGATAAGTTCACAGAGCTTTTCAAGTTGCTTTTGCGTACCGTTCATTTCCAGAATAGATTGCTTGTCATCATGCTTAAGTGGCAGGTGGGCAACAATAGTGTATGCCAAGCGTTGTGCGTCATCGATTTGTTTAATGCTGGTCACCACGTCGGCTTGAAGCCTTCTGGATATGCGTGCGTAATGCTCGAAAACTTCATGTATCGTACGTATTAACGCCTTGGACTCCGCAATATTGGTATCGCTTTGTGGATAATCTTCTATTTCAACATGATAAAACTTATCGTTGCCCAGAAATTGATGAATACGAACTCGATTTTGACCTTCAATAAGAATTTTGACCGTACCATCGGGTCGTTTGATATGTTGCATGACAACGCCAATTGTCCCAACGTCACAAATATCTTCATCTTTAGGCTCGTTGGTCTTGGCTCTTTTTTGGGCCGCAAGGACGAGTTGACGACCCTCGCGCATGGCTTCATCAACAGCATGTATGGATTTAGCCCGGCCGACATAGAGCGGCACCATCATATGTGGAAAGACAACAATGTCGCGCAGTGGTAACAGGGGAAGCGTTTTCTTTTTCATCGTACCCGTCGTTTCTAAAGGTTCTTCGTGCAGGACTTCACTGGGAGGCAATTCTATGCAAAGAAGTGTCCGTTGCAAGTTAATTTATGGTTGGGATAGTCTAGCAAATAATCGTGCAGGGAACCAGCTTTAGCCGACCTCTTTTTCTTCACGATAAACGATAAGCGGCTGCTCATTGCGTGTGATCACCTCTTCAGAGATGACAACCCCGCTTATTTCTGGATGACTCGGGATACTGTACATGATGTCAAGCATGGCGCTTTCAAGAATAGAGCGCAGCCCACGGGCCCCCGTTTTTCGATCAATCGCTTTTTTCGCAATGGCGTTAAGGGCATTTTCAGCAAAGGTCAGCTCAACCTCATCGATGGCAAAGAGCTTTTTATATTGTTTGGTCAGAGAGTTTTTGGGCTCTTTAAGCACACGTATAAGGGAATGCACATCGAGGTCACTTAATGTGGCCAGGACGGGGAGGCGTCCGACAAATTCTGGAATAAGTCCAAATTTAAGAAGATCTTCGCCTCGAACTTTACGCAAAATCTCGCCAATACCACCTTTTTCGCGTTTGGCTAAGTTAGAGCCAAAGCCGATGGACTGTTTACCTTCTCGTTGTTGAATAATTTTCTCTAAGCCGGAAAAGGCGCCACCACAGATAAAAAGGATATTGGTGGTGTCGACCTGTAGAAACTCTTGTTGTGGGTGCTTGCGCCCGCCCTTAGGTGGAATATTCGCGGTTGTACCTTCGATGATTTTTAACAGGGCTTGCTGTACCCCTTCCCCGGAAACATCGCGTGTGATCGATGGGTTTTCACTTTTGCGGGCAATCTTATCAATTTCATCGATATAGACGATACCGCGTTGTGCTCTTTCAATGTCACCATCGGCGGCTTGAACAAGATTGACAATAATATTTTCGACATCTTCGCCCACATAGCCTGCTTCTGTGAGGCTGGTTGCATCGGCGATACAAAAGGGCACATTAAGAATTTTAGCCAGAGTTTGGGCTAAGAGTGTTTTTCCACAGCCGGTAGGGCCAACGAGCATAATATTCGATTTTTGCAACTCAACGTCGTCAATATCCACGGGGCAATCGATGCGTTTGTAATGATTGTGTACCGCGACGGCCAAAACTTTTTTGGCGTGTTCTTGTCCAATGACATATTCATCAAGAACATCTTTAATTTCAGAAGGTTTGGGGATAGGATCGCTGGATTTTTCATTTTCCTCAATTTCCAGTTCTTCAGCGATAATATCGTTGCACAAACCAATGCATTCGTCACAAATGTATACGGTGGGCCCGGCGATCAGTTTCCGGACTTCTTTTTGATTTTTCCCGCAGAATGAGCAAACCAGCGAATTTGTTGTATGATTCCGGCTTGGCACGAAAAGCTCCTTAAAATTTCGGTCGTTTATACACTTTCAACGTGTTCTTGCCCCAAAGGCATATTCTTGTATTTTTCCCTAAGTCTTGCCTAAGCGCAAGAAAACTCAACCTGATTTTCCAAACATCGTCGAAATGGTATAAATATTTATGTTTTTGTAGGGGTATTCGGTCGTTTATCCACGACAGAATCGACCAATCCGTACTCTTTGGCGTCTATGGCGGAAAGAAAAAAGTCACGATCGCAATCTTCGCGCACTTTTTCTTGCTCCTGGCCCGAATGTTTGGCCAATAAAGAAATTAAAAGCTCTTTAATTTTAATGATTTCCTTGGCTTGAATGGCCATATCCGAGGCCTGTCCCTGGGCACCACCAAGGGGCTGATGAATCATAACCCTTGAATTGGGCAATGCGTAGCGTTTGCCTTTGGCTCCGGCGGCCAAAAGTACTGCCCCCATGCTGGCGGCTTGCCCCATGCAGAGAGTCGAAATGGGTGCTTTGATGTATTGCATGGTGTCATAAATAGCCAAACCTGCCGTCACAGAGCCCCCTGGGCTATTGATATAAAGGTTAATTTCCTTTTCGGCATCTTCTGACTCAAGAAAAAGCAATTGCGCCACGATGACGTTGGCCACATCATCGTTGATGGGGGTGCCCACAAAAACAATGCGATCTTTGAGTAATCTTGACCAGATGTCGTACTGGCGCTCGCCGCGATGGGTTTGCTCTAAAACAAATGGAACTTGATAGGGCATAGTGACCTCGTTTCTTAAGAATCTTCTTCCTTGTCTTCGCTTACCTCGGCGTTTTCAAGTAAAAAGTTAAGCGTTTTATCTTCAAGTACTCTAAATTCAAGTTGTTGTCGATTTTCCGGCTTGTTGTAAAAGACCTTCAATTGTTCCGCATGTTCTCCGGCATTAGCAGCCATTTTTTCTATTTCAACATGCACGGCTTCGTCGTCCGGCTGGATGTCTTCTTTTTGCGCGATCGTATCTAAGAGAAGCCCCGCTTGCACTTGAAAGCGTGCCTCTGCTTCGTTGTCCTTGGTCAAGGATTCGAGTTCAGCAGCAGGCAGTTCAAAGTCAGGACCAAACATTTGCTTTGCGCGCATGGTGGCTGACTGTGTGAGTTCGGCAGCACGGCTTTTGACCATCGATTCAGGCACGTCGAATGCATTGGCCTCTACCATGGCTTCAAGAATACGGCGTCGTCTTGTGTTTTTATACTCTTCTTCAGAGCGCTGCTCGAGACCCTCTAGAATTTTTGCCTTAAGGGCAGTTAAAGTTTCTTCGCCCAGGTCTTTGGCGAAATCATCATTTAATTCGGGCAGCTCTTTTGTTTTGAGTTCTTTAAGTTCAACCTTGAAAGTCGCATCTTTGCCAGAGAGATCTTTGGCCGCATAATCTGCAGGAAAAGTTAAATGGATCGTTTGTGTGCTTGGTACTTTGCAGCCTCGCAGTGTGGCTGAAAATTCCGGCAAATAGTGGTCTTGACCGATTTCAATGAGTGCATTTTGTGCCGCTCCGCCATCAAAAGGCATGCCTCCCATCGTACCCTCATAATCCATAACAAGTGTATCGCCATCTTCTACAACATCTCTGATCATCAATGGTACCAGTTGGGCGCTTTGTTTTTGTAGTTTTTCAAGTTCCTGGTCGACTTGCTCTGCAACATCCTTCGTTTTAGGCAGACTAATGGAAAGCTCTTTGTAGCTTTTTAATTCAACTTCAGGTTGGACATCAAAATGGGCCGTATAAGTGAATTCTGCACCTTTTTCGAGTTCGCCAGGATGAATGTGGGGCATCGCAACAGGGGCTAATTTTTTTTCTGCCAGCGCTTTAAAAAGCGTTGTATCCACAAGTTTTTCTCTCACTTCATGGGAAAGTCGGCCGCCAAACTGCTGTTCGATAATTTTTTTTGGCACTTTGCCAGGCCTAAATCCAGGCACTTGGGCTTTTTTGCTAAAGTCGCGATAAACTGAACTAAAGATATTTTCTACAGTTTCTACAGGTAAGGTGATCTTTATTTCACGCTGATAAGAGCCTTTTTCTTCAACTTGTACGTCCATGTTTATCCCCAAATGCAAATGCATAGAAAATGAGTTGCTGTCAGCAGCGGCTCTACCACTGAGAGTTCTTTGGGGTCAATCCAGATTTACCTTTAAAAGACCAATTAGGCTTTATATTCAGGGGTGAGGACGCCGCCGGAAATAATAAGCTTAAAGGCTTCATCGACAGACATTTCAAGCTCAATAACATCATCTTTGGGCACCAGCAAAAGCCATCCGCTTGTCGGATTCGGTGTGGTGGGGACAAAGACGCTCAGCATTTCCTGGGGCAATTTCGATTGGATTTCACCTTTGGTGTCAGCCGTCAATAAAGCCAGTGTCCATAGGCCTTTACGGGGGTACTCGACCATCACAACCTTACGAAACGCAGAGCCGTCAGAGCGTGAAAAAGTATCTAAAAATTGTCTTACAGCCGAGTACACACTGCGCACAACGGGCACTTGCATGAGCAGTCGCTCAAACCATACCAGAAGTTGTTTGCCAATGACTGTCCCACCGATGAGCCCAACAAAATAGATCACCAATAAAGTCAGGACGAGGCTCAAAAACATGATTAAATATTTGATGCTGGCTGTGTCAATCAGGGTTCCAAGCCCAAAAGAAGCGATCAGATTATGAATGGCAGGTGTCAGGACTGAAGTTGTCTGAATGACAATGAATTTGACCACCCACAAGGTAATCACGATGGGAAGAATAATGACAAGTCCAGTAATAAATGTTCGTTTGGTATTTTTTTTCATACGGGTTGTGTGGGGCGTTTGGGAATCGCTTTTAAGGCTGCTTTACCGTTTTTAGAGTAAACCTTAAAAAAGACATCCTCACATTGATGTTTTTCCATGACGGAGTTTTTTGTTTTCATAATACGTTTTGCAAATTTATCATATGTCAATTGCTCGATAGATTCGCCACATGCACGGCGCATGGTAATAAATTCGTGGTAGAGTTTGTTGAAATTGCCATCGTCCGATGTTTTTCCCGAAGAGCCACTTGATTCAGGATCGAAGGCGGCCATTTGTTGTGTTCCCAGTGCTTGTCCTTGATGCTCAAGCGGCAAGTTGTCTTTAGCGGTGTCGTTGTTCTCTTCTTCAACAACTTCGACATGTTTTTCTAAGACATCCGTGAGCCGGGGCAATTCTTTTTGGTCATCCTCGGAAGACTTCTCTTTTTTAAAGGCCGGCAGTCCAGCGACCACGGTTTTGTTCATGGGCGGTGTTTCAAGCCCACTAAATTCCTGTTCTGAGAGTTCTGCGGGGCGCTGGTTTGGATTTGTTTTGATAATATCTTCAAGTTTTTTTATTGCAGTTACGCTGCCAGGTTTAGGCATACGTTCCACAAGCTTATTGGCAAGTCTTCCGAGGCGATTGAGCTCCGGGTCAAGTTCATGTACAGCCAAGTGCTTATCATCAGGCATCCCTTGATGCACCCTACCTAAAAAGTCTGAAATATGCTCTACGCCCCAGAGTAATTTTGTTCCCGTATTAAGAATGAGGCTTGAAGCCACAATCCAAAGCATTAAACCTAAAAGAATAATGGCCCATTGGTATGCGGCAATATCTTTTAAAATATCTCCACTGTCATTATAGATGAATGCCCGCATATAGGGACGCTCAGGTAAGGGGGCTTCAATAATAGAAAGTCCCATCTCATGCGTATTTATAAAAAATGATGTTAATTTTATAAATGAGATTAAAGGGAACGAAGGTGGCTCTATTTGTGATGGTAAATGCAGTGCCAAAGGTGTGGTTTTGAGGTCACTCAGTTTAACCGCCGGTGGGATTTTTCCGATCACATATTGATCGACGACAACAAAGGCTTGCGAGTTTTTGAGTTCGGGCAAGATGTCGAGTTTTTCGTGCAGGATAAGGGCAGCGATGGTTTTCTTTTTCAATACAAGGCTAAGAGCAGCATGGCGGTAGACTTGTCCAAGCCAGGTTTGTGTGCGAATTTGACTTGATCCTTCCAGGGCTTTGCCGACAAAGGCCCAAGGCTTTTTGTTTTCATCATTTTCAGCTTGATTTAATTTCGATAAATTAATGGTGCCGCTGCCTGCGGGTAAACTTTGTGTTTCACTATAAAGTATCACACCCTGTGGATTGACGATGGTCACCTTGTCAATATTGGGATGATTTTGTTTAATGCGTATGAGGCGCTCCTCAAGAAGAGTGCGTTGATTTTTTAACCTTTTATCAAGTTTGAGTTTCTTACGGGCACTGGCGCTGTCATAGCGCTTTTGGGAAATGACCACGCGCCCAACATCTTGAATTAAATTTTGATTCTCAGAGATCGCCTGAATTTGATCAATAAGCTTGCGGTCCTCTTCGAGCAGTTTATTGCGTAGACTTTCGGTATTGGCTTCGAGCAAGGCTTTTTTAAGCGTCGGGTAGCTTTGTGTAATCGAAGAAGTGCGTTGCAGGATGAGAACCACAACAGCTGCAAAAAAAAGAGTGCATAAGAGCCATGCGATTTTGCGCTGTTTTCTCATTTAAGGTCTGTTCCCTATCCGTGCATTGTCCAATATATGGGAAATACTAAACTGTTTTGGCCTAAGATAAAGTTTTTTCCTCAAAGCTCTTTAGTTTTTAATTTTTCTATATGGCTTTTGAGATAGGTGTTGAGTCTGTCCTGGGCGCCATCTGGAATCCCACGCTTTAGTATTTCGCTGCATAAAGTGGTCGTCATCTCGTAACTTCTTAAAAATGAAGCCAAATTTGGTTCACTTTGGAGCTTACGCGCAAAGATCTCACGATCTTTGGGGTCCAAGCTGTCATTGCAATAATCACCGATCAACTCGATAAATTTAGGATTATTCACGGTGATTCTCCTTGAAATAATTATCGAGTTGCTCACGAATATAGAGTCTGGAGCGATGAATTCGTGATTTCACGCTGGCGACAGTGAGGCCGAGTGTTTGCGATATTTCACTAAGGCTAAGTCCTTCAACGTCCTTTAAAAGCAATACAATGCGATATTTTTCTGGCAGCTGTGTTAAAGCGCTCTCAATCAGTACCCGAATTTCATTGTTGAGCAAGGCTTTTTCAGGCCCTTTGGGCCACTTCGCGACATGTTCCATCGGCGCGCGATAGCCTTCTTCAAAGCCCAGCCAGCCACTTTCAACAGCAAGCTCTGGTGTTTTGGTTTGTCGTCGCAGTTTCATGAGTGCGCAATTGGTGGCAACGCGATAAATCCATGTTGATGCCGAACTTTTACCTTTGTAGGTATATGCTTTTTGAAAGAGTGTTAAGAAGACCTCTTGGCAGACTTCTTCGGCCTCCGCGGTATTTTTGAGCATACCTATTGTGAGCCGATAGACTCGATCGCGATACCGACGAACGAGTTCTTCAAAAGCGACTTCGTCGGCTTTGCCGATGGCCGCAAGCAAATCTTCATCGGTGCTGGCAATTTCAGGTTCTATGGTCAGGGCATCGCTCATGTTGCTGGTTTTACTAGCATGATGCGGGGCTCTAGGGCAACTTTTCGAGGGCAGCTTTTGCTTTTTGGTATAGGGTGCTCTCCGGGGCGGAGATCTGCGTCACGGTGTTCAATTGCTTGCGGGCACTTTCTGGATCTTGATTCGTTTGTGCTTGTCGTAGAATTTTATTTGCTTTTTCTGTGAGCTCTTGCATTTTTCGTTGTGCAAGTCGGTGTTGTGGAAAGGTTCTTAGTGCCGATTTCAAATTGCGGTATGTGGCGGGCAGATCTCCCGACAAGCTGCTTTGAATGCCCGAAAGGCAATGCATATCGGCGATTTTCTGTCTTATATTGAGCGCAAAAGAACTCTCAGAGTCTGCCAGTTCCAGGGTGTGGCGATAAATGTCATTTAATATACTTAAGGCCGCACCGGCACGTTTTAACCGATGTTGTTCAAGTGCATTGGGCAGCTTTTCCTGAATTGTCAGAAGAGATGACCTCACTTTTTGTGCACTGGCATTTTCGAGACCCTCGAGTAGGGTAATTGCGTCCTTGATTTTGTTGTCGGCAAAAAGAGCCTTGGCTTGGATCACCGTTCCAAGATGCGTTTTTTTAAGGAGCTGACTTGATGGCTCAGGCGCTTTCTTGGTGGATACGGCGTTCTTTTTATTTTGCTCACCTCGTATGCGTAAGGCCTTTGCCTTGAGCCGAGCGATATCAGATTTTTTGGGCCAGATTTGCCCCATACTTGCAAGTTTCTTTAAGGCAAGTTCTATCCTTCCTCGCTCGATTTGTTTTGCAATATTTTTTAATTCACGAGGAATCGCCTCAGGAATGCTGCTTAACAATTTACGTGCATCTGATTCATAAACAGAATCCTTAACGTCCTTGCATTTTGTAAAGGCCTCGGCAAGAAATCCATTTTTAAAATCTTTTTGTGCTTCCTTAAAAAGGTTCTGCATTATTTTTTCATGCTTAATGCGTTTTAAATAACGGGTGCTGCTTGTTTGATTGGCATCCAATGAGGCAAGAATAAGAAACTTTTGCTCTGCTTCTTTCCATTTGCGTTCTTTAAAAGCTTCAATGCCATCATAATAGGTTTGGGTCACCAGGGTTTGTTGGGTTTGTTGCTTTTGTGTATGCCGACGATAGAAGGTGATGCCAAGCACGGCCATGGCAAGAAGAAGAATACAGACGCTCACTGCAATATAAACAAGATAAGGTTTTTCTGTTTTCATTGCATGACTGGGCGGGGCAATTTCTTTTGGTATGTCAGAGGCAGGCTCCTGGGCGTTGGTCTTTTGGGGTGTTGGGGTGTTGGGGGCTTGTGTGCTGGGGGCGGATTTGTAGGCGTCACCTATTTCAAGAAACCGAAAAGTGGCTTTTCCCAATGTGAATTCATCGCCAGACCGCAGGCGGTTTTGACTCACGCGCTGGCTGTTGACGAAAGTTCCGTTGCCCGAGCGTTGATCAATAATCATATACCCTTCTTGATCTCGCTGAATGCGCGCATGATAGCGGGAAATTGAGGCATCTTTCAAAACGATATCATTGCTTGAACCGCGACCGAGTGATGTTTGGGGTTGATTGATATCGAATTCTTTAGAGTTGTCTTTTCCTTTAAGTCCAATCATTCTGGCCAGATTTTGTTTTTTAACTTTTTGTTGGGTTTCAAGGAGTCCTTTGGCCTCTTTTTCTTCGTCATAAACATCCGTATTTTTATTGCCATAAGATTTTTCCCAAAGTTCTTCGGGAACCATTTTGACATCGCTCTCACCGGTAATGCTGCGCCAGCCGGCTTGACTTTTTTCGAGGTCGTCCCAGTCATCCTCTTCAGGTTTTAAAGAGCTAATGCCTGTGGGGATCTCAAGCTTGGGTGATGTATTCTCTTGTTGCATAAGAGAGTCAGAGAAATCGACAGAAATTGGTCCATCGCCCAGCCTGGAGTCTTCGGGTGGCAACATTTTATCGACTTCAACATTTTCTTTGAGGAGTGCTGATTCACTGGCACTTTGTTCAGGGGGGACATCTGATGGTGGGGGTTCGGGTTTTGTGAGATCTTCCTTGTTGGCTTGGGACTGGCTTTCTGCGTGGCGCATAAAGCGCGCGGCGATTTCTGGATCAATAACAGTATGCTCAGGTGAAGAAAAACTGTTGTCATCAATTGTTGTGGGTGCCGAAAAAAATTTCTCTTCAGGAGGATCAGATTCTGTTTTGGGGCTCGATTTTTTCGACGCATCATCTTCGATCAAAGAAAAGTCATCATCATCGAGTGTAATGGGTTTATCTTTATCGGCCATGGCTTTTTGTTTAAGCTCCTAATTCGATTGTATGGTATTGTTTTTGCAGGAGAAAGCAAATTGTCGGCCATTTCTTTTGGGCTCTGTGGCGATTGCAAAAGTGTTCTTTATCCTCTTGTATTCTTTACACTTTGTTCAAGCCTGCGAAGTGCTTCGTTGAGGATCGTTGGTGATGTTGCAAAATTTAAACGTGCAAAGCCTGCTCCGGCTTTTCCAAAGAATGTGCCTGAAGACAGTCCGAGCTTGCCGTGTTCTAAAAAGTGGGCAGCAGGATCATCTCCGAGGTTGAGGTTTCGACAATCCAGCCAAGCGAGATAGGTTGCTTGAGGCTTGGCGCAGATAATTTCAGGAAGTCTGTTTTGTATATAATCCACAAGGGTTTCTCGGTTTTGTTCCAGCGTTTTCATTGTTTCTCGCAGCCATGTGTTGCCGTCACGCCAGGCACTGATGGTGGCATGGATGCCCATAATATTTAGTCCGCCACGTATCTGCCAGGGGCGTTTGGCAAAAAGTTTTTGCTGCTCGATATGACCAAAGGCAAGTATGGCACAGCGCAGCCCACCTAAGTTAAAAGCCTTGGTGGCGGATGTAAGCGTGATTGTTTGCGCGTTGATTTCGGGAGAAATTTGAGCAAATGGGATGTGTTCATGTGGCGTGTAGATAAGATCGGCGTGTATTTCGTCCGCAACAACGATTAAATTGTTTTCCAGGACGATCTCGGCCAATGTCTGCAATTCACTTTTTGAAAAAACACGGCCAGTGGGATTGTGTGGATTACAGAGCAGAAGCATACGCGCACCTTTGGCTGCAGTACGCAGCTCATCCCATGGAATTCTATAAACCCCATTGATGTTGGACAGTTCAATTTCGCTGCATGGGCGATCTAGTTTTTCTCCAACTTCGAGAAAGGGTGGATAAATTGGTGTTAGGGTGAGGAGTTTATCGCCCTTTTGCGTAAAGCAATCAACGACATGAAATATAGCCTGTACCGCATCTTGAAAGTAAACGGGGGGGAGATCGCTGGGGGTCCAGTCAAATTGTGCTTGCATGCGTTCAATAAAAACAGTGCGCAGTTCTTCTTCGAGGTGTGCTGAGGGGTAGCCTGTATCCGAAGAATTCAGAATCGCAAGAAGCTTTTCCTTAATTGGTGGCGCCAATGGAAAATCCATCTCTGCGACCCATGCGGGTAAAACATCTTGGCTAAAAAAGTCCCATTTAATACTTGTTCGATTCAAGCCATGATGAAGTTGGAATTTTTTTGGAATCGACATCGTTTTCCATGGTGGATTGTGGTGTTCTTTTATTCTAAACTGACATAGCTAAGGTTAATGGACAAGATAAGAGATGAAATAGAGCCGCTTGTTTTGGCTGAGTTTGAGGTCTCCCCCGAGAGCACCATCGAGCGCATTCGCATTGGCAACATCAACAAAACGTATTTTATATATCAAGGCGAGAAACAATACATTTTACAAGAACTCAACCCGATTTTTAATCCGGCGATACATTATGATATTGTTTCCGTGACAGAGCACTTGTCTGCACATGGGTTTTTGACGCCTCATATACAAAAAACGCGTCAAAATGAGTTGTGGTTCACGGATTCCAAGGGCCATGTCTGGCGCATGTATGATTATATTGTGGGCCATATTCATTCGCGGGCACCTTCGCCAGAAATTTGTTTTGAAGCAGGGCATTTGGCAGGGCGATTTCATACATGTTTAAGTCGTTTGGAATATCAATTTCAAAGTAATCGTTTAGGCGTGCATGATTTTAACAGACATCTTTCGCATTTAAAATCCGTTATAGAGACGCATAAGCGACACGACGCTTATGATGATGTGGCTTCTTTGGCCAACAAGATCATTGCAAAGTCAGAAGAACTCGAATCTCACATTGATGGTGACAAGCACATTGCCCATGGTGATTTGAAGCTAAATAATTTTGTTTTTTCTGATGAGGGCAAAGCTTTATGCCTGATTGATTTGGACACGTTAGGACCCATGGATTTGCTCTTTGAGTTGGGTGATGCATTTAGATCATGGTGTAACCCGCAGGGAGAAAATGCAGAGGACAGCGAGTTTGATCTCGACTGTTTTGAGACAGGGATTTGTGGTTATTGGAAATCTGCGCACTCTTTGTGGAAAAAAGAAGATCTCTTGCGTGTGCCTATGTGCGTTGAAAGAATTTCTTTGGAGTTATCGGCCCGTTATTGTGCAGACGCGCTAGAGGAATCCTATTTTGCCTGGGATCGAGAAAACTACGCCAGCGCAGCCGAGCACAATTTTCAGCGTGCATTGGGACAATTCCATTTATCTGAATCGGTTAAGGGGCGACGTGTTGCGGCCGAGGCAACAATTAAAGCTCTATTCGTAGATTAAAACATCGGGGCGGGCGCTCTCATATTTTTGTAGAGAATGTTGACTTATTTGCCAGATCTCTTCGAGGGATTTACCCGCATCGATGGCGATACGTATGTCGGGTGAACCAGTGAGAAGATCAATGGCAGGCACATCGTCACGAAATTCATACATTTCTGTGCGCCATTTAAAGTCCTCAGGGTAAAGCTTTCTCAGGGTAGCAAGCAGGGCCAAGCCTGTATTGTAGGCATGAAATGTCTGCCGATCGAGAATGTGAACTTGCAGTGCACCACATATTTCGTTTTGGTATTTATGAAATGTGGGCATGATGGTGCAGGTTCGAAAAAAGACACCGGGTAATTTAAGGTTTTCAAGCTCCCGTTTGAGTTTTGGGGCGTTGATAAATGGTGCACCAAAAAGTTCGAAAGGTCTTGTGGTACCCCTACCCTCAGAAATATTCGTACCTTCAAAGAGGCCCAGGCCCGGATAGACAATGGCCGTTTCCAGAGTTGGCATGTTGGGGGAGGGCATGACCCAGGGTAGGGTATGTGCATCGAAATAATTTTCCCTCTGCCATCCCTCGCAGGTGATGACCTCTAATTCACAACCAATTCCAAAATATGTGTTGTAGAGCTTTGCCAGCTCCCCAACACTCATGGCATGCCGTTGCGGTATAGAATAAAGTCCACAGAAATTTTCCATACCTTGTGCAATACCGCCGCCTTCAATTTGCATTCCGCCAATAGGGTTGGGACGGTCGAGGACCAAAAATTTTATGCCTGCTTGTGCACATGCCTGCATGGCCAGAGCCATTGTGGCGGCGTAGGTATAATATCGTGTGCCAATATCTTGAATGTCAAAGATAAGAATATCAATATCGTTTAGGTGTTCAGGTTGTGGTTTAAGAGAATCAAAAGTTTTACCATAGAGACTAATGACTGGAAGTCCCGTGTGTTGATCGACTTCATCACCGACACCGAGCATGTCTTGTTCGTCACCACGTATACCATGCTCGGGGCCAAATAATTTACGCAGCTCAACTTCAGAGTGTTGGGCAAGTAGATCGGCGGCATGCATTAAATTCGGGGTTAGTGTTGTAGGATTCGCAATAAGGCCAACGCGATAATTTTTGAGCCAAGTCTTTGGCTGATGGAGAAGTCGTGTAAGTCCAGTTTGCATGATTTTAGCCCTATATTATGGCGGAAGCGCACGGGAATCGAACCCGCCTGGGAAATTTCTCACCCCCCACATTGGTGTTGAAGACCAAGGGCTGCACCAGCAAACCAAGCGCTTCCGTGACTGGCTATAACATAGTTTTCTTGCTATGCACTACCCTTGAGCTCGATGAAAGAGCCGTGTATAGGTTTATGTATTGAACACCAGAATTAGAAAGTAATATGTCTTCGAATACACGATTTCCGTCCCATTTTGGTAAGTACATTCTTCTCGATCGGGTGGCTTCGGGCGGAATGGCAGAAGTTTACCGCGCCAAAATTTCAGGCGTCGCGGAATTTCAGAGGCTTTTAGCCATAAAATGCATGTTGCCTAATTTGGTTGAGGATGAAGACTTCATTAAGATGTTTATTGATGAAGCCAAGCTTGCGTCTAAATTAAGTCATTCGAATATTGTACAGATTTATGAATTAGGGCGTTTAACCGAGCGCCTCTATATTGCCATGGAACTCGTGAATGGGCGTGATTTGCGCCACATTATGAAAACAGCGGCAAAAAAGAATCTTAAAATTCCGACACAACTTATTGCTTATATTTTGGCTAAAGCCGGTGAGGGCTTGGATTATGCGCATCGCTTTGTGGATGTTGATGGAAAACATTTAAATTTGGTGCATAGAGATGTGAGCCCACAAAATATTTTGGTCTCTTATGACGGTGAAGTTAAAGTTGTGGATTTTGGTATCGCTAAAGCCGAAAGTGAGGCTCGTGCCTCAGAGACTCAGGCGGGGGTTGTAAAGGGAAAATTTTCCTACATGGCACCAGAGCAGCTTTCGGACAGAAAAATTGACCATCGGGTGGATGTTTTTGCACTGGGCGCTCTTATTTACGAACTTTATACGGGCAAACGTCTGTATACAGGGGAGAGTGAACTTTCTATCCTTATGAAGGCCAGGGACGCGGAAGTTCCTGATATGCGTGTCGAACTTGAAGGTGCGCCAGAGGGGCTTGGCGAGATTGCGAATATGTGCTTGGCGAAAGATCCCGATGACCGCTACGCTTATGCGTCAGAATTTGCAGAAAAACTGACGCCCTTGTTGATCAGTGAAAATCGAATCTACGGCGCCAAGCAGGCCAAAGCATTTATGTATGAACTCTACAGCTCTGAAATTGAATTTTTGCGCGAACAAATGGCGAGATACATGCAGATTAACCAGTTGGATTGCGTGGCCTCGATAGGCGGAGAGGGGCCCGAGGCATCTACCGAAGTTTTTAATTCAACAGTACGTTTAAACGCCGATGCGCATCAGGCCGAGGCAAGAGATAATTTTGAATCTCTGGGCGAAGCCTTTTCAACGAAGGTCGATCGTTCTTCAGAATACAACCCGACGGCACTGGACTTTCAAACGCTGAACACCAATAAGCGCGAAGATTTTACAGAAACACAAGTGAGCACGACAAAACAAACTGGTGGCCGCACATCAAGAATTCCATTTGTCTTGATGCTCTTGGCCATCCCGCTGGCTGTTTTGGGAGGCTATTATGCGAAACAATTTTGGCGTGCTCAAACCAATGTAAGCCCTCCTGCGCAAACGGTGGTTAAAAAGGTTGAGGTTACTGCGACAAAACCTAAAGCAGAGGAGCCCAAAGAAGATGTTGTGCCTGTGACACCAAAGGTAAAAGCGCGTAAAAGGCCCCCAACAAAGAAAAAAGCAGGACCGTCCAGGGAGGTAAAGGTTGCCGTTCAGGAATCGGTCAAAGTTGAAAAAGCCAAAAAAGTAAAGGCGCCCGAGTCTCCGGCTCCTCCGCCCCCTCCTAAAGTTTATGGTTTTATTTCTATCAAAGCCAACGGGGCAAGGAATGCAAAGATTTTTATCAATGGTAAAGAAGTAGGGTACTCACCTTTACTTTTTCACAAGTATATTGTTGGTAAGCATAAAATTAAGATTGTCGGTGTCGACAGAAGTGGCAAATCGCGTGAGAAAAGCGTTTCTGCAGAGATTAAAAAATTCCATACACGCGGTTCAGCACTTAAGCTTGTTGTTAATTTATAACTCGGTCAAATCTCAGATAAAAAAAAACGCTGCTTTGGCATAACCAGAGCAGCGTTTTTGAATATCCTATTGTTCTAAGTTAAACTTAGATGCTCAAACTAAAGAACGTCTTTAAGAGCTTTAGCAGCGCGGAAACCTACGCTCTTAGAAGCTTTAATCTTGATGAGTTCGCCAGTTTGAGGGTTACGACCTTTACGAGCTTTACGATTACGTACGGTGAATGTACCAAAACCGGGGTAAGAAAATCGCTTTTCTTTCTTGATGGCCCAGGAAAGGTTAGTGAAAACAGCGTCAACCAATTCACCAGTAAGCTTCTTGGTGAGGTCAGCATTTTTCATGTTGCCATGGATACGCTCGATAAGTTCTGCTTTAGTCATTTCTTTTCTCCTTAAATTGCGGTTGCTAAAACGAAAACAGGACCACCCTGATCGCTGGATGAAGAGTTAATACTTATCCTTTGCAACCGCGTTTGATGCGGATTATTATTGGCTCTCAGAGACCGGGTCAAGTTAAAGTGCATAAAATAGGGGTTTATAGCGATCTCTGAAAACTAAAAAGTACGTTTTGTTAAAACAAGAAAAAGAGCCTATAAAATAGCGGTTTTCAGCGATTCTTTAAAAAGAAGATAAGAAAATTGAATTTTTAATTTTATAAAAAAGTACGTTTTAATTCTTAAGAGATAAAATTTTTACATAGGTACCAGCTTGTATTTCTTTTTCACCTGGCGGAATTTCAATGAGTGTATTGATATGTGTGATAGAGCTTAAGTGACCGCTGCCCCGCTTGGAATGAGGCTCTACAAGCCTACTTTTATCTTTTGAAAAACACTTGCCGCGCAAAAATTCTGTGCGTTTCTTATTTGGTTTAACGTTTTTGTTGAGTATGGCCATTTCAAAATCGTGTTTTGTGGGTTTGGCGCCTTGTAATTTTTTAATGGCTAAGCGGACAAAGAGCTCAAAACAAACGAAGGCCGATACCGGGTTACCCGGTAAACCAATCAGTGGGGTGTTGTTGAAATGGCCAAAAAGTAAGGGTTTTCCCGGCTTCACTGCGACTCGCCAAAAGTTTAAAGAACCCTCTTCTTCGATAATTTTACGAACCAGATCGAATTCGCCAACGGAAACGCCACCACAGGTGATGATCAGATCGGCATTTTTTGCACTTTGGGTAAGTGCATGCCGCAGTGCTTCGAGTGTGTCGTAGGCAATAGGGCTTTTCACATTCTGTGCGCCAGCTTGCTCAACTTGTGCAGCAAGCATGTAGGCATTTGAATTTCGAATTTGTCCTGGTTGAAGGTTCTGTCCTAACTCCACAATCTCATCACCGGTGGGTACAACGGCAATTTTTGGACGTTGTGAGACTTTGACTTGTGCAATCCCCTGCGCGGCTAAAAGACCAATCGCTCCAGCATCGAGAATATCTCCTTTTTGATAGAGCAAATCTTGCGCGCAAATATCTTCTCCAGCAAAGCGAACATTTTCCTTTGAACGCATTGGCCGATATATTTCTACTGATTTTTCTTTGGCTTCGGTGTTTTCTTGCATAATCACCGCGTCGGCCCCTTGTGGCATCGGTGCACCGGTAAAAATACGACAAGATTGGTTGTTTGTAAGTCGATGTGTTGTGGGGCTGCCAGCAGGTATTTTATCAAGGACTTCCAAGGTTATAGGGTTTGTTTGATTCGCGTTTAGGGTATCTTCGGCTTTTAAGGCGTATCCGTCCATGGCACTGTTATCAAATAGGGGCGAGTTCTCTCTTGCATAGATATTTTCTGTGCATACCCGATGCAGGGCAGCTGATATATTGACAGTTTGCTCATCCAAGGGTTCTAATGTGTTTATAATTTGATGTTGTGCTTCTTCGATGGATATCATTTTCTATTCTCCCCAGCGTTGGACAATTGTTTTGACTTCTTTTTCAACATCTTCTTCATTATATTTTTTAAATGCTTCCCAGGTGCACAGGCTTGTTGGGTCTTTAACGCGATCGACAAAGAGTTTACCGTCAAGGTGGTCAATTTCATGTTGATAGGTACCGGCGGTAATTCCTTTAATCACGTTTTCAATTTTGTGGCCGGCTCGATCAAAGGCCTCTATTTTTATTTCGCAATGGCGTGTGACACGGCCGCGCAAATTCGGCACACTTAGACAGCCCTCGTAGTTTTCAAATGTTTCTGAGCCGATCAAAGTTATTTGCGGATTAATTAAGACAGTCAGCGGTATGTTTGGTTTATAAGGGTAGCGCGGGTTATTATTCACTTCGATGACGCATATACGTCGCGGAGAAAATATCTGATTGGCGGCAATTCCAGCTCCATGTGCACGATGCATCGTTTCAATCATATCATTGATGCATTCTTGAGTTTCGGCATGATGGATCTCTTCTGGATCAAGTAAGCGACTTTTTTTGCGTAAAATCGGTTCGCCAATAAGCGCTATTTCTTTAATTGCCATAGCCAAGACTCCAATATTTATGTAATGAGAGTCTGCCCTAAATGCAGAGGTATACTCAATTGAAAAAAACATCTTCAAGCAGCCGACAGCCGGCCCCAAAGACGATTGCTGAGCTGGGCTTACGGGCCGAAGCTCTGTGTGGCAACCGTGTTGGCGATGTCGCAGATCGATTAGGCATTGAGCTGCCCAAAGATAATAAATACGGCAAAGGCTATGTCGGCTTGGTTGCTGAATGCGCTCTGGGCGCAGATCCTAAAGCTGGGGAAAAACCGGACTTTGTTGATTTGGGGGTAGAGTTAAAAACCTTACCTTTAAATGCGGATGGTCGCCCTTCAGAATCGACTTTTTGCTGTGCCATCGATATGGCCCATGCGGATAGAGAAACCTGGGAGACGTCCAGGTTACACAACAAATTGAAAAAAGTTCTTTGGTTGCCCGTGGAATCGGCGAAATCTGCCGATCTAAAAGCGCGTTGTTTTGGTCGTGCACTGCTTTGGTCGCCAAGTGAGAAAATGATTTCTGTACTTGAGCAGGATTGGAACCTATTAATGGGCTTTATTGGCGCAGGTATGAGTGATGAATTAAGTGCACACATGGGGACCTATTTGCAGGTCCGTCCCAAAGCTGCCCACAGCGCGGTACGCACAAAAGGTTTAGGTCAGGATGGTCCAAAGCAGGTGTTGCCACTGGGTTTTTATTTGCGGGCTTCGTGTACAGAGCAAATTCTTTTGGAGTCATTAAAATAAATGGGGCGTTTATGGAAATATGCCTATGCCTACCGCTTCAAATGGCTTTGGGGCATTTTTATGTTGGTTTTGACCAACGCCACCACAATGGCGATTCCGCAACTTTTTCGTTTTGCTATCGATGGTATGAAGGAAGGCGATGCTTTTGGGATGTTGCGGGATATTGCTTTGCTCTTGATCCTTCTGGCCTTGGCAGGCGCATTTTTTCGGACACTCAGTCGCATTTATATTTTTTATTCAGCACGTGATGTCGAATTAGATTTACGCTGTGATTATTATAAGCATTTGACTTCATTGGAGCCGGGCTTTTACCAGGAAAACGCCAGTGGCGATCTGATGAGCCGAGCCACAAATGATTTAGGCCAGGTTCGATTGCTCTTGGGACCGGGGCTTTTAAATATAACAAATACCATCATTGCTTACGCGGTGGCACTGCCGCTGATGTGGAATATTTCGATTCAATTGACGATTTTATGCTTTATTATTTTCCCACCAGCCCTCTATGTGATGCGGTTCTTGGGTAAAAAACTTTATTTTGAGCATCGTAAACAGCATCAAGAGATGGGCAAAATATCTACGCTGGTTCAGGAAAGTCTTGCAGGCGCGCATGTGATCAAAGCCTTTGGTCGCGAAGGTGAGCGGGAGAATTCTTTTTCAGAGCTCAATCAAAATTATTACGATATTTGTGTCTTCCAAAGTTTGATTCGCTCAGGAATGTTTCGCTTGGCGGGGTCTTTAAGCAGTGCAGGTATCTTGCTGGTTGTTTTTGTGGGGGCTTTCGATGTTTTGGAGGGGCGCATTACTTTGGGAGATTTGGTTGCGATCGTCGAGTATATGGCGCTATTGGCATGGCCGACATTTGCCTTAGGTTGGATATTTTCACTTTGGCAACGTTCCAAAGCAGCCATGTGGCGCATTGAAGAAATACTGGGACATGAACCTAAAATCCAAGATGGTACGATCAGTACAAAAACCATTTCACCCGAGATAAGTTTTGAAGGGGTCAGTTTTTCTCGCGAAGAGAAAAAAATTCTCAACAATGTTTCGTTTAAGGTAAAATCTGGAGAAACGATTGGTCTTATTGGTACGGTTGGAAGTGGAAAAACAACGCTTTTACGCTGTCTCTTGCGTTTGGAGAACATTGATTGTGGCGGGGTCTTTCTGGGTGGACATCGCCTTGAAGAATATAAGCTTGAAACATTGCGAGAACATTTTGGTTACGTG
>JASMKV010000067.1 GCA_030749035.1 Myxococcota bacterium | reverse complement strand
AATGCGAAACGGATGAGAGCAATGTGGAAGGAGAGGATGGAGAAATCGAACGCCTGGATACAAGAGGCCATGCAGTTGTGGAGAGAGGCAGGAAAGGAACAGAACAACAAGAAAAGGGGGAGTAGACTGATACCAGTCCCTCAGACACAGATACGTGTAATAACAGAGTCGGAGACAACGTCCTAATGTCATCAACGACAGATAGAAAAAACAATACCAACGATTGTAACACACTTCACCAAGGAGGAGAAGAAGAAGACGAAGAAGAAGAAGAAGCAAGGTATAGGCATGAGTATGGGTAAGAACATCAGACAGCAGTAGCAGCAGCAGCAGCAGCAGCAGTTCATCCGGCTCAGGCTCTTCAGGTGGCGGTCACTGCGGACCTGCGGCCGAGTATGGGGAGTCAGACGCTGGGGGCTGTTTCTATTGTGATAAGTGTGGGCGGAATCACGGCTGTGATTTCGTCAGTCAATGATCCTGATGTGTGCCGGTTTTCCGGCATATTTCCGGCACTTTTATCGATAAGATTGCTTCGCTTCAAGAAGCCTCTTTGCTGGTGGTGTGGTTTCTCCCCATAGGGAAAACAGGCTTGATAAGGCGCGCTCTGGTTCGGGATTGCCCAGCGCGGGGAAGCCTGACCCAGTCGTCGCTTTTAAAACCCTTACTCTTAATCCTTTAATTTTAGGTGCTTAGCTTGTTTTTGCTGCCACGTCATGTTGGCTTGAATTCTGCAGATTATCCGAAAGGAAACACAATCCTTAATTAGAGTTCGGAAGGAAGACCGACAATGTTTAAGTGTCAGTGGGGGCAAAATCTTACGCTCGTGATGGCGAGTCTGATGTTTTTGCAATTATCCTGCATAAACATTTCCAGCGACATGGAGAACCCCGCGTTCTATGCGGCGAAAACCGGTGTTGGTGTCACGCGTTCAGAGTGCACGGTGCTTGCGACAACACCAAGCCTTAGCTCTGTGTTACAAGATCTCATCGATGCAAACAGCTGTTCGAGTATTGAGATTGTGGCGAATGAGAATGACGTGTCGATGGTGCAACTCGATGATACTCTGGTCATCAGGCACGTCAGTGGTGAATCGCGCACATTGGAACTGATTGGCCCGGTCGATGCGAGCTTGTTTGGACCAACACTTCTGGCACCTGCTGGTGGTCGGCATATTGATGTGGTTGTTGAACACCCAGATGCAGTGCTGGATTTAAAGATAAAGAATTTCATTTTTCAAGAGGGAGATGTCTCAGCACTTTTGGAGCCTCAAGGAGGGTCTCTTCACGCGACCACAGAGCAGGGCTCTTTGATACTGGATATTTCGAAGAGTGCTTTTCTTGCCAACAAAGCGCTGCAAGGTGGCGCGATCTCTCTCAATGGGCTTTCGGGCAGCAGTGCTTTGTTGCTTAGCGATGTTCGTCTCGAAAACAATCAGGCTCAAACACTTGGCGGAGCCATCTTTTCAACGGGGGCGGTTGTAGAGATTGTGGGCTCTAATATGCAGGGTAACAGGGCTGCGCAGGGCGCTTCGATCTATGGTGATCTTGCTGAAGTGACGGTAGGCCTATCGACCTTTTTTGATAATCAAACGCCATATTGTGGTGATGACCACACAGATGGACCAGGTGGTTTCTTTGGTGACTATGGTGAACTTTGTGATGATGGCAATCAGACGACCGAGGACTGTGTTTATGGCTTAACCTCATGTGATGTGTGTGATGCGCAATGTCAGAGTGTCGCAGGTGTTGCGACTTTTTGCGGTGACAGTGTTGTGCAGGCCGGAGAAGGTGAGGAGTGCGATGCGGGTTCTAATGCAAACGGCAGTGTCGAAGAATGTGCGTATGGCCTGGCAGAATGCCTTTTGTGTGATGCGGAGTGTCAAAGCTTTTCAGGCATGACGTCGTTTTGTGGCGACGGCGGTGTTGATGCTCTTCATGAAACCTGTGACGATGCGGATGCGGATTCTGGTGATGGTTGTGCTGGTTGTGCGGTGGAAGCGGGATGGGCATGTGCGAATGCGCCGAGTGTTTGTTCTGATATCAATGAATGCACAGAGGGCACCGATGATTG
>JASMKV010000066.1 GCA_030749035.1 Myxococcota bacterium | reverse complement strand
CTTATGAGTAAGATTTATCTTATAAATAAGATAATTGCTGAACTTCAATTTTGGGAACCTCAGCAAAAATATAATTTTTGTCGAGGTCATCTCACCATCAAACAAGGTGAAAAAAATATAAAATAGATAGATGATCAATTTAGATCAAGGTGAACTGCTATGTAATCAACTCTAGCTTTAATCATATTCGAAAGAAAATGTGTTTAAGCTATGAAGGGCATACGGCGGATGCCTTGGCGTTAGCGAGCGATGAAGGACGTGGACGGCTGCGATAAGCTTCGGGAAGCTGCCTAGCAGGCTTTGAACCGGAGATTTCCGAATGGGGCAACCCGGCATGGTGAAAGTCATGTCAACCTGTCATGAATACATAGTGGCAGGTAGCGAACCGAGGGAAGTGAAACATCTCAGTACCTCGAGGAATAGAAATCAAAAGAGATTCTCCTAGTAGCGGCGAGCGAACGGGGATTAGTCCAAACCGTAGGTACTTGTACTTACGGGGTTGTGGGGCAATCATTAACGGGACCCAAGTTACTAGTAGAACGGTCTGGAAAGTCCGAGCATAGAGGGTGATACTCCCGTATACGAAAGTGACAAAGGCCTAAGATTGTTCCCGAGTACCACAGGGCACGTGAAACCCGGTGGGAATCAGGGTGGACCATCATCCAAGACTAAATATTGCTGACGACCGATAGCGCATAGTACCGTGAGGGAAAGGTGAAAAGTACCCCTGCGAGGGGAGTGAAAAAGTACCTGAAACCGTATGTCTACAAGCTGTGGAAGAGCTATATCCATTTATGGACATGCTCGACTGCGTACCTTTTGCATCATGGGTTGGCGAGTCAATTTTTGCAGCAAGGTTAAGCCGTTAGGTGTAGCCGAAGCGAAAGCGAGTCTGAATAGGGCGAAACAGTTGCAGGGATTGGACCCGAAGCCGGTCGATCTACCTATGGCCAGGATGAAGCGAAGGTAAAACTTCGTGGAGGTCCGAACCGTTGAAAGTTGAAAATTTCTCGGATGAGCTGTGGGTAGGGGTGAAAGGCCAATCAAGATCGGTTATAGCTGGTTCTCCCCGAAAGATATTGAGGTATCGCCTTAAGTTAATGAGTATTGGAGGTAGAGCACTGAATGGGCTAGGGCGCTTACCCGCGTACCAACCCCAATCAAACTCCGAATGCCAATACTTCTATCTTAGGAGGCAGTCCACGGGTGATAAGGTCCGTGGGCGAGAGGGAAACATCCCAGATCATCAGCTAAGGTCCCTAAATCTAGGTTAAGTGGAAAAGGATGTGGAAACGCATAAACAACTAGGAGGTTGGCTTAGAAGCAGCAACCCTTTAAAGAAAGCGTAATAGCTCACTAGTCGAGTGATTCTGCGCCGAAGATGTAACGGGGCTCAAACCTAGTACCGAAGCTATGGGTTAGTATTTTATACTAACGGTAGGGGAGCTCTGTAGCGACTGTGAAGGTCTACCGTAAGGAGGGCTGGAGTTTCTACAGGTGATTATGCCAACATGAGTAGCGATAAAATAGGTGAGAAACCTATTCGCCGAAAACCCAAGGGTTCCTGGGGCAGGTTAATCCTCCCAGGGTTAGTCGGTGCCTAAGCCGAGGGCGAAAGCCGTAGGCGATGGAAAGCAGGTTAATATTCCTGCACCACCTTAAGTCTCTATGAAACGAGGAGGGACGGAGAAGGGTAGATCAGCCAGGTGATGGATATCCTGGTTGGGTGATTAGGTGGACCCCTTAGGATAAAAACGGGGGGTTATTTAAACACTGAGTAAGCCGAGGCTCTAAATCTTAGGATGCGGAGTAACTGATCGATCCCATGCTTCCAAGAAAAGCTTCGCGTGGAGGGCTTAGGGTGACCGTACTGTAAACCAACACAGGTGGGTGGGGAGAGTATCCCAAGGCGCTTGAGATAACCGTGGTTAAGGAACTCTGCAAATTGGCACCGTAACTTCGGGAGAAGGTGTGCCCTCGCAGGTGAAGAGCTTTACGCTTGGAGCCAGAGAGGGTTGCAGTGACCAGGGGCTGGCGACTGTTTACCAAAAACACAGGTCTCTGCTAACGCGAAAGCGGATGTATAGGGGCTGACGCCTGCCCGGTGCCGGAAGGTTAAGGGGACGTGTTAGAAGCTTGCTTCGAAGCTCTGAACCGAAGCCCCGGTGAACGGCGGCCGTAACTATAACGGTCCTAAGGTAGCGAAATTCCTTGGCGGGTAAGTTCCGTCCTGCACGAATGGCGTAACGATCGGCCCACTGTCTCAACCACGGACTCAGCGAAATTGAAGTCGCGGCGCAGATGCCGTGTACCCGCAGCAAGACGGAAAGACCCCGTGAACCTTTACTATAGCTTGACACTGATATTCGATTTAATTTGTGTAGGATAGGTGGGAGGCGTTGAAACCAGGCCGCTAGGTCTGGTGGAGCCAACCTTGAAATACCACCCTGATTAATTTGGCTATCTAACTTGGGTCCGTTATCCGGATCGAGGACAGTGTCTGGTGGGTAGTTTGACTGGGGCGGTCGCCTCCCAAAAAGTAACGGAGGCGCGCTAAGGTTCCCTCAGGCTGATTGGAAACCAGCCTTCGAGTGTAATGGCATAAGGGAGCTTAACTGCGAGACCGACGGGTCGAGCAGGTACGAAAGTAGGTCATAGTGATCCGGTGGTTCCGCATGGAAGGGCCATCGCTCAACGGATAAAAGGTACTCCGGGGATAACAGGCTGATACCGCCCAAGAGTTCACATCGACGGCGGTGTTTGGCACCTCGATGTCGGCTCGTCACATCCTGGGGCTGAAGTTGGTCCCAAGGGTTCGGCTGTTCGCCGATTAAAGTGGCACGCGAGCTGGGTTCAGAACGTCGTGAGACAGTTCGGTCCCTATCTGCTGTGGGCGTAGGAGAATTGAAGAGAGCTGACCTTAGTACGAGAGGACCGGGTTGGACGAACCGCTGGTGTTCCGGTTGTTTCGCCAGAAGCATTGCCGGGTAGCTACGTTCGGAACGGATAACCGCTGAAAGCATCTAAGCGGGAAGCCTCCTCTGAGACTAATTCTCCCGTGGAACTTTATGTTCCCCATAAGACCCGTTCTAGACTAGGACGTTGATAGGCCAGGGGTGGAAGCGCAGTAATGTGTGAAGCTGACTGGTACTAATTGGTCGAGAGGCTTGAACACTACTTTTGAAAGATTAAAGTCAGTGTTGATGATATAGCTTTAGCATCACCAATGCTAAATTATAGCCCAGAATGAAGTGAAGCAATATCTTACAAACTCGCTAGAATTCAATTTTTCGGTGGCCACAGCGGTGGGGTCACACCCGATCCCATTTCGAACTCGGTCGTTAAGCCCACCTGCGCCGATGGTACTGCACGGTTTCGTGTGGAAGAGTAGGGCGCTGCCGGATTTTAAAAAAGCCTGCATTCCTTGTGAATGTGGGCTTTTTTTTTTGTGATGATGTTTTAGCCGACGCTTTTAAGACAGAAAAAATGCCGCTATGGCCGCAAGGACGATCCCAGCGGCGAAACAGATGATAAGCAGATTGGATGAGCTTTGTTTTTCGGGTTCAGGCTCGCTGGTCATGCGTACGCCTTTAGGGACTTCAAATTTCTTAGAAAATGTCTTTCCAAAATCGTTTAAGGAAGACACGCTCGTACGGGACTCATCAAAGCCGGAATTTGTGATGGCATCATTGATTTCTTTGAGCAGGTGTTGGGTGTAAAAATCACGCTTGGGAATATGCTTCATGAAGTGGGCCGCATATTCGAGTGTTGAGAGATTAACGATATTATCCATTTGCAGTAAGCGTATAGATGTGTCGTTGATGCGGTTTCTGCCCGGATCGGTTTCTGGGGCCTCGATACAACCGGTAAAAATGCCTTTGGATTTATTGATGACAATCGCCATGCCCGCAAAGGTAAATTCTTGTTTTTCGATGATGCCGCCGGATGTCTCCCATGAGAGTAACTCCGAGCGAAGTTGGCCCCGGTGCCAAATGGTGTTTAAGCCTTGCGCATCAGGTTCGTCCTTGGAGACCACGCGCCGAAAAGAGGCAGCGGCCTCTGCCAACATGGTTTGATTGCCTTTGATAGAGCCTTCAGCCTCGAAAAAGCTTAAAGCCGGCTCACTGGTTTTCGTGTCGTTTTGATTCGTCATGTTCTAAGCGCTCAAACAAGTCTATATATCGTGGATTATTTTGCAAGGGTATAAATAGGGCGTCGTGCTGGAGCCACATATAAATAAGCTTGGCATCGTATGTGGCCGCTTTCTCAAGGTGTCCCAGTGCTTGCTCTTGCTTTTGCCAAGCGGCGTAAAGGGAGGCCAGATGATAATAGGCGGCAGCATTTTCGGCATCCAATTCCAGAGCCGAAGATAAGGACTTTTCGGCTTCGGTATAAAGACCTTGCGCTGTATAGGCTATGCCAAGATCCATAAGTGCTTCAACATGATCAGGTCTTTTCTCTAAAATAACCTTCAGATGCATAATGGCTTGGGGATATTGGCGTACATCAATAAGGCAGCAAGCCAATTCATGATGAATGACAATATCATCAGGCGATTGTGCGTGAGAAATCTCAAGCTCTTTAAGTGCGCGTATGAAATCGCCCTTTTCGGCCAACGCCATGGCCAGATTGAGGTGCGCATCGGGGAAGTCATCCTCGATTTCCAAGGCTTTGTTGTATTCACTGATGGCCAAATCGGTACCTTGCCCGGCTAAAAAGCTGGCCAGACAATGGTGTGCTGTCGGACAGGATGGATCGGCCCTGACAGCCTCGACGTATTCAATAAGGGCATCCAGGAGTTCACCCTGTTCCGCTAAAACAGTCGCCAGATTATCATGGGCATGGGAAGAATCGGGATTGGCTGCAATGGCCTTCTTAAATTCCTTGGCCGCTTCCTCAAGCCAGCCTCGATCTGCCAAGGCAATACCGCGACTGTTATGGTGGTCAGAGTTTCCCATGGTGCTCGTTAAGTGTTTGACACTACATTAGATTATCGTTCTAGTGTGCCTTGAAGTCAACGTTTTGTGGTTGGCAATTGCTTGGGTTAAACATAAGGTGCATTGAGTTATAAAATGTTAAGATTACATGTTAAAATGGAGCACCCTCAACCAAGGCCCATAGCTCAGGCAGTTGAACTCCTGCGTTCTGGTGGCTTGGCCATTTACCCTACGGATACAACTTATGGCTTAGGCTGCGATATTTATGCCAAACGCACCGTTGATCGCCTTTATCAGCTTAAAGGCGTGAGTAAAAAGGAACGTCGATTTAGCTTTATCTGTTCGGATTTATCAGAAGTTGCACGTTACGCCATTGTTGAAAATCGCAACTATAAGCTTCTGCGCCGTCATTTTCCTGGCAAATATACTTTCATTCTGCCGTCGACACGCGAGGTGCCCAAGGTCTTGCAGACGACAGCACGGACGATTGGTATCAGGATACCAGAGAACCCAGCGTGTTTAGAGTTGGTACGCTCCTTGGGGCATCCCATCATCAATACAACTGTGTCGCGGCAAAGTGGTGGATTGACAAATTATACAAATGATCCTGACGAAATCATGCAATATTTTCAGCGTTCAGCAGAAGTCTTTCTTGATGCGGGTTTGCTTTATGGTGAACCGACGACGATTGTTGATTTATGCGGGTCAGAACCCAAAGTGATACGAGAAGGCTCAGGGAGTTTAGCTTGGATCACTGGGGCGTAGGAATGAGATAAATTGCCTGTCCCCTTAAAAGAAACATTACCTGAACATGCGATTGAATGTGTGCCCTTGAGCACACGCACACTGGCGCCTTGGCGTTGGCGTCTTTTTTGGCTTGGCTGTGCTTTGCCATTTAGTTTCTGGCCATTTCTGGCGCAGGCGTTGCGCCCGGATTTGATGAGCCTTGGCGCTCTGGCCATTTTTGTGTTTTGCGTCGCAAGTTTTGCAGCACATCTGGGGAGCCAACATGCTTATTTAGGGCTTGGCTTAGGGGGCAGCACGTGGCTTGTTTTTGGGCCTTTTTTCGGGCGATTCCTGGCGGAGCTGCGCTGGATCTTTAGCCTCTTGTGGATTTTGTTATGGCTCAACCATTTTCTGTTTTGGGGTGAGCGTCTTCTGGATGCATCCGGCAGTGGCGTTACAAGTCTGCATTATGGAGAGTTGGTGCCGGTGCTTTTTGTCTTATGTCTTGGGCTGATCGCACACCGAATTGCGCGCGGTGGCTTGGGTAAAGTTTTTAGGGCGTTTATGCCACTCTTCTTTTTAGTGCTTATTCTCCTGATTGGTCTTTTTGTCTTCACACTTCGTATCGGCATGCAACGTGACTTGCTGGGGGCGGACCTATTGAACGATGGTGGGACAGGCATGGCATGGCAAGGATTTGCGTTTCTTATGATAGGAAGTTTACCCCTCTGGCTGAGCTCTCTCGAATGGAATAAATTTTATGGTGAAGGGTTGCACCAGGAGCAAAACAAAGTTTCTCCGAGCTTTTGGAGGTGCTTCCCTCTTGGTTTTTGTCTTTTTGCGCTTCTGTCCTTCTTTTGCCTGCTTGTGTTACATGGGGTCGCGAAACCCGGTGAGAAGGCGTTTTTAGGCAGTCTGGTCGCCGAAACGGCGGCATTTGGTGGTGTGATTGGCGGTTCGGTGACACTTGCCCTGGAGTTCGCCGCCTTCTTTTTGTTGGTGCCTTTGCATGGATTTTTTGCCCCGCAGAGCGGGCTTAAGACTTTTACCAGAGGCAGCATCAGGCACCGGCAACGTTTAATGATCAGTGTTGTGTCTTTGGTTTTGATTTTTATTTGTGTGACTTGGTGGCATTTGTGGCCGGTACTCAATACGATTTTTCTGCTGAGCGGCCTATGGATATTCCAATGTTTAGGGCTTGTGACGATGGCTTTGCGTGGTCGATTTATCACGCGTTACGCTCAAATAGACGATGAGAAGAGTCTTATCGCGGTGCAGCAAACAGAAATCAACGTTGTACGTCGCAGTGCATGCCTGATTGCTCTTTGTCTTCTTGTTTTGGATTTGCTGCTGCTCTTTGCAGGGGAAGAACTTGTTTTTGCGACGTGGAGTTTGGATGTCGCCTTGTTGTTTGGCCTCTTCGGTGGGGCAGGCGTCTTTTGGTTGCTGACGAATATCTTTTTACAAGCGACCAAGGTGCATATCGCTAAGCGTTCGACTGAAATTGTCGCCGAGCGGATAGAAGAAGAGCCGACTGAAGGTCGAACCGACCCTGGATTTTATTTTAACGAAACGGATAAATTGAACAAGGATGAATAAGTTTAGAGCGCTTTGTGGGGGCGTTTTCTATGATGAAGTATGACGCCAATTGTGAGGAGGAGGAGAATCCATATGGAGCTCTTTTTGTTCGCATTACAGCCGACACCTTCGGCGATACCATCATCATAACCCGCGATATCAATAACAACACTGCGGTCCAGGGTGCCCGGTGGTGTGCATGTGGCGTTGCAGTTAATCTCATCTAACTCGCAATAGTCGTTCTCCTGATTTGCTGGGTATTTAAATGTAATGGCGTTCTTGTCATCACATTCCAAATCACGCTTGCTGATTTCACCCAATGTGGCATCGGCTTCCATGGTGGCATTATTCACGCTTGTATGCCCAAGTCCCAGCACGTGGCCAATTTCATGCACTGCCGTATTCATGAGATCGGTTTGAGGGTTGGTGTCGGTTAGCGTGAAATCAAAATCTTCATCATTGAATTCAATATCGGCATCAAAAATCTCACCCGAAAGGGAGTTATAGGTTGTGGTCGTTAAGGCAATAACGTTACCGGCTTGATGAGGGTGGGGCCAGACACTCCTGTAGATGAGCAGGTTTTCGTTTTCCGTCGGTGTTAGAAAGTTATAGCCGATGGTGGTGCCGCTTGAGCAGCATGTTTGCGCCTCGAAGCGCAGATCGGTAAGCCCACCCTCTTCTTCGTTACAACTGTCGGCATTGCTCCAGGCCGCAAACGAAGAAGCAAAAATTTCCTCGATCACAGCGGTATCGGCTGAAGGCAGGTCTTCAGCGGCAATGCTGTAACTCAAGTCGCGAGTGTACCATGATAGCGATGGACCCGTTTCGCTGCCGGTGGTATCGGGCACGCGGGAACAGACATAGGCTTGCGCGGGAAAGGCCAGGCACAGAGAAACAACAATATAGACTGGCCACAGTGCTTTAGGGCTGTATAATCTCATGACGATTTTGCTTAATGCTCTTTCTTAATTGGTTCAAGTCAAAGAGTTGACCATGTTGTCGGCTCTCTTGCCCAGGCGCGATGGCAAGTTGACCTTTATCGTTACGCATCATCGTAATGACGCCTTGTGCCATGCCATAAACAAAGTACTTTTCGGGTTCGGGCTCAATCAGAAAGAGCAGATATTGCTTGCCGGTTTCCAATGTTGCTGCGCCGTGAACCTTTTGGCCGATCTGCCCGACAACGCCGCCGAGCGATTGAATATCAATGTGCTTGCTGCGCTGTGAATTTTGATCTTTTAAAGTGTGTGTGATTTGAGCTCTGGAAGTGGTGTAAATGCGTTGTCCTTGCCAAGCTGCTGATCTTGATTCTATTGTCACTTCGACAATCAAATCGGCCTTTTTCGTGAGCTCTGCCAAGCTTAAGGGCACGACGGTGGTGGCCAAAAGCGGCTGCGTAAAAAGGCAAAAAAGTGCAAAAATGAGGCTTCTCATGGTTTGAGTCTAGACAAAGAAACTTATTCTCGCAAGCATTTAAGTTGCTAAAGTTCTTCAGCTTTTCTCCGATGTATAGGGAGCGACTCGAAAGTTAAAAGAAATTCAGTATATAAATCACGAAGCGGGGACCCGATGGCGCTCAAAGAGTTTTTTTCTAAATGGATGGATGGTGATGATGATGGTGCTCCCAGCAACAATAAGGAAACACAGCCCAAGGCAAATCCGAACCCAAATCCTTCCGGAAGCTTACCTTTAAGTGAATCTTTAACCCAGCGCAGAGTGGAGATTACCATGTTGCCCGAAGACTATGAAACCGAAGAAATCGTCAAAACATTTCTTGAAGAGTGTGGCGTGCAGCCTTCGGATAAAGTCATTGTCCCACTTTTACAAGCACGTCTTTTGCTCGCCATGGTTTTGGCGCATCGTATTTGCGTTCAATTGCGCCACTGGGATCGAAAATGTGAAATTGATTTAGAAAGTGTCAGCGGTGTTATTTTAGACCAATTGCCACAGTTGGTTGGTGCGCAGAAGCAGGATGAAATCGAACTTGTTTTGAAAAATTTAGAAACGGAAATTTGGCGCTGCCTTGTTCAAACAAAAACCTGGTCAACAGCGCACAGTTTGACGACCCGTGAAGCAAAAATGCTGGCGGCTTAGCGTGCGGCGCTAAAAGCGCGGTCTAAATCAGTCTGCAAATCATCGATATCTTCAATGCCCACAGAGAGACGAATTAAGCCGTCGCCGATCCCCAATTGCGCCCTTATTTCTACAGGCACAGAGGCATGGGTCATGATGGCAGGGTGTTCAATGAGCGATTCGACTCCACCTAAGCTTTCGGCCAAGGCGAATATCTTCGTTGCCTTTAAAAACTGACGTGCTTGTTCCAGTCCACCTTTGAGGTCAAAGGAAATCATGCCTCCAAACGCAGACATCTGTTTCTTGGCGATGTCGTGTTGTGGGTGGGATTCTAAGCCCGGATAAATCACTTTTTCGACCTGTTTATGTTCAGATAAAAAGGCCGCAATTTGTCTGCCATTGGCATCATGTTGGCGCATGCGCAGGGGCAAGGTTTTGGTTCCGCGTAAAACAAGCCACGAGTCCCAGGGTCCAGGTACGGCGCCAATTGAATTTTGTAAGAATTGAATGCGTTCATTGAGTTCAGCGCTGTTTGTGCAGCTAAAGCCGCCAATGACATCGGAATGTCCATTTAAGAACTTTGTGGTGGAGTGAATAACCACATCACAGCCCAAGGCCAGAGGTTGTTGGAATACGGGTGTAGCAAAGGTGTTATCACAAAAAGTGAGGAGCTTATGGCTTTTGGCAAAATCACAAATGGCGGCGATGTCAAAAATCTTTAAAAGCGGGTTGGTCGGGGTTTCTAACCAAATGGCTTTGGTGTTGGGTTTGAATGATTTTTCAAGGAGGCTAAGATCGGTGAGATCGACAAAGCTAAATTCGAGCCCCATCTTTGCGAGGACTTTATCAAAGAGCCTATAGGTCCCGCCGTAGAGATCGTCGCCGGCAATGATATGATCACCACTCTCAAAGAGGTGCATCATGGTTGTGGTGGCCGCGCAGCCACTGGCAAAAGCCGAGCCATGGCTTGCGCCTTCTAAGGCGGCAAGATTCGCCTCCAGAGCTGAGCGGGTTGGGTTTTGTGAACGGGAGTACTCGAAGCCTTTATGCTCTCCAGGGCCTTCCTGAACGTAGGTTGATGTCTGATAAACGGGCGTCATAATGGCGCCAGTTGTGGGATCGGGCTCTTGTCCCGCATGGATTGCTAGGGTATCAAGTTTCATGGACGGAATCTAACGTTCGTGGCTAAGGAAGGCAAGATGGGTTCTGTAATAAGAAAAGGTATTTTGGGGTTCTCTTTGGCGTCAATATTGGCCTGCGGCGGAAATGATGTCGAAGGTCCAGAGCGTCAGGCGTGCACCGTTGACCCAGAGATCATCAATGAGGGGGCGGTCGATCTCAAGGTTGAGTTTGATCTGCCTGCAGCCCTCTCGAGCAATTGTTCTGCAGCACAACCGAACAATTTACAGGCCTACATTCTTATTCCAAGCGCTGAGACATGTGATTTAACCCTGAGTGGATCGTCTTTAAGCGGTTGCTGCCCAAACATTGAAAATGCTTCGAATCAGATGCTGTCCTTAACTTTAGTTTATCGTGATTTAGCGAGTCAAAAAGCATTGGCTGAACAGATTAGAAACCAATTCTTAAAGACCACATCGCTGAGAACGGTCGAGGTGAGTTTTGCTGATGAAGAAGTCGATACGAGTTATTATGGTGATAATTTAACGCAATGGTGCGCGGGCACGCTTTAGAGGGATAGTCAAAGATGATGCGCATTGGTGTTGATCTTGGTGGTACCAAAATAGAAGTGCTGGCCTTGGACGCTGATGGTCTTGAGCTTTTTCGTAAACGCATCGCAACGCCACAAGGCGATTATCAGGCGACTGTTGCAGCGATTGTTGGGCTGATTCGAGAAACGGAAGAGGCAGCGGCGCAGCAAGGGCATATTGGCATTGGCATTCCGGGCGCACTTTCAAGAGCAACAGGCTTGATTAAGAATGCCAACTCAACTTGTCTTATCGGCCACCCTTTGAAAGAGGATGTGGAGGAGGCTTTGGAGCGGCCGGTTTGTTTGGCCAATGATGCGAACTGTTTTGCCATGTCCGAGGCGACCGATGGGGCGGCGGCTGGCGCGAAGAATGTCTTTGGCGTTATTTTAGGCACCGGTGTTGGTGGTGGGCTTATTTTACATGGCCAGGTGATTGAGGGGCATAATGGTATTGCTGGCGAGTGGGGCCATAATCCATTGCCTTGGCCGCAAGATGATGAGCGCCCAGGGGCCAGATGTTATTGTGGCCGACAAGGCTGCATCGAAGCCTTTTTAAGTGGTCCAGCCTTGAGTCGCGATTATTTGGCCGCCACGGGTAAGGAGGCTATCGCCACAGAAATTTGTGCACACGCTAAGGCAGATGATGAAAAGGCTGAAAGCATTTTAGAACACTATGAAAACCGATTGGCCAGAGCACTGGCTTCGGTGATCAATTTAGTCGATCCTGAGGTGATTGTTTTAGGTGGCGGGCTGTCGAATATGGAACGTTTATATACCAATGTCCCCGCTCTTTGGAGTCGCTGGGTCTTTTCAGATCGGGTCGATACCACACTGGTGAAAAATCAGCATGGCGATTCAAGTGGGGTCCGTGGTGCGGCTTGGCTGCGACAACTTTAAGGCTGTTGTTGATGCCAGGCACGTATCTTTTCAATGAGCGCACCGGGCTCTTCGTGGTGGATGTTGTGTCCAGCCTCAGGGATGAATTCCATCACAATGTTTTGAAAGATGGCGTGGCGCTCTTCCAAATCGGGTAAGCGAAAGGGCGACTCTTCACCTATTAAAGAAAGAACTGGAAGTTTGACTTCTTTCCAGACCTCTCTGATTTCTTCGAGACGAAAAGGCTTGGCCGCCGGTGTTTGGTGCAGAGGATCAAAGCGCCAAAAATAACCCGCATCGGTTTTTTCCGTAAAGGTTGCGGCCAGGGCCAGAGCGCGTTCATCTTGCATCCTTGGGTTGCTGCGTTGCAGTCGCTGCGCAGCTTCCTCAACCGAGTCCATTTTGCTTCTTGCCCTGCGGCGATGTGCCACATTGCCATCAACTTTTTCCTTAGAGAGACTTTTTTGCCAGCGCTGCAGACGCAAGAGCGCATCGCCTAACGACTCTGAAGGCGGTCCGAGACCTTCGATGAGAATCAGTGATTTAATAAGTTCTGGGCGCATGGCGGCAAGAGTGCAGGCAATCGACCCACCCATCGAATGGCCAACGATATGGGCAGAGTCCAGATCGAGATGTTTGAAGAGTTGGATGACATCATGGTAGTAATCGTAAAAATGGTAATAGCCGCCGGCACCAATCCAGCCAGAATGTCCATGACCCCGAAAATCCAAGGCCAAAACAAAATAGTTTGTTGCGAGTTTTTCTGCGATGGGAGTAAAGCTTTGACCGTGGTCGAGATAGCCATGAAAGAATAGCAGCGGTGGATTTTTTGCATTGCCCCAGCAATGGTAGGCTAAATCCAGACCGCGCACGCTGTAGGTTGAACTTATAGGATTTGCCATGGTTCATGTTTTCTAGGGGGAATTACGGGGGGATGCAAGGAGGGGGCTGAACAATCATTGACGATCGGTTTGCCGACCCACTTATTTTAGGCTAAAAAAGGTTTGAATTGAGTAGGGTCGGGCAATTGTTGCCCACATTTTAGGCTTGTGGGATCGAGTCCGCATCATTAAAAGGCAGGTTAATGCAAGCCACACCACGTATCCTGGCCATGTTCATCTTTTTTGGCAGCCTTTGTCTTTATAATGTGAACACAACGCCACTGCCGACCTGGGATATGTATGGAAATATTTTTACGACGTTAAGTCTTATCCACGATGGGAGCGTGGAAATTACGCCCGAAGAAATCCCCATGCTTTTTGAGTGGAAACTCAAAAGCAATGAGGGGGAGCGCCTGATTAGAGTGGCACACTGGGATATTCAAGTGGGAGAAAAAAGTGCCAGGCAGCTTTACGCAGAAGGTCTTTTATTGCCGACCAAGGAGGAGTTTTTTCTGGTTCCAACGGTTCATAATAATGTTTTTGTGAATACCTTTGGCCCAGGTGCGGCAATCCTTGCTTTGCCCTTGTTCTACGGTATGAAAGTGCTTTTGGGTTATGATCTCAATAACATCAATCCATTTGTTCAAATCAGCAAGTTTGTGGCATCGGTTTTTATCGCCCTGAGCGTGGCGTTCATCTTTTTGATCGGCTTAGAATACAGCACAACTTTGCCGGCGCTCTTGGTAGCCCTATGCTATGGACTCTGCACTTGTGCCTGGTCCGTGGGTAGCCAAGCCTTCTGGCAGCAAACGCCGAATCAATTCTTATTGGTCTTGGGATTGTATCTTTTTATTTTGCGCCAACAGAAGCCATTTTTTGTTGCGCTGGCAGGATTCATTTTTGCAGCAGCCGTTTGTTGTCGGCCGACCAGCCTCTTCTTCTTTACGGCTGTGGGGCTTTACTTGCTGGTGAAGGAGAAGAAACACGGCTTATGGTTTTTAGCAGCTGGAGTCCCTTTGGGTATAATGCAGGCTTTGTATAATGTTTATTATTTTGGTTCGCCCTTGATTAGCGGCCAATCGATTAGGGCGTTGGATTGGGCAGTGCTCAAGGTGGGGGAACCCAATATATGGGCAACGCCTTTGCTTGAAGGCGCTGGCGGTCTGCTTTTAAGTCCGGGGCGTGGCCTCTTTATTTATTCACCCATTCTATTGTTTTCGTTGTGGGGTATGTATAGAGCTCTTCGGGATGGATCGATGAGCGACGTTCTCATTCTTATGCCGGCCTGCTTTATCCTCATGCTAACCCAGTTTAAATGGTATGACTGGTGGGGTGGCTTTACCTATGGTTATAGACCACTCTTGGATATTCTCCCCGTTTTAGTGCTCTTTCTTTGCCCGGTGCTTGGCTCCATACTCAAGCAGCGACTTGTTTTGATTTTGTTTGGCCTTACTTTCATCTGGTCAGCGGCTGTGCAGGTTATAGGGCTGGCCTACGATGGGTATAGTTGGGACTCGAAAAAGGTCTAT
>JASMKV010000065.1 GCA_030749035.1 Myxococcota bacterium | reverse complement strand
GAAATCCTCTCCTGCGATTCGGTGCAGCTCTATCGCGGCTTTGACATTGGCTCCGCCAAACCCAGCCAGGAAGAACAGGCGCAAGTCCGACATCATATGATTGATGTGGCCCATTGGCAGGAAAACATCGACGCGGCCGATTATGTGCAAGGCGCTCTTAAGGCCATCGAGGATATGCGCAGCAGGGGCGTGAGGCCGATTCTCTGCGGTGGCTCTGGCCTTTATTTGCGGGCCTTGCGCTTTGGGCTCATTGATGTGCCAGAGGCCGATGCGGCGTTGCGGGCGGAGCTTGAAAGCGCTGAAGAAGAGAACCCGGGGAGCCTCTTTAAACGCTTAGCGGACTTAGACCCGCAAGGCGCCGCCATGGCCGATGAACACAACAAGCGCCGGCTTTTACGCGATGTGGAAATCTGTATCCTGGCCAAACGGCCGGTGAGTGAGATTCGCGGCGAACACGCTTTTGCTGGCGAGAAGGTGCGGATGCAACTTTTTGCCTTACGCTGGGATGATGATGTTTTGCGCGAACGCATCGTCGCCCGCACCAAAGCCATGCTGGAAAATGGCTTGCTCGACGAAGTCGAAGGGCTTTTGCAAAGCGGGGTTTTGCCAGAATGTAAACCGATGCAATCGGTGGGTTATAAAGAAGCTTGCGCCGTCTTAACCAAGGGCGCGTCTAAGGACGAATTGGCCGCGGAAATCGAAGCCAATACCTGGACCCTCGCCCGGCGCCAACGGACCTGGTTCAAAAAAGAAAAAGGGGTTGAGTGGCTGGAGGTGGAAAATATTGAGGAAGCGCTTAAGGAAGTGGAGAAGAGAGTAGGGGAGTAAGCGGTTATCGGTTTTCGGACTTCGGTTTTCGGACACTCGCCTACTCGACTAAAGTGCGGCTATCCTTGCCAGGCACCCGCACTAAGTCTCCGTAACAGCTCGCACGGTCATCGGTTATCGGCCATCGGAATTCGGCTATCGGATGTCGGTTATCGGCCACTCGCCTTGTACCGACTAGTCTTCGACGCGCCTTTATGGCCACTCACCTACTCGACTACAAGTTTTTTGCTTCCAAAACGCAAAAAACTTAAGTCTCTTAACGGTTCGCATCTTAGACAGTCTCACAACGGCTCGCACGGTTATCGGTCGTCGGGCCCTATGGATTAGGGCGAAAAGCAGTCCCCATCACAACTCAAGTCTAGCTCATTGACACACCATTTTTTCTCCCCACGCTCTAAAACCACATTGCTTAAGGTTACACTTCCCGCATCCCCCGTAGAATTAGGGGTTTGAGTCATCGTCACTGTGCCGCTGACCGAATCATAGGAGTCTGAGTGTTGCGTACTATGCCCATCTGTCATCGCCAGAATATGTGCGCTGCAATCTCCTTCTGCTACCGAGCACCTTACCACAAGGTCGAAAGCGTTGTAGGAGTTCGCCCCAAAGGCATCAGCCGGCATAGCCGCTTCGTCTAAATATGCATAAATAAAACGATGGGTAGCGTTGGTTGATGTATATGTCGTGGAGTCCAGCCCCACACTCAAGGTTAGGTCACCGGCACACCATAGAGCGCCAGTGCCGCCGTTGCGAAACAGTCCATTCTGCAATGTGACCGACCCGACACCTGGTACGCCAGAGTAATCGCAATCTGAGTTGCCTGTGGAAGTATCACCTTCATCGCTTGACTCTGCAACTGTAGGTGCTTCGGTAACAGAGAGTGTCCCACTTAGCGCATAAAAGAACTCGATTGGGGGATCAGTCAGGTCCTGTCTTCTGAGCACTACGCCACAGGAACTCAACGTTCCATCGTTGGTGTCTGCATCGGCTTGACCATCAATCTCGTGTTCACCAACATTCGCACAGTTTCCCTCTAACCATACAGCCACAGTGTATCCCGTATTGTCCTCACCGCTAAACATATTCTCAAAAGCCCCGTCTGGTACACTCTCTGTCGTGACCAATGACCACATCAACGGGGCCGGAGGTCGTCCATCACCGACATAGTCTCCATAGATATTCGTGTACCACTCAAAATTCATTTGAAGTCCGACGGTGCTTTGAATTTCTCCCTGATATGGGTGGTTGTAAGTTCCCTCGAATAGATTAATATCCTGACTAAAATCGCAATCTGAGTTGTCTGTGGAAGTATCACCTTCATCACTTGACTCATCCACACAAGTCACATTCTGAGAGCCGAAGAGCACATTATTAATAAAAGTACCGCCCAAAAAGA
>JASMKV010000064.1 GCA_030749035.1 Myxococcota bacterium | reverse complement strand
CATGCGAACAAGGGGTTTGGACTGCAGAGTATACCCAATGTCCTGCAGCGAGCTGCTCGCGCACAGGCAGCACCTATTATCAAACAACCCAAAGTGTGTGTGCGGATAATGAGGGCTGCTCAGCACAGGAAACAAGCTCCTGTGGAAAGTACAGCTGTAATTCTGTAACCAAGAGCTGCCACACCTCATGCTCTAACACCGCTCAGTGCAATACAGCAGGCATGGTTCCGTATTTATGTAACGGCAGCACCTGTAATCCACCACCGCCACCATCGAGCAATAATTCATGTCCCTCAAGAACGGAGTTTGTAGAGTATGGCAATGGATGTCCTGACACTGATGCAAATGGTGGTTGTCATTCATGGTGCGTCAATGGCGTGGGTGATTTTGCTCAAGCTGGGTGCACCGGGACTTCAGGTACTTGTTCACCATACACGCAAAACGGGGTAGAAGCTTCTGGACACTATAACTGTACTTGCCATTATGGCGGCGGCAACAAAGTCATCTGCACCGAACTGCATCGCCAGGGTTATTTATCCTTTGATGATATGATGGCCAGCACGCAATTTTCTAAAGAGAGAATCGATGCGGCCACACGCCTGGGTTACCACTACTGGGCCGAGCCGCTTGTGCGGGTGATGGAACGGTCGCCAGCCATGACCGACTTGCTCAAACCCATTGGCTTAGCCTGGGGCAAGCATATGTCTTTTGTGATGGGCATTGGCCAGGAAGACGATGCGGTGGGCAAAGCTATTTCGGATTTCGGTATCGCAGAAAGCCAGGTTTTAGGGCTTTGGCTACAACACCATAAGCGCACAGAGGCCCGTATGGACGAAGACAAAATTGCGGCGATTGCGGTCAAATATCTCTCAGGGCTCTTTGCCAGTGAGGATCCGCAAGTCATTAAAGAAGAGATCGAACGGCAAGTGCCACTTTTTTATCAAGATATCAGAGCGAGCCTGCAGGAGATTCAAGCACTGAAACTCCCCTAAAAAATCCCTTGCCAGCGCTCTTTTTTAGCCCCTATCCACATGGTGCCCTACGCCCCCTTGCGATCTACCCTTTTGCAGCCCAAATCACCCATTTTCTTGAAAATCCTTAAAATTTCACACGCCATTCCAATGACTTAAGATCCGACCTTTTGGCCCAGATCTTGCGATATCCATCATCGAAGCACACAAACCCTAAAGAGCAAACAGCATTTAAAGGCGCAAAAGACATGGAATTTTCGATGTACAAAATGACAAAGAGCCGCGGCAGCAAAAGCTTCTCTTTGTTTCTCGTATACATTCTCGTTTTTAACATCGCGACTTGGGGCATGCCCCGCAGCACAAATGCCAAAGCCCCCAGCCCAAAGTCCGCCAGCAAAAATCTTGACCCAAGCCTTGTTGGCGTTCATGATTCGGATGGAGAGCATGACACATCACACCGCTCATCATCCTGCGATTCCATCTCTGCCGACTCCTGGGTGACCTTCAATCCTGGCGAACATATCAATATCACGACTCCCCTGTGCGTGAGCAATCCTAACGACCCATGTTACTTTTCCGGATGTTCCGTAAATGAAGAGGAAACATACACCCGCTGGGAACTCGACCAAGGGGAATATTTTTTCGATCAAGCCTTTGATGTCCCAACCGACGAAGCAGATTTTCTCTGTATCGTTGGTGGCGGCAGCAGCTCTTCACAAACACCTTTGGCGACCAACCAACAAAATCGACTTTTCACCATCGACGCCGCATGTGAAGGGAGCGCCTGTTCGAAAGAAATTCGCATTGCCCGATTGGAGTTTGCCTGTGGCTACGCACCACAGGGGGGCGCCATCTACATCAATGGCACTGAATTTGACGCCGCCCTCACACTTTTCGACCTGGATCTCAACGACAACACCGCAAACCAAG
>JASMKV010000063.1 GCA_030749035.1 Myxococcota bacterium | reverse complement strand
CTGCAATCATACCTACTATTTTCTTCATCACTGTCTCCACTTCTGTCATTAAATCCAACAGTCCTATTTTTCAGAACCATCGAACCCCTATGACGATTAGGGAACTTTAGTTATTAACCCCATAATTTTAACAAAAGTGCCCTTTGAGGACCTGTAAAATGAAAACAAGCGTCACCACCACAACAAGGTAAGATAAAGACCGACAGTACCTCCGCATCCAAATCTAAATTCCTCAAAAATATAAGTACTGCAATTTTAGTCACTTAACTAATCGCCGCCTACAAGCGTACAAGAGATCCACGCAAATCGGCCTAAGTATTCCTGATATTGCAAGTCGGGCGCTCTACAAATATGATGTGGGCCTTGGTTCAACCCTAATTTTTAGAGCAAAAAAAGGCTCTTGCACTGGGCGCCACACAGGCGCAATGCGTCAGATCGCCCTCGATCGCAATTTAGTCCTGTAAAAACAACAACTAAGGATATTTTTACGCAAAAGTTTTTGCGTCCCATCCCCAGAGATGCCGGTCCGGTGCACAAAATTGGATATAGGTCCGATTGGCCGCAATCCGCAAGTTCGCCGTCACAAAGCCGCATAGGCTCTGACTCATGGACTCAGTTTGCGCCTCGGGCAGGCCCAAAGAGTGGAGTTCAAGATAGGCGCAAGGTTCCGTTGTGCCGGCAAAGGCCATGCTTTGGGCATCTTGCAAGACAATTTGTACATAAGACGTGGGCTTGCCCAGCATGGAGGCGACCACTTGGGTGGCTTCTTCGAGTACTTCCGCACTTGCATCAACCTGAACATTTGTCATGATCTTTAAGAGTGGCATGTTTTCCCCTATGCTTACTGCACCAAAGTACCGTTTTGATAATCCTCAACCGCCTGCATGATTTCCTCCTGGGTGTTCATCACAAATGGCCCCCAGCGTGCAATCGGCTCGTGGGTCGGTTCGCCCGCCAACAATAAAAACTCCGCATTTTCTTCTGCACTCTCATCGACACCAAGCCCCAGCGCATCCCCGGCGCTCAAAAGACCCACGCTGCCATTTTTGATCTGTGTGCATTTTGTCCCAGCCCAAAATGCCCCTGCAAAACAATAAACCAAACCATTAAAGTTTTCGGGGACATGTTGTTGATGCTGGGCCCCCGGCTCCATCCTAAAATGCAAATAATGCACCGGCTGCACCGTATCGATGACCGCGCTCACACCAAGGCAAGCCCCGGCCACAACCTTTACCCAAGTTAAGCCGTCTTCACTCTGAGCCACCGGAATGTTTGCTTTCGGAATATCTTGATAGCGAGGTGCCATCATTTTATCTTTACTTGGTAAGTTCACCCAAATCTGAAACCCATGGGAAGTGCCACCGGCAGCAAGAAAATCTGGATGCGGCAACTCAGAATGAATAACTCCGGAGCCAGCGGTCATCCATTGCACGTCCCCCGGATTGAGATCGCCAGAGTTTCCCGCAGAATCCGCGTGCTGCATATTCCCCTGCAACAAATAGGTGACGGTTTCAAAACCACGGTGGGGATGGGGTGGTGCCCCTAAGGCCCTATTCGGTGGCCAATCCACAGGGCCCATTTCATCAAGCAATAAAAATGGGTCAGGAACTTCGCTCATGGGAAATGGGCGACGCACAGGAAAACCACCACCCTCCAGCTGCCGTCGGGTCGGTATGACTTTTTGAATTTCTCGAATCAAAATCACTCCGGTTGTTTGCACTCTAGCTCTAAGTCTCGTCCACTGTCACCTACAAATCCACATTCCGCGGTCACAATCTCCAAGAGGCATTTCCTCTGGCAACCACTGCCCCATTGGCTTAGTCTCTTAGCCATGTCGCCACCAGCCTATCCCCCCTATGCTTTTGTCCCCGGCTATTGGCCACACCCTACCCGTGATCCGGACGGCCACTCCTATGGAAAGGCTGACACAACGCCCCAGCCTCTTAATTTCCACACTTGGCAAGAATGCACCGACTACTTGCATGGCATGAACCTCTTCAATGCGGGCTATTACTGGGAAGCCCATGAAGCCTGGGAAAATATTTGGAATGCGCTCGGCCGTGAGGGACAGGAAGCGGATTTACTCAAAGGCCTTATCAAACTTGCGGCTGTCGGGATTAAAATACGGCAGAACTACCAAGAGGCTGGTCAATCCCTGGCGCGACAAGCGGCCAGGCATTTGCGGGACATCAGGACAAAACGCAACGAAGCCTTATGCGCCGGCCTCAATCTGGACGAAATTATCCTCTGGTGCGAAGAACTCGCCAAACCAAGCCAGAAATACCAAGGCGATCCGAGCAAAAAGGTCGAGATCGTCTTTGCCAACCGCCTTGAACCCCTGGGCTTAAATTCTTAAAGACCCAGCTCTTTAACAAGCCATGTGAAAAAGCTTCACGAATTCCCGCAGAGGCAGCATTCACGAATGTTGATTTCTCCTGAAAATCTGCAATCGAAAAAGCACCTACGTAGCTCATGGCCGAACGCACACCGTCTTCAATTTCAGAAACGAGGCGCTTCACCTCGCCACGATAGGGCACCAGGGTTGAAGTTCCTTCGACGTTCTTGCCTTCTTCACCTCGAGCAATCTTTGAGTCAATCGAAGCGGAGCCACGATACTGCTTAAAAAGTTTTTGTTCAGGAAAAAGACCGGTCTTCTTGATGCTTCCCGGTGTTTCCTTTGTGCCTGCAAAAAAGCTACCGAGAATAATCGCATCCGCCCCAGCAGCAAAAACCTTTTGATGGTGGCGAATGAATCCACACGTCTAAGCGGGCCAATATTCAGTACCCCAAAGTAGCACCTCTACCCTCTATTATGCCTACTAAAATCGGATGCACTACACACATTGTACCCTATAGAGGTGAATAACTGTGTTTGATAGCATGAGCTCCAAACAAGAGCTTTGAGCTTCAACCAATCTTTTTTTAAACTCGTCTTTAACCAAAACATGAGTAACCCCATATTCTTGCGCAAGAATCCTAAATTCATCTAACTGGTTCTCCGCCAGATACTCCAACATCATATTGTTAGCCATAAGGCGTTCTTTCCAATCAACATAAGGATTACTGAAGCGATTATCATGAACCGCAACAACTTTTCGACCAGCAGGACCAACAATAAACAAGGCCAAATGATTTGTTGTCAAAAACACATCCTCTGGCTGAGTATACTCACGCAACCAATCATAAACATCATGACTCTTCACCCATCTGTCCAAATGCAATGCTATCCTGCGCGAGTGCACAAAATCATGTCTGTCGCTATAGGTATCGTAAGTGCTTACAAACACTAAAGCCAAAACCAAGATCAAAACTGTTATCAATTGCGTTTCAGGTGGGGTCTCTCGTAATTTATTTTGCAGAAACCTTCTCACAAAGAACTCACATAAAAAAACCAATGCAATTCCCACACACACGCTGGCCAACGCGCGAAGATAAAAAAGAAAGTGTACTTCTGGAACAACATTTAGACTGAATAGTCCGTTATTTGCCGCTAATTGCCTCAAATACCCGTAAAAGAAAAAAGCTAAAGCCCAGCCTCCCCAAGTCAACAGGAGAAGCCGCGCTGAACGGAGCTCTCCCTTCGTCCTGCAAACACGGTATAGCCCCAGCAAAGCCAGCAAATTAATAAAATTAATTTCGCCAAGAAAAAATGCACTCATCCGCTCAAGCAAAAGTGGCTCAAAAATCCATGCCGATGGTGCTGTATTCTTAATAATCAGTGAGTAATTTCCAAGTATAGAAACGATAAGTGGCAGCCCAACAAGAAATGCCGTAACCAATGCGAGGAGTGCATTTCTAACTATGGATTTAACCTCTTCTAAACGGCCGTTCTTGTGGGCGTGCCATACAGCCTTCGCCACCACACTCACAAAGATTGCGCCAAGAAGCAGGGCTGGAGCCACATGACAAAGAAAGGTTATCCCCAATGCAAAACCAAATAGAAGAAATATCTTGATGTCTTTATGTTCCAGAGTTCTTTTCAAAACAATCAGAGCCAAATAAAAAAAGCCCTGAGCAAAGTTTGCATTATAGAGCCAAGCTGAATAGGAAGCCCAAGAATAGGATTGCATCTCTGGATTAGACAAAAAGAGAAAAGCAAAAGCGGCAGCCAACCCTATCCTGTGTCCCATAAAGGCAACCACGAAAAGATAGAAGACGATCGGAACCCACAGATTCAGCAGAGGACCGAACTGTGCGTAAACCTCATGCACCGGTTCTCCACTTAATGCCGACAACCCGGCAACCAGTGCCGGCAAAACAGGATTATACCAAATTGTTTCGCCCTTATAATGAGGATCACCCAGGAAATCACCATCGAGAATCGTTTGTGCGTGGGCAGTATCCCTCATGATATCATCATCATGCGACCAGGAGAGATTTGCCGTCGTTGTCCAGGTATGTAAGAACGCGATCAGCACAAGTACCAAGAACGCCAAATGTACAATGTGCGCTTCGTGTAGCTCTTTAGTCCTCTTTAATGCCATTCTAACCTTTACTCTCACAAAAACCTATATGAGCAATCGGCACAAGGCTACTATTTGGTCGTGGCTGAAAGCAAAGAGGCCAACCCCGCCAGAAGAAGCATTTACAGACCCCATCTTTCCGAGCTATAGTCTGCTATGTTAAAAAGGCAATGACGAAGCTTTCTAAATCATATTTTCTATTCATTTTTCTATATACCGCTGCTTGTGAAGAGGACGGGCTAAAACCATCCAACCCAGCCCCTGAAATATCCATTGCGCAAGTAAAGCATGACGCACGCGCAGTGGTGGAGATTTACTTTTTACCCCCAAGTAAATGTTTTGATTGGCTACAAGAAGACATTGAACGGCTGTTAGGCGCCCTTAACGTCTCGATTGACGCCGCCCCTGTAGAGCAAATAGGTCAATACGAAACAAAAAAGATCAGTGCTCTGTTCAGGCAATACTGTGAGGTTGGGAAATCCCCCCAAAAGCCCAACCTTGTGGCTAGCATCAGCCTTCTTAGCGCGCTTAAGGGCTGGAATGAACGTAAACTTATGAAGAGTACCCTGCTCACATCCCTGCAGGCCCGCGCTCGAGCATATCAAAAGTTTACGGAACTGGTAGATGTGACCGGCCATTCACAAAATGGGGCTGAAATAAAACTTCAAGTTTCGGACTATCGAAAGCTAACCGGTCTTATGGCGAAACTCGCCCACCCCAATCGCTTTGTTCGCGTCTTTCCTGCAATTTCAAAAGCCTTTTTGAATGAAGATTTTAACACAGAGGCTTTTCTAACATGGTTTCAAAAAAGGTTAGCCACCGATCCACATACTGGTCTTTTAACTTTTTCAGAAGAACTAATCTGGTACGAATTAGATCCAAGTCGATACCTGGAACTCAAGGATTTGCTTTCGACTTCCAATGATACCAATAAAAGCTTAGCCAAGACGGTGTATCATGCGTCAAACAACTTTGTTTTACGCGGCAAGGCCCCCAACGAATACTCTCTCCGCGATGTGGTTAAAACAATGCTGAAGCAAAAGAGTCAGTCAAAGCTCAACGACAAAAACGTCCACGAGCTTATTACTCTGCTTAAAGCACACCGCAAACAAGACAGTTCGGGCACCTATTTTATTGATTTGACTCAAATAAAACGCAATCTATCAAGGAAGTAACCATGCTTTTAGCGCTTAGTGCCATCCTCTTCATTGTACCTGTCGAAAACCCCTTACTTTATATACGCTCCAGTAATCTTTCGACACACAAAGCTGTAATGCAACACAGCTCCCAACTCAAATGGAATTGGAACCCGTCACCAGCAACATCAAAACCCACACTGCAAATTCAACGCATTGGGCCATTTCATGATGTGCCGCTCAAAACAAACTTCGGCTGGCTCAAGGAAAAACACTCAGATAAAACGGTCTATAAGGTCAACTGGCATATCGCTATTTTGACCAAACCCATCACAAAACTCTGGGTGGGCTGCGTCTATAACACGCGTACGCATCAACCCCTACAAGGCAACCCAAGAAGCGATAGCGAATACCTTAGCTTCAGCCTCGACAAACACGCATTCGAAATCACCTGCAATCCGATTTATTTACCTCCAACAAAACATAAAAAGTCTTCCGAAAAATAATCCGCTCATACGTGTCTCGATTCTTGCATCCCAAAGCGTGACCCCCGTCACACTTTAAACTTACTCTTAGACTTTCAAACACAACATGCAGACAGCACTCTTTGTGATCTGGATCACAAACACCTGAAATCAAAGAAGTTTTTCTGTTTTTTTTTTATTTAAATGTACTTTTTTTTCTCTATTCTTTTCGCTTCTTTAAGCAGCCAACACACTTTTTCGTGCTTAACCTCAGCCAATCGCCTTAACCGTTTGCTGCACTCACGCGTAAGTTTGAACAAGCAATAAAAATAGAAATAGAAATAGAATATTTTAATAGAATAAAAAAATCAGGAGCCCCCATATGACCACCACAGCCGCCAACTCAGATCGCACTGCGCAACAAAATTTTGCCTCTGCATCTGAGTTAAAAACCACATCGGCTGCCAATCAAGATGCGGAATCTCCTCAACCTCAAAAGCAGGTTAAACATGACAGTCTGGTGCAGGAGTGCCCCCCTCTCCTGTGCCAGCCCGTCGCCCCTGCTTCTTTACAAACAGGTCTGGCAAATCCGCGCGAAAAAGCTCTCTTGGCAAAAAGGCCACAAGGCATTTCCCCGACCGACACGTCACAACAAAACTTAGAACCCAATGTCTATATCACCACCGGCGGCACCCGCATTAAAGCCATGAGTAATCAAGACTATGCGCCCCGAACGACCACACGCCGGGTCATGCCCCACGACAAAGCAGTACATGCCTACCTCGAAAAGTTCGATACTGGCGATGCAGACAATGTTGAAAACATGAACCACCACCTCATGAAGCAACATATTCTCGCTTACGCGGCCAACCCTTTAAGTGCTCCAGTTATTGAACGCTTGGGGATCAACGATATTCGTGACCTATCACCACGACAAGCCATGCTCTTATGTGCGCAAATCACCCAGGACAACAACATCTATAACGACGATGCCGTTGAGCGCGTTAATGGCCCTCAAAGTGCTTATACATCCGAAGCACGAAGCGCTCAAACACACATGGACAATATCCCACTACAAAAGTTTTTCAGAAAGAATGAAAACGGCGTATGCAGAAACTATGCAGAAATGGTTCAAGGTATCTTCATCGTCCTCAAAGCCATGCAAAGACCTGCAACCAGTCAACTGGTGAATACCTACGTCAAGCTGCCCGAAAGCCACAATCATATGTGGAATGCATTCTATACGATAGAACCCAGTGGTCATATCGCGGTCAGTCAGGTCGACGCCACTTGGAACGATCCCAGCTCGGAGCGTCACGGTGAAACCGATGGGAGTGATTTTACTTTTGGTGACAATCGTGTGCGTGATTATTTTCGCCAAAAACATCTCCTGGAGGGCACCGGTAACCGGCCACTTGAACGTTTTGAAAATATGCTTGATCGTGGCATCGACATCCTTTTGGTCAAATTTGCCGCGGACGGTGAAATCGACTGTTCAGAAATCGAAAAAGCTGGGGGATGGGCAATTTTAAACGAAGAAATTGGGCGTTTACCTGCCCCTACACAAGTCGAAGCTTACGCCATGCTTAGCCCAATGGCCCAAACGATTTTGAACGTTTGGCGCACAACACACGGGCTGCCAAAGATTCGTACAGAGCACCCCCAGCACAATTAAGCGCAATTCTCTCCAGTGCTTGCTCTGTAAGGGTTTGGGTGCAAGAAAGTCGCCTCTTGCACCCACCTTTCCCTCTAATATCTTGAATTATGGACAAAAGATCTATTTTTGCGCCGCATTTGTACAGATCCAGAACTAAAGATGAATAATTTAATGAATATTATGTTGTATTTAGCTTCAGCTTTGCATACACGGGCATCTCGGAGTACAGAAAATGTCTAAAAAATTATTTGTAGGTGGCTTAAGTTGGGACACGGGTGACGACGCTCTTCTTCAAGCTTTTGAACAATTTGGTGACGTCGAAGAAGCCAAAGTAATTAATGATCGTGAAACAGGTCGCTCTCGTGGTTTTGGTTTTGTAACCATCAGCGATGATGATGCTGGCATGAAAGCCATGGAATCCATGAATGGTACAGAGCTCGATGGCCGTACGATTACGGTGAATGAGGCTGTTGAACGCCCACGACGCGATGGCGGCGGCGGACGCGGTGGACGCGGCGGCGGCGGTGGACGCGGTGGACGCGGCGGCTACTAAGCTCGTTGGTCTTTAAATTATTGCTGAGTCGTTCTCAATTCGAATGATTCAGCAACACATATTCTCGTAGATGTATGATGGTCCTACAAAGAGACGAACACTGAATTGTGTTGGTTTAGGTGGACTGCGATCCCTCTTAAGAAGAGTCCTGAAGCGCTTTTAGAGCAGTCATGGTGGACAAGTCCGCCATTCAAGCTTACAATTCGGCTATGCGTGTCTGCACCTTTGCGTTTCGGGCATGCTTTGAGGGACGGCGTGCATCCATGAGCAGATACAACAGCATCGTTATCAATGAACTCGGTGAGCTGGAAATTCTAGAAGACAGCAAACCACACACCTCCGCTGAATCTGCGCGCAAAAAGATCCAGAAGGTCACCAGCGCCAAAGTTCTTTCGACAGTCTTGTCGAAAAAAAAAGCGACATTCACTGCAGCTGACGCCAACCTTCCCTTAAAAATGTTTCTGGATGACGATCCAAGCGTGGTGAAAAAAAAGCTTAACTTAGCGAGCCTAAAACAAGACAAAAGCAATTCAGACAAACAAAAAAAGAAATAGGATTGTAAACTCTCCAAAGCCAAAACAAGGCCTTCTAAAACGCAACACACCATTAAAAACAATTTTTTAACCCGAGAGAAGCCCCTCATGTGTATGTCTAAGCGGCCCACATTATATCCACTTTGGAGCACTTATGATGTCGGGCTATTTGACCAATCCAACAAGGCTGCGAGCCTTATACCCCGCAAAAAAGAGTCATAAAACATACGGCTTTTGGGCCTTTAGTTATAGGCATACGTGCTTATCCCAATGGTCCGGATTGAACCGTTTAGACTCACTATTTTGTGCCCTTGCGGCACAACCTTTGGGGCCCCAATCCAAAGCCCTGCAAACACATTAAAAAACATGTGAAAACAATGGATTAAGACAGAGTATTTACCCCACGTTTTGGCCCCTTAATTGCAATCAATACTGATCACACAACGTAAGAGGAGAAACCCATGTCCCAGCAAGTTCAACAAGTCAGCAAAAGTCCTAAACCGCTTATCACAACACCGAGATTGGCTCGTCATACGCAAAGCCATATCTACGATATAGATGTCCAAACCAGAAAAGAGTCAGGTCAGCTAAGCCCAAAAGATTTAGGTGTGCTAACCCAAAAAGATTTGGGTGTCCTAAGCAAAAAAGATTTAGGTATCCTAAACCAAAAAGACTTGGGTGTTCTAAGTAAAAAAGATTTAGGTCTCGCAGCAACGAACCTCAATCAATCTCTAAAAAGCGACCTCGTCAAAGACAAATGGGTTTCTCAAAGTCATGTCGAATCACATCAATTGAGCCACGCCAAACCAATCATCGAAAGCCCGAAAACGCCAAGCATCGTGATGAGTCCTGAGCTGGCAAACGGTTTTCAAAGCTTTGCAGAAAGCTTTAATAAAAGCGTCGGTACCGGTGGCTTTGCGCAGAATTACCACAAAAGTGTCCGTTCGGGCATAAGCGTGATTGACAGTCTTAATCCAGGCAACATGACTGCCTTCATGCTGAAATTAAATGTTGAAGATCCCAACAACAGCGTTGAAACCCATAATGCCCTGAGTCAAAACCATAGCCAATTACGTCAAGCCTATATAGAAAAGGCAAAAAAGGATAACGAAGAAGCACAAAGAAAACTCGATGAAGCCGAAGCCTTGGCCAATATTTTAGGGATCTTTAGCTGCATACTGGGTTTTCTTACCATTTTAGCAACAGTTGCCGCACTTGCGGCAAGTACCGCTGCACAAGCAGCGAGCACAGCGGCATCGCAGGCGGCGAACGAAGCGGCAAATCAGG
>JASMKV010000062.1 GCA_030749035.1 Myxococcota bacterium | reverse complement strand
AGGATGTATGCTGATGTGCTTGGTGGCTTTCGTGGGTTGCGCTGCAGCAACCGCATCGGAAACCAAAGTTCTGCCAAGATTACAAACGCTGCGTCCACAGGAGGCCAACGCCCGAACCTTAGAACAGCTTGACATCAATGGTGACCAAAAGCTCAGCCATGCTGATGTGGATGTTTTGAGCGAACTCAACGTGGCCGCACAGGCTGAAGCCGATAAGCGTGGTCTTAATTGCACCGCCAGCGGCGCCCTCTATGAAGGACCCAAAGACGGGACTCCTGTCTTTAACAAAATCCAACGTGATGCGCACGGCTACGCGCTCACGAACTTGAACGATGAAGAGGTGCGGGAACTGACCATCGAGTCGCGCTGGCTTGCCTTACAAGCCCGGCAAGCGGTGGGCGGAGCACTGAAACCAGAGGCCAAAAGTTTCGGTGGCTCTTTAGGCCAAAAACTGCCTCTCGAAGAGGCTGATGACCTGACGCCAATAGCCTTTTGTGCTGCCCTTGATGCGTTTAATCCCAAGGCGATTGTGGGCCCGGGTTTTGTGCCGACGGCCGTCTTTGATTTAGATTCGACAATTTGGCTTGGCAATGTAACCGACCGATTTTTGGCCAAGCTTGTCGAGATGAAAATGCCGCAAGCCGCAAGCAATCCAGCACTCATCGAATTTTTAAAAACCCAGCCCAATATTGATGCGACGGCCGTGCAAACCAATACAGCGCTGCAAAACGCGCAAATTATTTTACGTCGCGCAGCCGATAAGACGCTGCCCAAACCCCAACAGCTGAGTCCCAAGGATGTGTTCTTTAATATTATTGCCATGCTCAAAGGTCTTGAAGTGGAGAAAGTTCGGCAGGTGGCCAAAGAGGTCTATGAAAGTGGGCTTAAGGCAGCACCGGCTTGGCGGCATCGGGTGTTTTCCGATGAGAGCGGTTGCGGCATGCGGCAAATCGTGAACATGCTGCAAGCCAAAGGTGTGCAGGTGCATGTTTTATCGGCTACACTTGATGTGCTGGCGCTTGAAGGCGCCCAAATGTTGGGCATCTCAGAGGACTTTGTACAGGGGAGCCGCTTAGGGATGAAAGATGGCTTGTATACGGGTAAGCTTGCTGAAGGCACTTACTATATTAAAGGTGAGGTTGTTCGGCAGTGGT
>JASMKV010000061.1 GCA_030749035.1 Myxococcota bacterium | reverse complement strand
TGCGCTCAAAACTTTTCGAAATCGAGTTGCAAAAGAAAGCTGAAGAAAAAGCGAAGATCACCGGTGAGAAAAAGAAAATCGAGTGGGGCTCACAAATACGTTCCTATGTCTTGCAACCCTACAGAATGGTCAAAGACCATCGTACCGGTTTTGAAATGGGCAATGCGGATGCAGTCTTGGATGGTGACTTAGATGGTTTTATCGAAGCCTATTTGCTGGGGGTCGGCAGCACACAGGAGACTTAAGGTCTTCAAGATCATAGACTTTTTAGGCTGCGTGTTAAAGGCTTGCCAGCACAAAATTTGTGTTCCATACTATCTAAGCCGTTAATATAACTTAATATTGGAGATTTTCATGCCCCCTAGTCAGCAAGATCTCAAAGACGCCATCTCCGGGTCGTTTAATGCCTTAATGCGCTCGAGCCCCTTACTTAAAGAAGCGGCCAAAAGCCGCAATGTTAAAGTCTTACGCTCCTTGCTGGGACCAGCCTTCCGCGGGATTGTTCTCCAGCAAGGCAAGCGGGATGACTCAACGTTGATGGACACTGGTCATGGGGTCCACTTTGATTGGTCTTATGAGCGTTCTTTTCCTGAGATGCAGAAACTCTATGAGGCGGCGAAAAAGAATCAATGGAATGCCACGACCGATGTGGATTGGAGCATCGATGTCGACCCCTACAACACTGAAAAACCTATTTTGCCCGATGCGCTCATTCCGATGACGGCACTGCCGATTTGGCGCCATTTGAGTGAAGATGAAAAAGCAGAACAGCGTCACGGTATGGTGGGCTGGATACTCAGTCAGTTTTTGCATGGTGAACAAGGCGCCCTTTTTGCTGCTGCCCAGACCACCGAGTGCGTGCCTTGGATGGACGGGAAGCTTTTTGGTAGCACGCAGGTGGTTGATGAGGGACGGCACGTTGAAGTCTTACACGCTTATCTTGATGACAAATTAGAGAAGCGCTACGATATCAATGACAACCTTTATGTGATTATCGATGCCATCATGACCGAGAGTGCCTGGGACTTAAAATTTCTTGGCATGCAAATCCTGGTTGAAGGGCTGGCACTTGGTGCCTTTGGCGCCATTCGTTACAATACCCATGAACCCCTGCTCAAGCATATCTTGCGTTATATTATTACGGATGAGGCGCGGCATGTGCATTATGGCGTGCTCTCGCTGGCTAAGTATATGGCTGAACTCAGCGAAAAGGAGATGCGCTATCGTGAAGAATGGGCATTCGAAGTCTCGCTTTTGATGCGCAACAGGTTCTTAGCCCATGAGTTTTATGATGAGTATTATGGCCATCGAATGTCGCGACAAGATTGGGATGCCATTATTGGTAAATCACAACTGATGGAATTCTTTCGGCGCGTCATGTTTAAGCGCATTATCCCCAACCTTAAGAAAATAGGTCTGCTTAGCGATCGAATTAAACCCCGCTACGCCAGCATTGGGCTCTTACAGTACGAGTCAGGAAAATCTGCCATGGAGCTGACAGCCCTTGACCTTCTCGAAGATAACTAGTTTGCTTAAAAGATGAGAGACAAGACCATCCTTGTGACCGGCGCGGCCGGTTATATCGCGACAAATTTCCTGCAAGCTCTTCGAGCAAAATGCAGTGAGGTCAAAATCATCGGGCTTGACTTAAATGCACCACAAGCCCCACTCGATGGGGTCGAATACTTGCGCGGTGATATGACCACCCATGCCTGGCAGCAAAGTATTATCGAAGCCCAACCGGATGTGGTTGTGCATCTGGCATTTATCCTTAATCCGATGCGCGATGAACGGCGCATGCATGAAATTAATGTGCAGGGCACCCGTAATACCTTTAAAGCCGCAAAGGTTGCCGGTGCAAAACATATTGTTGTGACATCCTCGGCAACTGTCTACGGCGCGAAGCCTGATAATCCGGTGCCACTCACAGAGGAACATCCCTGGGATGACAATCAGGTCTTTCAATATGCTCAGGACAAAGCTGAGCTGGAAAATTATTATCGGGATTTTCGCGCAGAAAACCCGGATGTCCGAGTGGGCATTGTCCGACCTACTGCGGTGTTCGGTCCGAATGTGGATAATTACCTCTCCCGCTTTCTTTTTGCCTTTCCGTTTTTGCCTGTCGTCATGGGCTCTCAACCACGTATGCAAATTGTGCATGAGGATGACGTCAGCAATTTCCTGGTCTGCATGGTGGAGCAGGGCGCCGGGGGCATCTATAACGTGGCACCCGACGATGCGCTTGACATGAATGAGATTGCCGAGCTTTCCAATCGTCGAGTCGTGGCGCTGCCCCGTATCGTTCTCGAAAAAAGTATGCGTACACTCTGGAAGCTGGGTGTGAAACGTGTGGAATTACCCGAAACCTTTTTGGATTTCGCCATCCATCCCTGGATTTTAAGTAATGCTAAGGCTACTCGGGAACTCGGTTTCAGGCCGCAACACAGCTCCCGTGAAACCCTAAAAATCATGCTCGAACATCGAAAGTAAGTTTCATGAACGTTGTTGTGCCAACTCTCATTTGTTTTATCCTTTATGGTCTGGGCTATTTTTTCTATTCGCGTTTTCTCGCGCTGAAACTCTACGGTTTAAATGACCAGCGGGTCACCCCGGCACATACTTTAGAAGATGGCGTCGATTACGTCCCATCACGCAAGTCGATTCTCTTCGGCCATCATTTTGCATCCATTGCCGGTTTGGGACCTCTGCTCGGTCCGGCGGTGGCGGTGATTTGGGGTTGGGTGCCGGCCATGATTTGGGTGGTGGTTGGAGCCATTCTTATCGGTTGCGTGCATGATTTCTCCGCCTTGGTGCTTTCTATTCGGGCCAAAGGGCTCTCGATTGCCATGGTGGCCGAAGGGGTCATGGGCAAGCGTGCCAAGACACT
>JASMKV010000060.1 GCA_030749035.1 Myxococcota bacterium | reverse complement strand
ACACACTGCTCTTTTGCCTGTGTACCGAGTTTTGCTGCTATACCGTTTTGGCAAAGGCAGAAAACAAAATTCGATTCTTACTTCTGGCCGCTTTCTGTGGCTCTCTTGGGGTAGCCAATCATCACACGATTATCTTCGTTTTGCCTCAATCTTTGCTTGCCCTTTACGCTGCATGGCCGCAACTCAATATCAAAAGAGGGTTATACCTTGCAGGAACCTGTTTCACTTTCGTTTTTATTTATATTCTCTTTGCACTCCTTGGCGATCCTGATGAGTTGATTTCATGGCGGGCACTGCAAACCCCTTACGACCTTTGGCACGTCTTCTTACGCAAGGATTATGGAACTTTTGCCTTAACCAATTATGGTGATGCACAAACATTTCCCTTGGCGTATCTGCGCTATTTTATGCTGCATGCGTGGCATGATTTACATATCCTTCTGATTGCCGCGCCGTGTATGTTTTTGGGCTTTAAAACAAGCACAACAACGCGCAAAAGTATTCTCATCAGTCTCTGGATTTCCCTTGGTCTTGCCACCATTGGCTTCTTTATGCTCTTCAACGCCCCCATGCAGGGTTATTTGGCCGCCAACAATCTTAAGTTTTTTGCGCTCCCGCAGGCGACCTTATGCATTTTAGGGGCATGTGGATTACAATATCTTTTTACACGGGCGCAAAGCGCATTCCACCTTAGACTGAAACATGCACTGCTTGGACTCGTATTCTTTCTCATTTTGCTCACCACCATGATTGCCCGCTTACCACTGATGGACGCTTCTGCAGAAACATCACTTGGAGATTTTTGCCAGGACACACTCGCCCCACTGCCCAGAAATGCCATCGTGCTGGGCGGAAGCGATGATGTCCTTTTTGCCTGTGGCTTATACTTTGTACAAACCAAGAACATGAGAGATGACTTGCATCTGATGCACGCCCCTCCGGTTGAGCGAGAGATGAAGCGTTTTAAAAAAGTTGTCGAAAAGCACCATCAACTAAAACAAGAAGCTTTTCTCACACTCAATATGTCGAGGCCTTGGGAATTTATTGGGCAGCTTTTAGATGCGCTGCCTAGATCCCGTATCTTTATGCTTGATGTGAGCTTGCAGCCCGATCTCCACTATTATGAACTTACGCGAAGGTATAAGTTTATTCCCTGGGGTGCAGCGGCAGAAATTGTACCTATTGAAAAAGACATTGACTTATCCGCATTGGAACAAAAGACACTGTCTATTTATGATTCCTATAAAAATCATTTGCCACGCATCCAGGCCTTGAGCGAATTTTTCCCAACAAGGTATCACCATGCCCAACGCTTACAAACCGCACTGGCCAGCGGCTGGGCTGAGCTGGCAAATTTAGCCCGCGTAGAAAAAGACGTCAGCATGAGCTTTAGAGCTATTGAGAGGGCCATTGAGATGGCCCCTTGGATCAGTGAATTTTATTTTGAGGCTGCGAAATTACAAACACAAAACCCGGCGTTGCAACAAAACCCTATCGATTACCGTCAATTGCTTGATTACGCTCGTACCTTAAGCCCTGAATACAGCATCTATGCGCTACCCCAAGCGGCGTTTAAAGAAATGGTTGAAGAGAAATTTTCTAAAACGAAACCTTAAAGGTATTTGTGAAAAAACATGTCCAAACGTTTTTGGGCATCGTCAATCTCGGACTTTTTAGAGAATGCCTTTTGCTTATGTGGATCGAGTGTTTCAAAGCCACTCAGAACCGGGTGCGCAAACAAGAGTCCACTCAAGAATGCCCGGTCACATTTGGCCTCCTGCGTTTCATCATCCTGTTGAAACCATGCTGAAAAAACCGCGTCATCAAAAAGTTTTTGCGCTTGACCCTGAATACCGCGCAGGGGCTGAAAGCCATATCGAAAAAGTTGTTCGAGACTGTTCTCGGCGATGATTTTTTCACCTGTTTCCAAAATGGCTTCTGAGTAGGAATCGAATGCATCAATTTTTTCTGCAAGTAAAACCTCTAACCCCAAAGACAGTGTGTCTCTCACCGCGGTCGCAATTTCACCAATATGTTCGATATCCTGCGGGCTTTCGCCATAAGCAATAATCGCGCAATTGATGAGCAAACCAAGCTCTTTTTGAATATCCTCAAGCACATCCGCATCGTTTATCCGGGCAGCACAAAGCGCAAAAAGTGATGTTTCAGTAAAGGGCTGCGCATACAAGGCAGGGAGGTTTGAGGCACCTTTGTGTTTTCCTCTTTGCACACTCATTCTTTTAGACTTGTCCGGAGGCATAAAAATACGTTGCGCAAGGTCAGCAGAAGGAAACCCTAAATCTTCGAGACGGCCATTTCTAAAATGGAAAGCCCCCTCTTCCAAAGGAGATTTAAGCTCCCATTTTGAGGCCATCAAAAGTCGATGTGCTTCAGCCGCATCATCTTTATAAATCGAATTGAGCAAAAGTATAGGATCAACATGGCGTTCATTCTTGGGCGTAAAACGAATAAGAAAAAGGTCATCGGGGGTTTTAATCAAAACATCATCATCGGTCTCATCAGCGGGCTCTTCTTCGTTGCGTAAATCATAAACCTCAAGCGTATCCATCAAAAATAGAATTTGCAGTTCATCATCCAGGCGCTGAAAAGCCTCCGCCAGGAGGGCTACGTCTTGCTGGGCATATGCGGCCAACCACAAATCAATATCCTGCACATTGGGCTTGTTCTTACGCCAGCAATCCAAGTCAATAAATGTCTGCATTTGCTCTTGCGAAGCCTGACGCAATAAAAGCTGTGCATTGGCTGGTCCCATTTCCTTCACAATCAAAAATGCTTCAACCGGCTCTAAGGCTGCTATTTTTTCTTCGACATTTGACGATTCAAGTAAGTTCTCGCCGCGCCGCTGCAGCGATCGCGACAAACTGGATCGAAATGCCGATAATGAAACCACTTTAGCAAGCTTGGTCATACTTCAATCAAACCTAATTACTCTGAAAGTTCTGCTCTCGGCTCAGTTTCGCTCTCAGGCTCTGTCGGCAGAGGCACCTCCTCTAAGTCCGGTGTCGCGGCCGATGTCACCGCATGCTCTTCCTGGCCCCCTTCTTCTTGAAGGACTTCCTTCATAGAGGCATTGAAATCCACAAGACCTTTGGCTCCAGTTTTATCTTCCTCTGGTGGCAATTCATCTGACATCTCTGCCAAAGCCGATGCTTCAGGAATCTGTGGCTTAACCAAACTTGGCGGAACCACTTCACCTTTCAAGGCCGCAAGCTCGCTGATCGTATCATAATAATCACGTCCAAGCTGCGCCAACTTATCGTCGGCAAGCTCCAGTCTATTTTTTGTTAAGATATCAATGCGACGAAAACCTTCCAGGCGACGGGCTGCTTGGCGCATATCATGCTTATAGGTTTTAATTGCTTGACGTTCTTTACCCAGATCATCTTTGAGCTGAGATATGTGTCGCTTAAGCTTCAAATTATCCTCTTCAAGATGCGATATCGCCTGCACCTTTTCTGGATCTGGAGGGGGAATTTCTTTGGGTTTTACAACCGGCGCTGCTTTTTCAGGAGGTGCGCTCGGCTTCTGCACACTAAATGCCGCCTTTTCCTGCAAAGATGACTCCAGTTTCGTATAATCGTCACGTAACTTTTTCTCGGAGCTCTTCTGCTGCTCCTGCAAGTCATGCAGCTTGCGCTTTTGTTTGGCCAGCTTGCTCTTAAGCTCTGCGGTCTCTTTGCTGCGCTCTTCAAGGGTTTTCTCTAACCCCTTAGATTTACTTCGAAACTCACTCTGACTTGATTGTGCCTGCGTCAAATCTTTTTGATTTTGGACAGCTTTCTTTTGTACCTTCTGCAACTGCACATAAAACCATATGCTCGTGAAAATCGCGACGACAGCCAGGAAACCCAAACCATAGGCCAAGCGCGTTGAAAAACCCTCAGTGGCAATTTGCTCAATATATATTTGGCTGACGCCGTAAATTACTGAACTTAACATGACTTTTTCCCATTCTTTGACTCTAATTACATTTCAGAATCCTGCTTATTGCCGCTCCAGGGGCCATTGTGTCAAGTCTCAAGAGAATCCATTTCATAAATGCCGAAAGAGGGCATTTGTCCTTTGACAAAAAAGCCCTTCCTCGATTATACGAAGCGCCATAAAGGCATAAAAATAAAGGGATTTATTTCCAAAGATCATGTCCAGAGATATTCACGCGCTCGAATTTAGCTTTGCCAGGAAGCCCTCACTGGAGAACTGCGCCCGTCTGTGTGAAGCGTATATGCAGGAAAACCGATTCATGGAAGCCATGGTGGTCTGTAAAAAAGCCATCAAAAGTAATCCTGATGATATCCGCGGACCACTTCTGCTCACACGAATCTATGCCGTGCAAAATAAATTTGCCAAGGCACAAAAGATTCTACACGGTATTCTTGAAAAAAATCCACAAAATGAAGTCGCCAAAGAAATGCTCGAGAAACTCGAAGCCATTAAAAAACAACTTCATAAAACCGAAAGCACCAATGTCAAAAGTTTATTGCGGTCGATGCCCTCCTTGGAGCTGCCCGCAAACTTGCGCGCCCAAGCCGCGGCCGAACTTGATGAAAGCACATCGCTTGATGTACCCACGGAATCCCCTTATGCAACATCAAATGAAGCGCGTGTCGCCGATGCTTCAAGGCACACGACACAAACACTCGAGCCGAATCTAGCTCTCGAAGCCCCCCCAAAAACCGAAATTGAATCATTAGAGGTCTTAAAACAACAAGAAGAAGAACAGATCATCGCGCATACCCCTGCAAGCGAAATCCCCCAACAAGCCAACCACGAAGAAACTTTCTATTCTTCAGCCCCTGCCCCCGATGTGTCCACACCAACAAGGCCTCCAAAACAAGAATCGGCACCACAATATCGGCAAGAAGAAAAAGCCGCTCTTTCACCCTTTAAACTTATTCTTTCTCTCAAGTGGTTTCCTGTTTTGGCCTCGCTTTGCCTCGTTGTCTTGTTGGCCTTGGGTTTTCAGCATCTACGAAAAAAATATATGGAAAGACAATTCCATATTGAAAATCTTTTAACCAATACACGACAAGCACTCGGCGATGATGAATACACACGCTATTTAGAGGCCATCGACATTGCCCAGGAAGTTCTTGATATTGATGCAACCAACGAGAAAGCACTCGACTATATGGCCTTGGCCTACGCCATACTCGCGCAGGAGCATGAGGTTCCAAGAGCCCAGGGAAAAGCCAACGACTATCTGCACCTGGCTGCTGGTCTCAACGAAAACCCGAGCGCATTGCGCCTGGTGGCGCAAGCATTAATCGCTCTGAATTCAAAAGAATATACGCCAACCATCAATGCAATAAAACGCGCACCTGAGTTGGTACAAGCTGCACCTTTATTGCGCCTGGCCCTTTTTCGGCTTGAGTACGCTCTTGCCAAAGAAAATAAATCTGTCAAAAAGCCAAATATTCCAAGCGAACTTCTCACCCCTGGGGCATGGAAAACCAGAATATATCATCGTCTTGGCTGGTATTATCTGGATCAACAAAACTGGCTCCTGGCCGCAGATTATTTCAATAAATCTCTACAGAATAACCCCAACCATGTTTTTTCACGTCTAGGCAAAGCCCATGCGATTCTTGAAGAACGCAGTGAAATAGCCAGGCATGAAACCGAAATAAACCATAATCTGCAAGCCATTCTTTCCTTAAACACACAAAGCTTATCCATTCCCACCCGCGCCTTTGCCCATTTTGTTCGAGCGCAGCTTGATCTTTGGAACGGACACGACCAACGTGCCCGTGATGCATTTTTAACAGCGCAACAACTCAGCAATTCAAATGATTATTACATGCATCGCTATGGTGTCTCACTCTTGCGTATTGGTCAGCCCGAACTCGCTTACAAGCTCTTTGATGAACTGGGTAAGAAGTTCCCCGACCATTTTGATTACCTCAAAGCCAAAACACATGCACAGCTGGCTCTTTCTGATTTAAACGGTGCGCGGGTAACTTTGCAGGAAATATTACGCACCAACCCAAGAGATGGAGAAGCACGTATCCTTGAAGGGCAACGATTGCGGCACGAACATCAATATGAAGCCGCCATTGCCAGTTATTCATCCATCTTTCCCGAAGACGGCATTGGTGATTTTGCTTTGGCACAACTTGGCATTGGTGCTGCCCTGAGAGAATCTGGTAAGCGTTATGAAGCCAGCCAACACTTGGAAAACTCTATTGCTGCGATGCCCACAGATATTGAATCCAATATCGAAGCACAACTTTGGTGCGAGCTTGGGCTGGCTTATGCCCTTAACCGCAATCGCGAAAAAGCGGTACAAGCTTTTCGTGCAGGCATTGAACAACACCAGAGCTACGCGGATTGTCATTATTATTTATGTAAGGCCCTTAGAACAGGTCCTGAGGCACGAGAAGCATGCCGGTTTTATTTAAAGATTGAGCCACGTGGAACCTTCGCCAGTGATGCCAGACAGTGGACAGATTAAACTCTTATCCACCTCTCACGCGTTCTCTTTTTTTGAAATCTGAAAACTTTCGAGAAGCGCTTTGCTTAGATCTTGAGTGATGGCATCGTCAGAGACAAATTTCCCAATGACTTCTTGAAGTGCATCGGAAGAAAGCTCAACAACAACGGCTGTAGCATCAACGGAACTTGAGTTATTTTTCCACGGAGGCAAATTTTTCGACTGAACCCCCTGCTCGGCGACCCAATCCCACAACCACTTTCGCAAACATTGATCTCTGTACTCGAACCATGCACGACGCGCATCCTCATGGTTTGATAACGCATCTTTAAAACGACGAAAAGCACCTTTCCCGTCAATGGCTCTTTGCAACGATGCTTTTAGTTCGTCCTCTTCAATATTCTGAATAAAACTATTGAGCCATATATATTGAATTGGGGAAGGGACAATACCTACAGGTCTATAATGATCCGTATCATTTTCAAATTTTCGTGTTTCATCAGAGTTCTTCGCTCCACGAACAATACGACCGTCGCTTAAAGAAAAAAAACTTTTTGTGTTCGGCTGATGAACAACAAAGGTGTTATGCAGCCCCTGCCAATCAACTTCAATTTCGTGCGCCATCTATTCTATCCCCAATATTTTTATTTGGCTATCTCTTCTATATCAACCTTCTTAACATCGACATCTATTTTTTCTTTTTGCGCGGCACTCTCTTCTCCGGCCGAATCTTCATTGTTTTTAACGACAGGCTGCGCTTGAGGCAATTCCAGGTCACCCTCTGGTTTTTGTACGGCAGGCTCTTCCTCTTGATTCAATTCCCCCGCTAAGCGTGATTCAAGACGTTTTAAGCGATTTTGTGCATCTTGGCTGTAAGTGCTGCCCTCTTCTATCGCCTTGCTGAATGCCTTCTTGGCACGCTCGAGTTCAT
>JASMKV010000059.1 GCA_030749035.1 Myxococcota bacterium | reverse complement strand
CGATGAGGATAAAGATGCGGCTTTAAAAATGCATCTTGGCTCCGTAGAGAACCACATTAAAAACTTAAGCGATAATAATTATAAGAACCTCCCCGGCCTGAGCAATTAAGTCTATGTCTTGATGTTTGTCCCTATCGAGCCGGCCTTTTTAGTGGCGGCGCAAACCAAAGACACCTTAATCACCGATGCCCATAAGAAAAACATCATGCTCGTTGGGCCCACAACCTTGCTTTTAACCTTAAAAACCATTGAAGCCCTCTGGCGCAACGAACAGCAAAACCACAACGCCCAGCTCATCGCGCAAAAAGCCGGCGGCCTTTATGACCAGCTCGTCCTCTTTGTCGAGGCCCTTGAAGATGTGGGCGACAAACTCAACAAAGCCCAGTCCGCCTACGACACAGCGCACAAGCGCTTATCGTCAGGACGCGGCAATTTGGTCAAACGCTCCGGGGAACTTAAAGAACTCGGCGTCAAAGCCAAAAAAGATTTGCCCGAGCAAATGCTTTTAGAAAGCCAAAACGAAGACGACAATACCGACAAAGTCCAACACGAACTTAACTGATGCCCAAACCTGCTTTTTTCTCTCAAACCTCTCTCCTGTTTTTGCTGCTTCTATTTTTAAACTGTCAGCCCAAAAACCAGAACGCAAAGCCTACCCCTGCCGATGAGAACCAACTCATTCGAGTCACCGCCAAAGACATTCATGCCCTGGTTAAAAACGCCGAGCACGAGATTGTTCTGGTCAATGTTTGGGCCACCTATTGCCTACCCTGCATCGCTGAAATCCCCATGCTGGCGCGCTTAAACCAAAGCAAAGACGCCCCACCTTTTACCTTGCTCCTGGTGTCGGCCGATTTCCCCGAAGAGGTACAAAACGCCCGTGCCTTCCTCAGAGAGGTTGGCGCCCCAATGCCCTCCTATCTTAAAAATGAAGACGATATGCCTTTCATCAACGGTCTCGACCCAACCTGGAATGGTTCTTTGCCGGTGAACATCCTTTTTTATAAAGGCATCACCCAAATGGTTTGGGAAGGCATCATCAACGAAGAAGAGCTGCGCGAACTCTTCAACAAACTTTAGCCCTAAAGGAAACATCATGAAAAGACATCTCTTCACCAGCACTCTCTCTTTAAGCTTAATGCTCTTAAGCCATGCGGCCCAGGCCAAGCCTTTGGCCATCGGTACGGCTTTGCCCAAAAGCACTCAAGTGTTGAAAAGCGTCGATGGAAAAGATTTGCGTTTAAGCGATGCTGCCGGCGAAAAAGGCACCCTGATTATTTTCACCTGCAACCACTGTCCCTTTGTCAAAGCCTGGGATGCGCGTATCGCCGCCCTGGCCAACGCCGCCAAGCTTAAGGGCATTGGGGTTCTGGCCTTAAACCCCAACGATCCAAAAACCTTTGGCGATGACGATTTTAAAACCATGCAAGCGCGAGCCAAAGAGCTCGCCCTGCAATACCCTTATGCGGTGGATGCAAAGTCCGCCCTGGCCAAAACCTTTGGCGCCAGCCGCACCCCGGAAATTTTTCTTTTCGATGGCAAAAAAACGTTGGTCTATCATGGCACCATCGATGACAACTCGAGGGATGTAAAAGCGGTGAAAAAGCATTATCTAAAAAGCGCCATAGAGGCGCTCCTGCAAGGGCAAAAACCAAACCCCGCACAGACCAAGGCCCTTGGTTGCAGTATTAAATTTTATCAGGATTAAATTAAACGGTTGGATG
>JASMKV010000058.1 GCA_030749035.1 Myxococcota bacterium | reverse complement strand
CGCCTATCCTTTGCCCGAGAGTCAGCTCGACCGTTTTATGGTCTGCTTGCCTTTAGGCTATCCTTCGGCCCGGGAAGAATACGATTTGCTTTTTTCACAAGTCTCGGTCGAAGAAGAAGTGGCCAATCTTGAGGCGATGCTCAATCCAGAGGCGCTGCTGGTTTTACATGCGCGCGTGAATGCGGTCAACATGGCCGAGCCGGTAGCGCAGTACCTCCTGGCTTTGGTCAGCGCCAGCCGTGAACACCCGCAGGTGCTCTTGGGCTGCTCACCGCGTGGGGCCATGGCCTTGCGGCAAATGTGTCGCGCCAGGGCTTTGCTCGATGGCCGCGATTTTGTTTTGCCCGATGATGTGAAGGCCTGCGCACAGCCGGTCCTGGCCCATCGTTTGGTTTTGGCCGGAAGCGCGCAAGGCCAACGCCGCGAAGCCCGCCAGGTTTTGACTGAACTTCTCGCCAGCGTACCTGCACCCCGGTAAAGGTCGATCATGCTTGGTTCCCTTTGGCAAAATTTTTGGCGACGGGCACCGAGACAAATTAAGTTTTCACGTTCGGGAAAAATTATTACGGCGGTGGCCTTGGTGGTCGGGTTTGCGGCCATCAACACGGGGAACAATTTACTCTATTTGGGTTGGAGTTTGGTGCTCTCGGCGATTGTGCTCTCCGGGGTTTTAAGTGAAACCAACATTCGTAAGGTGCAATTGCGTCTGCGCCCACCGACCTTTGCCCGGGCCGGTCAGGAAGGCTCCTTAGTTTTAGAAATCTATAACACCTATCGATTTTTGGCCCTCTTTGGTTTGGAAGCCCTGATTTCGGTGGAGGCCAAAACGCAGGAAGTGCTTAACACCCCCTATCATTTACGCCTTGGCCCTAAAGCCGAAGAAAAGGTCAATGCCTTGCATGCGCCGGCGCATCGTGGGCTGCATCGCATTGAACGCTTGGCGGTGAAGACGACCTATCCTTTTGGGTTTTTTATCAAGACCCGGCGCCTGAAGATTAAGCCCATTGAATTTTGGGTGGCGCCACGCAAACTGGATGTCCAGGAGGATATGGACACGCTTTTAAGCTGGCTTGGCAGCGAGACTTTGGGCCAGATTGGCCACGGTCCGGATTTCTTTGCCCTGCGCCCTTATCATGAAGGTGATGACCCAAGGCATATCGCCTGGAAGCGTTCGGCCCGCACCGGGCGATTGGTGGTGCGCGAACACGAGGCGGTGGCGTCGCGTTCGGTGGAGTTGGTGCTTGTGTTGTCAGGACAAGACAGCGATGCGGATGAATATACGATTGCCTATGCGGGCTCGTTGGCCGAATCGCTTTTGCTCAAAGGCGTACGGGTTGGGCTCTTAGGGCCAGGGGTGTCGTTAAAGCCTGGTGTGGGTTCTCGACAAATTCAACAAATTCTTTATGTCTTAGCGCGGCTGAACATGGATGCGGCGATGACGCCCGTGCATGGGGCGCCGGGGGTCTCACGTATGGCGCTGTGCTCACCGGGGCAGCGTGCCCCCGAGGCGATGGATCATGTTTTGCATCCACGGTCTATGGAGCAGGCCGCATGAACAAGGGGATTTCATTGCTTCTGGCGCACGAATTGGCGCTGGCAGGGGCCGGTACTTTGGCGATTTTGGCCGCCTGGCTCAGTGGTGAATTGGCCATGTATGTGGGCTTTGTGCTTTTCGTGCCGTCGATATCGGCCTTGTTGCATCTGAAAGAACGACCTTTGTCGGCGCTTTGGGCGACCGCGATTGCTTTTATGGCTTTGCTGCTCGGCGTCACCAGCTTTTTGCAAGGGGGCTTAGAGCGTTCAGTGGTGGCGGCCCTGGAAGGCCTTTTGGGTATTCTGGCGGCCAGAAGTTTGCGGCGCACGACCCGGAGTCACGATGTGCAGACCTTGCTTTTGGCGTTGTTGGTGCTTTTTGGTGCCTCGGTGGTCAACTTTCGTTTGAACTATGGGGTGATTTTCGTCGCTTTTGGTTTGTGTGTGGTCTGGGCCCTTTTGGGCGCCGAGCTGCTTGGCGGTGTGGAGCGCGATGCGCAAAATCGTAAGCATGTCGATCTCTACGCGGGCCAGCGGCGCAAAGACATTGTGACGCCAGGATTCTTGCTGGGTTCAGCGTCGGCCGCGTTGCTTATTTTGATGCTTTCAAGTTTGGTCTTTGTGGTGTTTCCGCGGGTGGGTTTGGGTAAACTGCTCTCGTATCAAAGCAAAAGCCGCCTTTTGCCCGGGGTGGTCTCGCTTACCGATGCACCACGTTTAAGCCAAACCGATACAGAAACCCTGGCGCGTGTTTATGGTTTGCAGGAAACCGATTACAACAAAGGGCTTTATCTGCGTGGGCTGATTTATAATACGTTAAGTGAACAAGGTTTTTTAAAGTCGACACCTAAATTTGATCGAACCATTCATCGTCAGGACTGGCTCAATTTCCCGGAACGTCGGCGCTACGAAATCTATCAGCAGCCTCTGGCCGGAGAATTGATTTTAAGCCTCGGGCCAGTGGCGATGGGGCGTGTTTTAGGTTCGAGCGATGCGAATGTGCGCCGACCACTTTTTGTGCAGGGGCTAGGAAAAAATTCGGAGGTCCTCTTGAACCGCGCGCCGGCAGGGGCGGTGCGTGTGTCTTTGGTTGGCGGGATAGGTGGCGTCGATGTGAGCAATGATGTGCATCCGCTTGCCGCCGATACACCTTATCTGCAAATGCCTGAAAGTTTGCAGGAGGTGTTGGGCGATTTGAGCACAGAGATTGTTGGCGAGGCGCAAAGCGCGCCGAAAAAGGTCAGTGCTTTGGTGGCATTTTTCAAGGACAATTTTTCCTATACGCTCAATGCGGTCAATCAGGACAAGGCCGAACCCCTCAAGGCTTTTCTCTTGTCCGACAGGCGTGGGCATTGTGAATATTTTGCAACCGGTTTGGCGGCGTTGTTGCGGGCACAAAATATACCCTCCCGGGTCATTGGTGGTTTTCAAGGGGGCTATTGGGATCCACGGGATAAAGTGGCCATCTTTAGCTCAGAACATGGGCATGCCTGGGCTGAATGGTACGATGAGGAAAAAGGGTGGCTGCGTGTGGATGCGACACCGCCAAGCTTTGCTTCAAGCACATCCTACTTGTCAGGGTATCGTGTCTGGGTTGAACGCATGCAGCGCTATTGGGATGATTATGTGATCGATTATAATTTTAATGTGCAATTGGAAATTGTCCGTGCTTTGACCCCGGAATTTAAGAATTGGAATCGCGATGGAGAGAAACTCAGTCGTCATCATGCCTTGTATTTTGGTTATGGTTTTTTGGCGCTCCTTATTTGCGTCGGAATTGGCTATACGGTTTGGCGTCGTCGGCAGGGGGGAAACCTTAAGGTTCATCCTTTGGCCAAAGAACTCTTAAAGCTTCATATCGCATTGTCGAAAAAAGATGCATCAGAAGGGCAAACGCTGCGCGAAGTGGTGCAAGCGACCCAAAATGTGTTGCACGCTCCGCAAGGCGAAGAACTGTCTGTTCTCCTTGAACAAACCCTCGAGCTTTATGAGCAGGAGCGTTTTGCCGGTAGGCCAAGCTCCAAAAATCGACATCAAGGTCAGCGCCAGCGCTTGCACAGCGCACTCGAGCGCTATCATCGCCAAAGTGCTTAAAGGCCCCTGGCGATCGTTGCTTAAGAACGGTAAAAACCATAGTTTTTTTGCGTGCTTGGCCACAGGCGAGGCTTGAAGCGCGGGGGTGTTTGAGCTACAAGATCTGTCGATGGCCTTAAACGATGGTGTGGCTGTGAATCGACGGAAAAAGAACAAGAGGCATGGGTGCAACGAGCTTGTGAATATCGAATGGTTAAGGCTTTGAGCATGCCGCCTTGGTGGGTTCTTACGCTCGTGCTGGTGTGTTTGCCGTCGATGTTGCTGGCCGCAGATACCGATGATGATGGCCTTGATGACGATTGGGAAGAACTCTATTTTTCTGCGTTGACCTACGATGGTGATGACGATCCAGATTTTGATGGTCTTGATAACGAGGCCGAAGAAACCGCCGGCAGCGATCCTACGAAAATTGATACGGATAACGATCTCTTAAGCGATAATGATGAAATCGCGCTGGGCACGAATCCGCTCTTGACCGATACAGATTCAGATGGACTCGATGATTTTTCTGAGACCGCTGTCTGGAACAGCGATCCAAGCAGAGCCGACACCGATGGTGGCGGGGTGGTCGATGGTGAAGAAGCGCTGGTGGATGGGACCGATCCCAACGAAAGCACCGACGACCTTCTTGATTCGGATAATGACGGGCTTACCAATTATCAGGAAGCCAATCTTTTAGGGACCAACCCATTCAATGTCGACAGTGATGGCGATGGTCTTGGCGATGGCGCTGAAGATGCCAATCAAAATGGGGTTGTCGACAGTGGAGAAACTGACCCAAGCGACAGCGATAGCGATAACGATGGCATCAACGATGGCCTTGAAGTCAACACCTATGGCTCCAACCCTTTAAGCGAGCATTCGGATGCCGATGGACTCACCGATGGCACCGAGCATGGCCTGCGTCTGGCGGGAAATATTTGTATGGATCCTTCCCTCACCGATTCGGATTTTGATGGACTCAACGACAGCGATGAAGTCAATTTTCATAACACCAACCCTTGCCTCGCCGACAGCGATGGTGATGGTTTGCTCGATGTGGTTGAGCTTGGCTGGCGGGATGAGGATGGCGATGGCTTGTTTGAAGTGGATGAGAAGGCGCCCATCGACGGGGTTGTGACTTCTGATCCAGCGGTGGATTCGGGTAACGAAGATACGGACAGCGATGGCGATGGGCTCTCTGACACCTATGAAGATGTGGTGACCATCACCGACCCAAGCGACAGTGACAGCGATAGCGATGGTTTGAGCGATGCGGAAGAACTTTTTCTGCTTGATGATGGTTTTGTCACCGCGGTCAATGATGCGGATACCGATGATGATGCGGTGCTCGATGGCGATGAAGGCGGGGTGCTCGATAAGGGCGTGCTCAAGTTTGGCACCAACCCGCTTGTTGCCGATTCAGATACCGACAGCCTCGGTGATGGTTTAGAGCAAGGGCTTGGCGCAGATGCTGATCCGACAAGCACGACCAATCCTCTTGTGGTCGACAGTGATGGTGATTCTTTAAGTGATGGCATCGAAGATGTGGATGGTGATGGGGCTTGCGCGTGTACCTTGATCAGCGATCCAGATGCGCTTTGGGATGCGACGGTCGATGAAACCGACCCCAATAAATCGGACACCGATGGTGACGGTTTAGACGATGGCTACGAGCTGCTTTATACCTATATCGCTACCCGCGACCAGGATGGTGATGGGAGCGATGACACCAATGGCTGTACGGCGAGCATTGGTCTGCATCCTTTGCGCAATGATGCTTTGGCCGACAGCGATGGCGATGGTTTGAGCAATATCGAAGAATTTAATCTGCAGAAGCTTGATACTTCGAACAACACGCTGGTGCGCAATTCGACCAACCCTTGTCTGACCGATACGGATGGCGATGGTGTCCCCGATGGTACAGAAATTCTTGCGATTTACATCGGTGGCGCAAGCGATCCAAAGTTGAGCGACAGCGATGGTGATGGTTTGCCCGATGGGGTCGAAGATGCGAATCAAGACGGTGTCGTCGATTTGAATGAAAGTGATCCCAGCAGAAGCGACAGCGATGGCGACGGGTTGAGTGATGGCGCGGAGATCAACACGTATTTGACCAGCCCCACGAGTGCGGATTCGGATAATGATGGGCTTGAAGATGGCACTGAAGCGTTGTTGCTCGGGACCAATCCGAACAATGTGGACTCGGATGCGGATAATATACACGATGGTGTCGAGATGGGGGTCAGTGGTAAGGACGCAGATCCATCGACCCGCACGAATCCCAAGAGCTTTGATACCGACAGCGATGGTATTCCCGATGGGGTGGAAGATGCCAATCAAAATGGTGCGCTTGAAAGTGGCGAACTCAATCCGAACAGCGCCGACAGCGATGGGGATGGCCTGCCCGATGGTCTCAAAGATGGCCAAGGTGAGGACAAGAATGGCAATGGTGTTGTGGATGCGGGGGAGACCGATCCTTTAAATGCCGATACCGATGGGGGTGGTACCAATGATGGCCGCGAGGTTTTGATTGATGGAACCGACCCCCTGGATGCAAGCGATGATGTTGCTGGCAGCACCACCAGCACCGAAGTCGACAGCGATGGCGATGGTTTAAGCGACAGTGTCGAGGCGACTTTAGGTACCGATCCTAACAAGGTCGACTCTGATGATGATACGATAAGCGATGGGGTGGAAGTTGGAGCAGATAGCGCGAACCCTTTGGACAGCGATGAGGATGGAACCATTGATGCGCTCGATACGGATTCGGATGATGACACGTTGAGTGACGATTTTGAGGCCGGGGATGTGGATGTGGCCAGCGCGCCACGGGATACAGATCAAGATGGCGTGCCCGATTATCGGGATACGGATTCTGATGGCGGTGGCACCACCGATAAAACCGAAATCACCTTGCACCAGACCAATCCATTGGATGCGGACGACGATGGTATTGGTTGGCTCGAAGAAAATGCCAAGGTGGGCAGTGCCGGCGGCTGTCAGCAAACACCGGGTGTGTCATGGGGGGCGCTCTTGTTTTTGCTCTGCCTCTTGTCATGTTGTCGGCGGTGGGTACGCGGATGAGGTTGGCGGCGACATGGATCGCATGGGTCCTGGTTTTTGCCCTGACACCCGCGCTTTTTGCCCAAACAGGTGAAGAAGAGGTGGCGCTGCCGATTCACGAAGATGCGCGCAAAATGAATCTGGATATTGGCACCTATCATTTAGACTTAGGGACGGGGCCACTCTCGACCGGTTGGACCGATACCATAGGGCATTTGGCCATCCATGCCTTTTTTGCCCTGCACCATACCTCGAGACCTTTTGTGGTTGAGTATAAAGAGGATGAATCGCTTATTCGTTCGTTGGTGGCCTATCGAGAGCAACTCGATTTTGGCACGTCGGTAGGGATTTTTGAGCGCTACGAGATGGGCATCATGGTGCCCTTTACGGTTTATCAAAAAGCCAGACAGCCGGGAAAAAAAATGGGCTCGGTCAAGTCTGCCGGTTTTGGCAACGGCATTTGGTACGGTAAAGGTCTTATTCTGCGCGAGGATGATGGCTATCCCATTTCTTTAGCCGCAACTTTACATACCCATTGGCCGACCGGCAACACGCTGGCTTATATGGCTTACGATGGCTTTGGCGCGGAAACCCGGGCGCTGGTGACCAAAGATTTTGGTGTGTTTGGTGTGGCGAGTTCTCTTGGGGTTTATTTTCAGCCTAAGGAAAAGATTTTTAATTATACCGATGACCATAAATTGACTTATCGTTTGGCTGGATATTATTCGCCCGATCCGGATCTTTGGCGCGTTGAAGCCGAGTTTGTGGGGGCGACCCGTTTGGTGGCGCCTTTTAATAAAAAGGTTGAGCGGCCTTTGGAGTTTCTGGCGGGTGGTTCATATCAAATGTCGGAGCGCAATCGTTTGATTGCCGCGATAGGGGTGGGGTTGAGCGATGGTATTCCAACACCCGATTACCGTTTCACCATCGGCATTGATCACAATCTGCCCAAAGATCCCGATAGAGATGGCGATGGGTTTTTTAATGAGGACGATGATTGCCCCGATCAGGCTGAGGATTTTGACCAGTTTGAAGATGAGGATGGCTGTCCCGAGCGCGACAACGATGAAGATGGTGTGCTCGATGCGGACGATCAGTGCCAGGACAAGCTTGAAGATAAGGATGGCTTTGAGGACGATGACGGTTGTCCCGAAGAAGACAATGATCAAGATGGATTTTTAGATGCGGATGATGGCTGTCCCGATGAAGCCGAAGATGTGGATGAGTTTCAGGATGAGGACGGTTGCCCCGATTTAGACCACGATGAAGATGGGGTTCTCGACACAGAAGATAAGTGCTTAGAAGAAGCCGAAGACAAGGATGAGTTTGAGGATGAGGACGGTTGCCCTGAGCCGGATAATGATGCGGATGAAATCCTGGACGAAGATGATCAATGCCCGAATGAGGCGGAGGATGCGGATGGCTTTGAAGACGAAGACGGTTGTCCAGAAACCGACAATGACGCCGACGGCATTCTTGATGACGATGATTCCTGCCCTGAAGAGCCCGAAGACAAGGATGGGTTTGAGGATGAGGATGGTTGCTCTGATCCTGATAACGATGGGGATGGCCTGACCGATGATATTGATAAGTGCCCGAATGAGGCGGAAGTCATCAACAATGTTGAAGACGAGGATGGTTGCCCCGATGCAGGGGAGAGCCTGGTCGAGCTTAAAGCATCCAAACTCGACCTGAAACACCGTATTTTCTTTGGGGTGGGTACCGCCAAATTAAAACCGCGCTCCTTTAAGGTCCTTAAACAGATTGTCAGCTTACTGAAGAACCATAAAAACATCGCTAAAATGCGCATCGCTGGGCATACCGATAACGTCGGCAACAAACGCCGTAATCGCATCATTTCGAAGAAGCGTGCCCGTGTCGTCAAGCGATTTTTGATCAAACATGGCATTGCATCTGCGCGCCTGGAGGTGGTTGGTTATGGGTCAGCAAAACCAAGGGCCAGCAATGAGACGGGCCGAGGCAGGAGCCTTAATCGACGGGTCGAATTTGTCGTCTTAGAAAAGGTCGAGCAGGTTCTGCCGGCGAAGCCTGTGCCGGAAAGCTCCAGCGGCACGGTCATCGAGGGGGAATTTGAAGCCCCTACAACAACACCGCAGAGCCCTGCGTCAGAAGCGGTAACCGAAGTTGAAACCGAAGTCGAGGTTGAAACCGAAGTCGAGGTTGAAGTCGAAGAGTCAGGGGCCAGTGACGAGAGTGAACCAACGCCTGAAGCAAGCGATGCCGAAGCCGAAGAAGAGTCCGAAGTCGAGGTTGAAGCTGACGACGACGAAGTCGAAGAAGAGTCCGAAGCCGAGGTTGAAACTGAAGTCGAGGTTGAAGTCGAAGAGTCAGAGTCCAGTGACGAGAGTGAACCAACGCCTGAAGCAAGCGATGCCGAAGCCGAAGAAGAGTCTGAGGCTGAGCAGAACGAGTAGAAAAAGGGCTTTAGGGTAGGTCTTCGTGTCGTGGAATCACGAAAATGCGTACATGCCCATCCACTTCATAGATGTTGATGCCTTGCCAGGCGGTTTTCCTGGAGCGGCTGGCGGCGTGTTTGGCTTTGACCTTAGGCGAGTTGATGATCGGATACCAACGGGCGCCGCCTTGTCTTTTTAAAGCCCGCTCGTAATATTTGACCGTATCGGCAAAATTGCGCGGCGACTCATATCGACCCGGTTCTTCGAGTTTTTTGGCCTTCGGGATGACTGGAGCCTCTTCAAGGGGGATGGCCAGGGCCATGGAAGCCGTCATCAAGACGGCGGTGACTATCATAAGCACACGCATGCTGGAGCCTTTACAAGAAGGGGGGGGAGGCTGGCAAGCGCAGGCGGCGTTTTTCATGCCTTTTTCGCTTTTGGTTAAGGGCCCTGCAGCTCGTGACGATCTCGATGAAAAGTCATTTTTGGGTGGAATTTCAGTCCCTTACCCTTGACACGGGCCGCCGTTTTGATGATGAAGGCAACACCAATAGATGTATAGGTGTAGATTGTTATGTTCCTGGAATTAACTGAGAATATTCTGACCACAGTGCCTTTGAGCTTCCATATTTTTATGGCGTTGGCATCATTTACGGTCCTGGGTGCTTGCGGCGTCGCTTTTTCGCAAAACATTGTGTACAGCGCCTTTTCGTTGCTTGCGACTTTCGCCGGGATGGTTGGCCTTTTCGGTTTTTTGTCCAATGATTTTTTAGCCATCGTGCAATTGATGGTCTACGTGGGTGGTATTTTGGTGGTGATTCTTTTCGCGGTCATGCTCACCAATAAAATCTCGGAAGTGCAGTCTTCAAATCCGTCGAACAATATTATTGCTGGATTGTGTTTGATGGGACTTTTGTTGACAGTGTTGGTCACCTCGGTGTTTTCCTATGATTGGCAAACGCGCGAGCCCGGACCTTATGAACCGACAGCGGCAAAAATTGGCGATGCTTTTCTTGGTCCTTATCTGATCAACTTTGAGATTGCCGGGCTTATGCTTTTGGTTGCCCTTTTGGCGGCGGTGGTTGTGGCGCGCAAAGAAGTTAAATTTATTGAGGACAACGAAGCGCAGGATAAAGGCTAAGCGATGACGGTGGGTTTAATACATTTCCTGGTGGTTGCGGCGATTTTGTTTGCTTTGGGCTTTTATACCGTCGTGACACGAAAAAATGCTGTGGGAATTTTAATGGGGGTTGAACTCATCCTGAATGCAGCAAACCTGAATTTCGTAGCATTTTCCCGTTACGGTGCGGTGGCGAATGTGACTGCAGGGCAAGTCTTTCCCGTTTTTGGAATCATGGTTGCAGCCGCTGAGGCGGCGGTGGGCTTGGCCATCGTTTTGGCCATCTTCCAAAACTGGGGCTCGATCGACACGGAAAAAACAACGGCACTTCGTCAATAGGAAAGTGATGAACCATGCACAGTGATCTCAATCCCACCCATTTTGATTTGCTTTGGCTGATTCCACTCTTTCCTTTCATTGGTGCGCTTATTAATGGTTTGATCGGCAAGCGCATGATGGTCAAATTTGGCCCAAAGGCGAATCATTCTCTGGCCATCTTGATGCCCGCTTTGAGTTTTGTGGTGACCGCCATCGCTTTCGTGAAGCTTATTGGTTTGGACGAGCATCACCGAGTCCTTTATAATTATCTCTTTCCTTTCATTCATATCGGTTTTTTCGATGCGGATATGGCGTTTTGGTTTGATCCTCTTTCGGCCACACTCACTTTGATCATCACTTTTATCGGCACGCTTATCCACGTGTATTCGATTGGCTATATGCACGGTGATAAGAGTTACTGGCGTTTCTTCACTTACTTAAACCTTTTTATGGGTTCCATGTTGCTCTTGGTTTTGGGCGATAATTTTCTGGTCATGTTTATTGGCTGGGAAGGTGTAGGCTTGTGCTCTTACTTGCTCATCTCGTTTTGGTTTACGGAGAAGGCAAACGCTGTTGCAGGAATGAAAGCATTTGTGGTCAACCGCGTGGGGGACTTTGCTTTCGTTTTAGGCGCCGCCTTTTTGTTCTGGGGCCTGCTGGGCAATTATTCAGGGGCACCGGGCACGACAGATGGCTTTAAACTTGGCAGCTATCAAAACGTTCCGGTGAGTAAACTCGAAAGCATTGAACTCGATCGCCAATCACGTATCGGTTTTGAAGGTGAGCGCAAGTATTTGCCGCCGACCAGTGTGCGTTTTGATATCATTCGTCAGCGCGTTGCCGAAGATAAGCATTTGTGGAGCGAGAAATCTCCTCTTTCAAAAAGTTTTTGGGGTATTCCTTTAATTGCCCTTATTTGTATTTTGCTTTTTATCGGTGCGACCGGCAAGAGCGCACAGATTCCCCTTTACGTCTGGTTGCCCGATGCGATGGCTGGACCAACGCCAGTCTCTGCTCTCATTCATGCCGCGACGATGGTCACCGCCGGGGTGTATATGGTGGCGCGCCTTAATTTCCTTTTCGCGCTCTCGCCGA
>JASMKV010000057.1 GCA_030749035.1 Myxococcota bacterium | reverse complement strand
TTAATGAAATGAAAAAACTTATCCGGAATCATCTGACCGAGATGCGGGATTTTCAGGTGAAGTTCACGGAATTTTATAACGCTTTGCCAACAGATGATGATGGTAATTTGACTTCTGAAAGTCAAGCGGCTTTGGCCGAGTGGCTCTCTGCCAACAGTACCGATCCTCTGATGAAGGGCATGTATGCAGTCGCAGATGGCCGTTCTGTAGAGGCCTGTGTGAATACCGCAGATGCTCGGGTTCAGGAAAAATATGGCGTTGATTTGCCGCAGGAGATTAAGGATCAGATGAGCACCGCTTTGGCGTCCAATGATCCAGTACAAATTGAAGCCGCGCTAAGAACTTTTGCACAGTTTCTCTCCTATTTAGGGGACTGTTCAGTTGGTTCAGATGGCCAGTTTGGTTCTGGCGGTGGTTATAATGATGCCGATCATATTACCAGTGAGCCCAGCTATGAGGATTTTGTTCACTATATGGAGTCTGACGTCAACGCTACAGCACGTAGCAATCTGGCATCAGGCGATATTCCTCTTATCGAAGCCGCCTTTGGTTTACCATCAGGCGCTTTGGGGATTTCTGGTGGTTCAAGTGTGCATGATGTTGTTCAGGCCGCTATGTTGCCCGTTAACGACGCCTGGGCACAAGAGATTTTAACGGGGATAGCGCAATTCAGCACGGAGATACAAGAGGAACTTCGTACTCAAGGCGTGAATAGCCAATATGCGATTGATCTTTATGGTTCACCGCAAGCTGCGCAAGCTGCTTTAGAGGCCTCGTGCCATGTGAGCAGCGAAGAAGAACGACAGATGCGTCACGAGCTTGGCATGTGGGGTGGTATTCCACCGGCCGGCTGTAATTCGCCGGATGGCTTGGACACAGCAATTCAGGGCTGGGAAGAAAAACTCAACAGTGTTGGTGATGACGCCCAGCTTGCGAATGTTGATTTACAGAATATGTTGCAAAAGCAACAGCAGACCTTGCAGATGATGTCGAACATCTCCAAGATGCTGCACGATACTGCACAGGCAGTCATCCGCAAAATTGGCGGTTAATATAAGTTAATTCAACGGGCGCGAGTTTTTTCAGAGCTTGCGCCCGGTTTTTTTGAAGGGAAAGACATGGCGATTGAAGCCGTTAATGTAGCCCTCGATCCACAGATTCAGGAACTCTCTGCCGAGGCCACGCCTAATCTTGGCTTGCAGGAAGATGATGCGGATAAGGCGCGTAAAGCCGCCGAGAAAAAACTGATCGAAAAAAAAGCGGCCCTTAAATCATCGACCACCAATCGTGATACGCTGCAGCGCACTCAGGACAAACAGCAAAAGCAATACCAGCAGGTTCTCAAAGGCGATCAAGGTGCAGAAGCCCAGTTGGCTTCCAAGGCTTGGGAAAATAATGGTAAACTGCAGGGCAAGCTCTCAGATTTACAAAAAGACAAGTTTCGCGAACATATGGCCAAGAATCCCACGAAGGGTTCCAAGGCTTCCAAGGTGCTTGAGCGTTTAAGCAAGCAGCCTGGGTTTAATAAGGCGGTCAATTCCACGCAAACCATGGACACCTTAAATGAAGGGGTGATGGAAAATCCCGATTCGGAGAGCTTTGTCTCCGAAATGCTCAAAAGCTCCTTTATGCAGGCACCCAAAGGTGATGCCAAAACCAAGAATCAATTTTTAAAATTTGGCATGCAGCAGGCCAAATCTTCCATGCCGCAAGCGCAAACGGCTGCGCAACCAGGCGCTCCGGTGTTGCCGACCGATGGTGCCGAACCGCAAGCACCGCAAACGCCACAGTCGAATGCACCGACACCACAAGCGCCTAAACCTCAAGAGCAGCCCGGTGCACAGACACCCAAACTTTTCGATGGTTTAGATTGGGAGGGTTCGCAGACGCAAACGCCCAAGCAGCCAGGAGACAAAAGTAGCCTCAAAGAAAGTCTCTCGAGGTTTCAAAAGCCGACCGATGCACCCAAGAGCGAAAAAGCCAAAGCGGATTTTATGCGTTTTGGTCAGCAACAAAGCAGTGCGCCACAGCTTAAAGTGGTGAAGCAGACCGGTGATATGCTTGGCTCGCTTAATAAAGCGGGTGTGAACTCTTCGGCGCAACAGGCTGCTTTGAAGATGGTGCAGGAGAATCCACAGAACCTTAAAGCCATGGACAATGTTGATTCCTTTGTGCAAACGCCCAACGTTGCCAAGATGCCGACCTTTGCTAAGAGTAAAGCGGTTGAAGTGTTGGCCACGGCCAAGGGTGATGGTGAAGTGAAAGAGGGCTTAGAGGAGCTTTCTGGGAATAAGAAGTTCCAATCGCAAACGCCAGTCAATAAAGGTCGCTTTTTTGCGACGATTGGTACGGGACGTCCTTCGGAGATGCGCCAAATTACCGATCAACAATTACAAGCATTGAGTAACCCGGGTTTTCCGGTGAGCGATCAACAAGTGGGTCAGTTTTTAGGCAAGATGGCCAATCAAGTTCAAAGTGGTGGCGCCAAGAGTATTGACAACAAGAAATCGCTTAAAGAAGCAAAACAATCCGATTTGCCCAAGCCCCCGACCATGCTCTCAACCGAAGGTTTGAGTGAAGAAGAGGTGCTGCAGGTGCGCTCACAAAACCGGGCGCGGGTGATCAAATATTATAATGATGTTTCGAGAAATTACGACAATGTTGAAAAGAAACTCAAGAGTGCAAAATATTACGAAGATGTGAATCGCCTGCAGAATATGCGCATGCCTAAAGATGTGGATGTGAGTCAGTTAAGCCCTGAAGATGCGGCTTTTGTTTTGCAGAAAAAGGCCAGCTTAGAAGAACGTCACGATGGGCTTCTAAAGACCGCCAAGCAAAAAGCGCGCGAACTCAAGCATAAGCGTATGCCACCTGCCAAGCGTCGCGCCATGCAGCGCTCAAGACGTATGCAGGCCAAGCAGCCGAAATATTTTGACCCAAGCCAAAACAAGATTTCTGGAAAACAGGCCTTTGGTCAAGCCCACGTTGCACAAGCGGGTGCGCCGGTTGTGCCATCGACGCCGATGCAGCAGCAACGCCTAAATCAAATCGCCGGGCAACAAGGCCAGGCCAATGATTTGGCAGCCATGGTCCATACGATGGGCCAGGGGCAACTTTCACAGGTTGAAGTGCAGGCCATCGCCACTGCAGCGCAAGCAGCCGCCGAAGCGGCAGTGCAAGCGGCAGTACAAAATCTTATTTCTGGGCGTGGTGCTGAAATTGGCGAAACCGCGCCGATGACAACGATGCAGGGTGGGGCTGAAGTTCAAGAAAGCGGCCAAAAGGGTAAAGTCGATGGTTGGGGTATCCCCCGTTCTTTTGAGCGTGATTTAGGTGGTGCCCGTAATGCGGTGGTGAAGCAACCGCAATCGCCGATGAACCAATTGGGCTCCGTGGCCGATGAACCACCGGCGCTTGATGCGGTCTACACTGGCAAGCGCTTGGTTGGCGATCCCACCAGTGTACGTTCTTTTGTAGGGCTTTATGATTCGAAGTGGAAAGATTTGACCAAGGCCGAAAGTGCACTCTTAAAAAATCTGGGTTGGGGTCAGCAAGCTTGGGATACGAAGGATAATCCGAAGGCCCAATGGCCTATGCTGATGGCATCACTTTTTATGAATTTGAATCCGCATCAGCGTGAATCCGCACGAAAGTTGGGATTTAGTCCGCATGAATGGGACAAACGGATTCAGGCTTTTACTTCCGGAAAAAACGCTTAAGTTGGATTTCAGGCACCGGGCCCATGTTGATGCAAGCGCAATAAGAGTTCAGAGCGTTGTACCCAAGCACCATATTCAGGAAATTGACCACCAATTTGTAAAACACGGGTGAGATCTTCAAGCCCCGTTTCGACATTGCCTGAAAGAATATGGGATTCGCCTCGATACACGTAAGAAACCACATCATTTTCATCGTTGGCAATGGCCATATCGTAAGCGGCGATGGCCTCCATATAGTCTTTGAGCTGCTGATTCACCGCGCCCAAGGCACGCCAATAATGCGCCGTGTAGGGGGCGTAGGCGGTTAAGCCAGTGAAGATGTCTTTAGCGGCATCGTATTTACCATAAGTAAAGAAGTTGTAACCCAGGGCGTAAATCGTCTCCATTTCTTCGTCAGAGATGCCTTCGAGCTCTTGTAAGGTGATAAGCCCGTTCATAAAGCCATGAATCATGAATTCTAAGTATTGGGCGGCAGCGTTTTCTATTTCGACGTACTGGCTCACGTCTCAACTATAGCGAAGGTCGGGGCAAAGTACCAGATCGTTCTTGAGCCTGCACGATGCAGGAATATTTCGAAATAGGGTGGCTTTTTGCCGCTTAAAGGGCTGAAAAGGTTGTGAGTTTGGTTAAATTGCGTTAGATGCGTGGGGCGAAACAGGGTTGTTTTGTCGGTCAATCCATGGGAAAGTTGGCCAACGTCGGATTCTCAGGAGAGTTGTATGCATAGGGGTCTTAAAAATTGCGCAATGTTGTCATTGGTGGCTTTAGCTTTAGCGGCCTGTTCTGATCCAATTACGTTGGAATACCGCTACGCCATTGGCGCACCGAGTCAATCGACACCCTTGGTCACCGATTCGTATATCGCTTTTGGTTCACAAGGCGGTTTAACCATTCTTGAAGTGAATGGTGAGAAGCGTTGCTTTTTCCCCACGCACCGCGAAGTGATCAGTGCCCCGAAAACCGATGGTAATCTTATCTTTTTTGGTAGCGTGAATTATATTTTTTACGCTGTGAACGACCGCTGTGAAGAAGTTTGGAAATATTCGACCCGTGACCGTGTCAAGAGCGATCCACTGGTTGCCGATGATTTGGTTTTTGTGTCTTCCTACGATGGGCATCTTTATGCCCTGCAGCCTGATTCAGGGCGCGAAGTTTGGATTTTTCCGCCACGCGATGCTGGTGATGAACCAGCCGATTTAGAGAGTCAGGGTTTTGAAGCCGATCAACCACAAGAAGTGGCTGCAGAGGCAGCGGTCGCAGAGGATGGGGCTGCGGCTCCAAGTGCCGAAGCAGCACCGGCGCCCGCACCTGAGGCTGAAAAGATTAAGCTTAAAGTTGGTGACTTTTCTTATTCATCCCCGCTTTACCATGATGGTGTGATTTATTTAGGTAATCTGGATTTTTATATGTACGCCATCAATGCGGATGACGGGACACTGAAGTGGCGTTTTAAAACCCAAGCACCGGTAACCTCGACACCGATTGTTGTTGATGGCGCGCTTTATTTTGGCTCGAATGATGGCAATGTGTATGCGATTCAGCTCGATCCACTGACAACGTTATGGAAACTCCCAACCCGCGATTGGGTCAACTCGTCACCAACTTTTGCCGATGGCACCGTGTATATTGGCACGAATGACCGTCATATTTTGGCGATTGAAGCCAAAACAGGGCAGCAAAAATGGAGTTTTGAAACCGAAGGACCGGCGATTTCTATTCCTATACCGCATAAAAATCTCTTGATTGGCGCCGGCTCCAGTGGAGACGGTCAGCTTTATGCGCTACAACGTGATACTGGTGAACTTTTTTGGAAGTTTCGCACCGGCGGAAGCATTAAGTCTGATCCCGTACTCAAAAACGATCTGCTTTATGCCACCAGCGGCGATGGTTATTTCTACGCATTTCGTGTGCGTAAAACGAGTTCAAAATAAATTGTTCGAGGCTTAGCGTCTCGGGATAGACACTCTACGGTAAACGGCGACAGTGCCACTGGCCAGATCGTGCCAGGTGCGTGATTTTTTATCGATGATGGCCCAGAAGTAACCGGCACCTAAACAAAACAAAGACAGCGGGGCGAGCAGACTTCGGCGCAAGGCTTGTGTGGGGTTGAGGCCTTTACCAGTCTCAGGGATAAGGACAATCCCCATGAGCATTCGCCCCAGAGTTTGGCCGTTGTTCAGAGCGCAGAAAGAGTTGTAGAGACAACTCAGAAGGGTGATCAGACCCAGACTCCAGGTTAAAGCTTGCATACGATAGCTGTCGAGGAGACCGGTTGTATGCACAAGGCTTAAATTCTCCGGTGCATGCAGCCACAAATATGTGCTGTACACAAAAATGGCTAAAACGATGAAGATGCTCATATCCACAAGTCCGGCACATAAGTGTCTCCATAAAGGTGCAATATGGACGTGCACACGGTCGGATGCTTGTGTGGGCAATTTGACTTCGGGGCTGCTGGTGGATTGAAAAATCGATTCGGTGTGTTCTGGCACTTCAACCCGGAATGGCGTTTTTGGGGGCAAGGTCGCATCGACAAGAGGCATGGGTGGCAAAGGTACCGCATGCAGAGCTGAGGGCTGGGCTTGGTGGTTTTTCATACCCTTTTCTCTAACACAAATTCGATCACCCTTAAAATTTTTAGACCATATTTTGCAAATGGCTGGCACCAACGATGGCCGCAGTTTCCATGCGCAAGATGCTTGTCGACAGCCACAGTGGCTGACATCCGGCATTGCGCGCATTTTCTTCCTCTGCAGGGCTAAATCCACCTTCGGGACCAATGAGTAAAAGTACGGATTTTCCTTTGGATATTTCCATGGGTGCAGTGGATGCGCTGGGTAGAGCTATAAAACGCGCATCGTAAGCGCCTTGTAAAACAAGATCGAGTTGATGTGGGCCACTTAAATGTGGTGGTGGTCCGGCCAGGCTTTGGCGCGCCGCACTTTGTGTCAGTCTCTTCCAGCGCTCTTGTTTTTGTGTGCCCGGTTCTTTCATGACGCTGCGCGCCGCGTTCCACCAGATAATTTCATGCACGCCCAGCTCAGAGAGTTTTTCCACGGCCCAGTCGGCCCGTTCACCTTTAGGGATAGGCAGGGCCACATGCAGGCGTAAGGGTTGTTCGGGGAGAGGTAGAGGGGTGCCTATTTTAATGGCCAGCGCCTGGTTGTCATCATGGATGAGACAAGCCAGGTGTGCGCGACCGTGGGCATCGAAGGCCAGGATTTCATGACCGACTTTAAGGCGGAGGACGTGGCTTAGATAATGGTTTTGTTCGGGGCTTAAAGGGGTGATGGGTTCAGCCCAGGTTTCGATAAAAAGTCGATGTTTGGGTGGATTTATGGTGGTTGTCATAGAGCCTCAATCTAAGCGGAATTGTCTGCAGAATCCAGTGGTTTTGGCCCTTTTGCGCGCTTGACATAAGCTATGCTGCTGGTTAGAGCAGGGGCCATGGGAAACAAAAGAGCAGTCGTCATTCTGGCCGCGGGCCAAGGCAAGCGTATGCGTTCAGATTTGCCCAAGGTATTGCATCCGTGTGCAGGTCTGCCTTTGATCGGCCACATGGTCGAAAAAGCGCTCAAGCTTAAAGCTTCATCGATTGTTGTTGTCGTCAGTCCCAAAGACAAACGGGTTGAAGCATGGTTACGGGCGACCTATGCGCAGGCCAATCTGGTTTTCGCACCACAGCCCCAACCTTTAGGTACTGGGGATGCTTTAAAATGTGCCTTAAAGGCTGTTGCGAAGTTTAGCGGCGAGGTTTTGGTGATGTGCGGGGACACGCCTCTTTTAGGGCAGACGACTTTAAATGCCCTTATGCGGCGCGCACAAGGGAAGAATCTGGCCCTGCTCAGTACCGAGTTAGAGAATCCCCATGGCTACGGACGTATTATTCGGGACGGAACGTCTGCCCGGGAAATTATTGAAGAGAAGGACGCCACAAAGTCGCAAAAAACGATTCGGGAAATTAATGCGGGTGTCTATGTGGCCCAAAGTGCTTGGTTACGCGCGGCCTTGAAGAAATTGCGTCGCAGCAATGCGCAAGGCGAATATTATCTGACGGATATTGTGGCGCTGGCGGCAAAGACCGGTCCGGTAGGTATTCTTAAAGCCAAAGACAGCCATGAAATGTTGGGCATCAATACATCTGCGCACTTGCAGGAGGTTGAAGCGATTTTTCGAGAAAAACTGATTGCGGGCCACCAAGCCAAGGGCGTGGTTTTTCGTGATCCGAACAACACTTTTCTCGACGCGCAGGTCAAGCTGGCAAAGGGCACTGTGGTGGGTGTGGGCGTGCAGATTTATGGGGAGAGCACTATTGGTGCAGATGCCCATATCGATGGCCCAACATTTATCAAAGATTCAACGATTGCTGCAGGTGCGAGCATCCATTCCTTTTCCCATCTTGAAGGTGCAAAAGTGGGCAAGGGTGCCAGTGTAGGTCCTTATGGGCGTTTACGCACAGGCGCTGTGCTCGATGAAGGCGCCAAGGTGGGCAATTTTGTGGAGCTTAAGAAAACCCGTTTAGGCAAAGGCGCGAAGGCAAATCATTTGGCTTATTTGGGCGACAGTGTGATCGGTGAAAAATCGAATGTGGGTGCAGGAACCATCACCTGCAATTACGATGGTGGACCCGTTAAGCATCAGACCCGTTTAGGTGAGAATGTTTTTATCGGTTCGAATTCAACCCTGGTCGCACCGGTCGATTTACAAGATGGTGTTTTTGTTGCGGCGGGCTCAACGATTACACAAAGCGTAGAAAAGGACAGCCTTGCCTTTGGCCGAGCCAGGCAAAGTAACCGTAAAGGCTATGCCAAAAGTCTGCGCAAGAAAATTAAGGAAGGTCGTTAGGGCATGTGTGGTATCGTTGGATATGTGGGCGATCTAAAGGCTGCTGAGTACGTGTACGAAGGTTTGCGCTCTCTTGAATATCGTGGCTATGATTCGGCCGGAATTGCGACGGTGCATGCCGGGGAAATGCATCTCAGACGGCGCAAGGGTAAGCTGAGTGTGCTGGGCGATTTGCTGCGTGAGGAGCCTTTGCAAGGCAATTTGGCGATTGGGCATACGCGCTGGGCCACCCATGGCAAACCCTCGAATGAAAATGCGCATCCGCATCATGTGGACGATGTGGTGGTGGTGCATAATGGCATTATTGAAAATTTTTATGAATTACGACATCGGTTGGCTGATGAAGGCTGCGTTTTTGAAAGCGAGACGGATACGGAAATTATCGCGCACTTGGTTGCACGAGTGCAAGATGGTGACTTAGAAAGCAGGGTGCGCAAAGCGCTGGAACAGGTCGTTGGCGCTTATGCGATTGCAGCCATTTCGACAAAATCACCCGACACGATTGTCGTGGCGAAGAACGCTTCACCACTGGTGATAGGCGTCAAGGACGATGCGGGGCTTATTGCTTCAGACATTCCCGCTCTCTTGCCACACACCAGAGATGTTCTTTTCTTAGACGAAAATGAGATGGCGACACTCCAGCCGGGCAGTATCAGCATTACGAAAATTGACAGCGGCGAAAAGGTTGAGCGCGAACCGCGCACCATCGATTGGTCGCCGGTGATGGCGGAAAAGGGTGGTCACCGACATTTTATGCATAAGGAAATGTTTGAGCAGCCCAGAGCCCTTGCCGACACCATACGTGGCCGTATCAACGTGGAGTCCGATGGGGTTGATTTTGCCGACGCGGTTTTAGAAATCCCTGAATCGGTGAAGCGGGTGATTTTTACCGCC
>JASMKV010000056.1 GCA_030749035.1 Myxococcota bacterium | reverse complement strand
TTAGTTGTCGATGCCTACGAAAACTTATGGATTTCTTCGACACGTTCTTTAAGTGTTGTGGCTTCGGGCGTGGATGCAGTTGCACGTGGTGAAGATAAGTTTCTGACCGTGTATGGGCAGCCACCCAGACAAGATTTCCCTATGGATGAAACGCAATGCTTAAGTGGTTTTGTGTTGTACAGTGACACGCAAAGTGACGATGGCGCACTGCTTTTGGATTCTTGCTCGGGCTATGTGATGAACCTAAGTCGATGACGCAAGTTTTCCTGGACGCTTTTTGTGCGCGGCTTGGTGCTTTTTCAATAAAGGTGGGGTCAGGATATCGGTTTTTAGAGCAATCGGGGAGGCGCGCCCCAGCAAGCGCTTCTTGGTTCACATGCGTTAAACATAGAAAAAGTTAATATTTAAGATGGGATAAACCATTATTACCTTTTAAATCGATCTTGGCCTGTATTTTGCTGTTGTTCTCTTTTGTGGAGGCCAGAGATATGCAGAGTGAATTGACAAGACCCCTTTTAGTGACTTGGGAGGCTTTTGAAAAGAAGCCTAAGACTTGGAAAAAAAGCTTGAAGCTCTTCCTGACGGCGATGTTGGGATTTGCTTTGATTTATATGGGTGAATCCCTATACCTGGACAAACGTGCGCATGCCCTTGTCGACCAAGCAGAGATAGTGAAGCAATCTATCATCTCCAATCTTGGACACGACAGTTCTACGGCGCTTTCTGACCATGGGGTGTTTACGCAACTTCGACAAACGGGCGCCATCAAAAATGCGGCTGGACTTTTAACTTCAGAAACAGAGTTTAGTGACATTTGGGTCGTTCGCGCTGAAGCAAAGAGTAGCCCCTATGTTGTTTTCTTTTTAGAAGATTCCAGCATCAAGTTGGCCGAATATTTGGCGGTGGCAACCAAGCGTGAGGGCTTCTCTCAGCCCGGGGGACATTGCGACGCTGCTGAACTTAGGGCTGATGGTCGACTGTCTTTCTGTTTAGAGCTCTAAGTCTCTATCCTTAGATCTTTTCTATTGAAGCTGAATACTTAACGTTGTGGTTTGATCTGCTGCAATGTCGATGTTCTGCGTCTTCTGAATATTCGCTTTTTTGTTGATAAAAAGTGCCTTATGTTTTCCTGCCGATAATTTAATTTTAAATAGGGGTGTGGGTCCTTGATCAATACCGTCGATCACAACCCGTGACCAGGGTGTGGTTTGCAGGGTGAGAAAGCCGTAACGGACCTCTTTAGCCGGTGGTGGTGTTGCCGGTGCCGGTGGTGGTGCTGTCGGTTGAGGGGCGGGCTGTGATGTTGTGGGCGATGTGACGACAGGTGCGGGGCTTAGCGCTTGTGTTTTCCTTTTCTTTTTTGTGGAAAGCGCCTGGAGTTTCAGGCGTAAATTCCGCTTGGAGCCAGCTTTGAGGCTAAGCGTCCTTTTTTCTGTTTGATAACCTTGTAAGCGTATCTCAAGAAGCAAATCTTTGTTGCTTGGCAGTTCTTTAAGCTGCAATGGGGTCAGACCTAAGAGCTCATGATCGATATAAATCTCAGCCTTTTCGGGAAGTGTGCGAATTTCTAATCCAGCCATGGTTTGCTCAGGGTTTGATGGGGTTGGCGAGTTGGTCGGATTTTGAAGTTCGATGAGCTCGAGTTGTTTTGTGGGCGTGTTAGGGGCTGGCAGCGTTTCTTGTTTGATCAGGTAAAGAACCCCAACGATCATCAAGACGCAAAGCGCGGCGGCTATTGCGACCGTGGTCTTCTTGAAATCTTTTGTGGGTTTAAGTTTGGCGTGATCGGTACTGTAGTGGATGACCGTGCCTTGTTCAAAGTCAGGTTTGAGTAAGGCGATGAGGTTTTTATCGGCAGGCTCGAGATTGTGCACGACATCACGAATCGCTTCACCGGCCAAGTCTTCGACATAATCAACCACATTTTTTTCGCGCAACCGTGTGTCCTGGTTTTCCATAAAGTCGTCGAGCGCTTCAGCAACGGCGGTGCAATCGTTGTAACGATTTGCCGCGTGATTGGCGGTCATTTTCTGAACAATAGCATCGAATTGTTCGGGCACATCGTCCTGCACATGCGAAATCGGCATCATGGGTTCTTCGACAACCCGCTGCAGGAGTTCGGCTTGATTAACCCCAGAGGGGGTATAGCGTCGGCCCGTCGACATCTCCCAGAGTAAAATTCCCAAGGCAAATTGGTCACTTTGTGAGCTAAGAGGCTCTCCGATGAGCTGTTCTGGCGACATATAGGATAATTTACCTTTGACAAAGCCAGCTTGGGTGC
>JASMKV010000055.1 GCA_030749035.1 Myxococcota bacterium | reverse complement strand
CTGTGTCAACAATGGCGATGATGTTTGGAGCACTTCTGCAAACGACTGGTGTGTGCATGCTGAAGGGTCAAATGGGACAACCAATTGGTACAAGGCGCGCTCTGCGAACTATGTGTGTCCAAATCTTCGTCCCTACTTAGGAACCCATAACGGCAAACCCGTGTGTCAGCGCTTACCGAATATTGAAATCTCTCAAGTGACCTGTGCGAACAATGGCGATACGGTTTGGAATAATGGTAATTCAAGCTGGTGTGTTGATGATGCGGTGATGTTTGGTGGCGCGGTGAGCTGGTATAAGGCGCGTTCTGCCAACAATGTCTGCCCCAACTTGCGACCACATTTGGGAACACACTCAAGTGGCAAGCCTATATGCCAGGCCCTGCCTAATATCGCGATGTCTTATGCCGCATGTTTTTCCGGCAACAATGGGACCTGGGTCTCACCGGGAAATTCGAATTGGTGTCTTTTGCCAGAAACAGGCTGGTACAGGGCCCGCAGTCTTGGCGATAAGTGTCCAGGCGTTGGTGGTATAAGTTTGATGACTTATAAGGGTATGAAAAATGGTTTACCGGCGTGTAAGTACAATCCGACCTGGTGGATAAGCCACAGCACTTGTTCTAGTAATGGCGGTGTGTGGTGGAATGGTGGTTGCGCCGAGCCTCGAAGTGGTTGGTGGAAATGGCGTCCCGGCTGGTGAACTTAAAAATAAAGCCGCAGTCCGGCGACGGGCCCTGAAATCGAGTTTGCACCGATGCGATGCCCATCGTAGCCGACAAAAAACTCCATGTTCCTATAGAGTGCGCCAAGGGTTGTCCGGACCTTTGCAGAACCAAGGTCGGCATTTAAATAAGTGCCCATGCTTGTCAGCACCGAGAGCACAATGGGACGATGAATGAAGAGGTCGAAGCCATAGGTGAAATGGAAGCCCGAGGTTCTTGTGGCTTTTTCATAAAGTCCGATATAGCCCAGCCCAATTCTAAATTGTCCGTGGGGACCAACGGCAAAGAGGAAATTGAGATCGAGATTGGCGGCGTTGAGTTTTTCGGCTTTTGCGCCAAAGCCATCAATATAGAGTTTATAGTCGGCCACCAGTTCAAGTCGTGAGCTGGCGGCAAAAGCCATATTAAATCCTGCATGCATCAGATTATCGTTGCGCCAGGATCCTTCTGTACTTAGACGCAGATGAAAATCACGAAAGCCTTCTTTTTCTTCGTGGCTTGCAAACCCGCGGTATCGATTGGCGTAAGGGTAGGGTGCCCATAAAATCGGGTGTTCATGACCGTCATTCACAATGACCATGGGGATCCAAAAAGGTGCCCGAATCAGCTCATAAAGGATGCGCGCTTCGAGTTCGTTGTGTGCATTTTCAATATAATTGCTCGTGGCTTCTTCATCGACCCCATTTGTATCGCTGAGTCCTGTTTGCGCAGCGTCGGATTTCTTGTCCTGTTTTTTTGTCGCAATGTCTTCCTTTAATTCGCGCAGCACACTTTTGTCGTCAGCTTTTGCTGGGATCGCACTTAAGGTGACCAGCGCACAGAGGGCAATAAGGCCGAGATGGAAACCTTTGCTGCACATAACGATTGATTTTAACAGAGTTTGTTGGCTTCGCAAGCGGTCTAAGGGGTTTGTGTGGAATTTGATTGACCAAATTCATCTGAGGCTTTACTAAGAAGACTTAGTCCCACCTAAAAAGGCCCATTAGAGAGAACAAGTTTTTGCTCAGGCTGAGCTAAGGGGGAGCCATGTCAGCGACACACCACTTGAATTCACATGATGTTGAGGCGTACCACGAACAAGGTTTTTTAAATGCGCTTGAGGTTTTAGAACCCGACGAAGTCGCAGCGCTTTATCAAGATTACCAAGCCTATCAAGCGCAGGTGCCTAAGCACCTACCCGATCCGTATAAGCACAAGGTGCATTTGCTGAGTGCTTGGGCTGACAAGCTTGTCCACCACCCTAAAATATTAGACGCGGTGGAATCTCTTTTGGGTCCAGATATCTTATGCTGGACGAGCAATCTTTTGGCCAAAGCACCCGGAGACGCCGCTTTCGTGTCGTGGCATCAGGATTCAGGATATTGGGGACTTGAACCAGCGCAGGTTGTGACCGCATGGGTTGCGTTAACACCAAGCACAAAACGCTCAGGCTGTGTGCAGGTCCTACCTAAAACGCATTTAGGTGAGGATTATGCACATCGCGACACGTTTAAGAAAGATAATATGTTGACGCGTGGACAGGAACTTGAGCTTGAGATCGATCCCGAAGAGGTGGTGTCTTTGGAGCTGGCTCCAGGAGAAATGTCATTGCATCATATTAAGCTGGCGCATGCCTCAGGTGCCAATGAGGCCGATGCGCCGCGGGTGGGTTTGGCGATCCGTTATATGTCAACTGATGTTCAAAAAAAGGGAAAGCCAGAATCGGCCTTGTTGGTCAGAGGGCAAATGGGGCCATCGCGTTTTTATCCGGAAAAACGTCTGCAAAGCGATTTGGACGTTGCTGGACGTTTGGCGCACAACCGTGCGCTGCGCTTGCAAGTGGCGAACAATTATACGAGCCAGGGAACATCTCGTTTCTCAATGCGTTTGCGTTTGGGCTTGAAAAAAATCTTGTCGCAAAGCTTTCTTGACCTAAGCTATGTGAAGTTGTGTTTCGAGAAAATATTCTAAAGGTTTAAAGTAGAATAAACGTTTCATCAAAAGTTTTGCGCACATAGACAGAGCAGGGTGCTTTGTCTATCAATTCACCGACAGTCGTGCCGCCAAAGGTGAAATTGCCTTTTTCAAAATCAGAATCTTCTCGCGAAGGAACGCCCATAAGAATCATGTCACAGGAGATGTTACCTGCCATTTTTAAGATTTCGGTCACCAGATCGCCAACACTAAAGCGCTTATGGATGGCGCCGACCTTAGACAATTCAAGGGCTTTTGTTTTAGAGACTTCGACGATAGCCCGCATTAAGAGGCGGTCCATCGAATCCATGGCTTTTTCCAACGCATTGCTTAAAGTGTCCCGGCGAATTCTGCGGCCGACAACTTTAGGGTTCGCAACACGGAAAAGATAAAGTTCATAGTCCTCTTCCTGCGCTAAGGACAGGGCGTACTCAATGGTCTTTTGGCTGATGACAGTGTATTCGATGGGGATGAGAAGTTTTTTGGACATGGCTAATCAAGTTTTTCTTTAGGCATCACCGACGATATTTTCCTGGAGTTGTTTTTCTTCGATGCATTTGGGACAAGAGATACGGTAGGCAAATGTGGACGTGTCGAGTGTTTTGGAGAGTTTGGTCACCACCTTCAAAAGCTTATCCGATTTAAAACCACAAAAATTACAAATACTTTCTTTGCCCATGAGCGATGTCCTTGATGAGACCTTAGACAAGACTGCAGGGGCGGTCAAGTGGGCTGGCTTCGGCACTTTTTCTAGGTTATGCTGCTTTATCATGTCGAAAGAATTCAGTTTTTCCCTGAAAGGTCTCTTGTGGCTTGTCTTTTTCGCGCTTTGGGCTTGCGACTTTAGACAAGACTGTCCAGATTCGGCAGACTGTAGCCAGGAACATTATAATCGAAGCGATTTAAGTCAGAACGACGATGACGATGACGATGACGATGACGATGACGATGACGATGACGATGATGACGATGAACTTATGTGCGGTGAGGCCATGACCTGTTGTCAGGGGCAATGGTATGGCAATACCTGCTGTGGTGCCGATGGTGGTCAACCGATGGGGGATTGCTCTGGCGATGATGATGATGATGATGATGATGATGATGATGACAGCACTGTGCTTGGCTGTCCGCCGGCGCAAGGTTCTGATGGCCCGTGTGGGCAGGCCATTGTTTGGGCAAAAAACCCAAACGACAACTCTTGTTGCCATTATGGTGATTTATGCAGCGCGCCAGAAGGCTGGGAGGTCTTTTATGATGAAGCCGAATGTTTGGGGGATTAAGTCAGAACACCTTTGCCCTGCAACAGAAATTCCTTTAGAACATACCCCATAAGGTATATTGAATATGCGTATTGGAGTCATTATTGGCCGGATTGGCGGCATTGATGGAGTGGCCTTAGAGACCGAGAAATGGCTCTGTTTGCTCAAGAAGCTTGGGCATGACATCCAGCTCTTAACCGGTAATCTCGAAGCCAAGCTGCCCTATGGGGTGACTCTTTTGCCAGAGCTTGATTTTCACCACCCGGACACGGTTTTGGAGCAAAAAGATGTTTTCTATAAGCCACGCGGCAACGAGCAAAAGTTATTTGACCGTCTCAGGGCGCAAACACGGCGTATTGAGCACGAAATTCTGACATGGTTGGTGCGTGAGCGCATTGATGTCATTCTTGTGCAGAACGCCTCTGCCTTACCTTGTCATTTGCGTATGGGTTGGGCGATTAAAAACGTTTTAGAGCAAACGGGCATCCCGTGTGTTTCTCATGAACACGATTATTTCTGGGAACGTGGTGAGCGTTATAAAACACCCTATAAAAGTCTTCGCAAAGTGATCAAAGAATGCTTTCCAGTCAATTTGCCGCATGTCCGACATGTAGTCATTAACAGTGCGGGGCAGAAGCAGCTGCTAAAACGGTATGGTATGCGCTCTCGTATTGTCCCCAATGTGATGGATTTTTCAAAGCCCTTTGCAAAACGCGATCGGTACAACAGCCAGTTGCGGCAAGAATTGCGTTTGCGTGTCGATGATATTTTACTTTTCCAGGTCACCCGTATTGTGCGTCGCAAAGGCATTGAAACCGCCATCGATCTCGTCCATCGTCTCGATGATCCCCGGTTCAAGCTGCTTGTGACCGGTACATCCAAGGATGATGATAACCGGGCCTATTTTAAGTCACTTGAAGGGCAGGTCAAACGGTTGAATTTAACCCAGCAGGTGCGTTTTGTCGGCAACCGTTTCGCCAATGTGCGCGCCTTAAGCAAGCACAAGAAGCCGCTCTTCTCGCTTTCAGATGCCTACGCACAAGCGCAAGCTTGTACCTATTTCTCCACTTATGAAGGTTTTGGCAATGCCTTTGTAGAGGCTGTTTTGGCCCGTCGCCCTATTTTCGTAAACAACTATAAGCCCGTGTATTGGCCAGATATTGGTTCGAAGGGCTTTGAGACGGTGATGCTCAACAACAGCCGACTAACCCAAAGCAATGTTTCGCAAATCTCTGATATCTTATTGAATTCACGCGCCCAAAAAGAAATTGCCGAGCACAATTTTAAGCTTGGAAAGAAGTATTTTTCCTTTGAAGTCTTGCGTGACCACCTTGTTGAACTCTTCTAAACGGCATAAGGTAGATGGGTGGTTGCCTATAACCATAAGCAGGCCGAAGCCCGACATCATGGTTTCATTCATGCGCTTGAAGATGCAAATGTACGAACCTGGTTTGATATGGGGCTCTTTCTGGATCGCATCCGCGACAACAGGCAGGAGTATGCGGGGCGAGGTTTAAGTTTTAGTCAGTACAAAAAGGAACTGGGTAAGGGGATAGGGTTCCTCACCTTTGATTATGGTATTGATGGCGTCTCTATCGAAATGGTCAAATATGCCTTAGCGCTCGAAAAGCTTTTTTCACGTGGGCAAAATAAGATGCCCAATATTTATTGGCTTGGTGGGCATTTTAAGGAGGAATCCAAGAGTATTTTGCTGCCGCGCTGGAGTACCTACGCGTTGCCTGGCGCCAATGGCTTTGACCAATGGGATGGATATAAGGAGTATTTTAGCACGAAATTGGACCGGGGCGGTGAAGCTTATAACGCTTTGGCGAAGAAATTGTGGCAACAAACGTCTCACTTGGCTGCTGATTTAGCACGCTATGTTTTGCGCAATGACATTAGCCTGTTGGTGACTGTCAATATTGCCTCAAATCCGGGCAACGTGGCGCTGACTTTTGCCACCGTTCTGGTAAGCGAATTGCTTAACATCCCAGTCATCAACAGCTCACATGATTTTTATTGGGAAGGCGGCAAACCGAAGCGACTTCGCAAAAAAGGTGAAGAGAAAGGTGTGAGAGACCACTTTTTTCGCAATGCACATGTGGGTGAAGTTTTTTCGATTATTGAAATGTTGTTCCCGTGGGAGTCGCGTTTATGGTTTCAAACGACAATCAATTCAAGAGCGGCCAATGTACTGATTCATGATTTTGGTTTTAATCCTGTCGGCACATCAACGCTTCCGACCTCTATTGATATACGAAAATATCGTCCTTTACATGAGAATGCCCGCGCCGACACTTTAGGTCGTTTGCAAAATCTCTTCGCCAACGATGCTGGGGAAGTGCCTGTCGTCCGGCCAGAAGCTTTCCTGGAAAGTCAGCAGCTCAAGCGAGACAATCCAAGCCCGGTTGTTTTGGGCGGCAAAACACCAGAGGCATTTAGTTTTCGTCGGGCAAACCTGATCTTCCTCCAGCCGACACGTATCTTAGAGCGCAAGCGCATCGAGTTGAACTTCGACCTGCTTGAAAAACTTGTTGCGCAGGAAAAATTTGCGAAACATTTGGCGTCGCATCAAAACTTAAAAGTGACATTGCTTGTCTCAGGGCCGTATACAAAAAGCCACGCTTCGTATTGTGCGCTTTTGGTGAAGACCTTCCGTCGTTTTAGAAGGCGCCTGTCCAAAGACATGCGTAACCGTTTTTTCCTGGCGTTTAAGTTTGGTAAAGAGACCAGCGCATTTTTAGAGAAGCAGCGCAAGAAACCGGTCAAAATTGAACAGCTTTATGGGGTTTCACATTTTGTGATGCTGCCGAGTCAAACTGAAGGCCGCGGTTTACCTATCTTAGAGAGTGCTTCGACAGGGGTGCCGATTCTTGTCCATCGTTACGAGCCAGAGGAGGTCTTTGCTGAAGTGAAAGGTGAGCATCTTGATAAAAGTATGCGCCTTCAGTTGTTTGAGTTTTCCGGCGAGCATTTCCCACAAAAGCTTGTCGATAACATTGCACATGTTTTGCTTAATCCGGAAGAACGCGAAAGCCTCATTGAACACAACAGAGAGGTTGTGCGCAAACGTTTCAGTATATCCGCACTCGTGTCGGCTTTTGACCCCATTCTTTTGACCCTTTACGAACGCACGAAATCAGACAAAGGGCGCTTTCGCCTGATCAAGGATGCTTTTGCTGAGCATAGAAAACGCACTGTTTATGACAAAGCTTTCTTCTCTTTGGTTCGCGGTGAAAATCGAAAATACACTCCTGGCGTGAGTCAGATCGAGTATATGGTCATGCTCAAATCCTTGATCGACCCGAGTTTTTTTCGAGTGGAGGAAAAAGCATCTCGAGGACGTATTATGGGGTTTGCGAGACGTTATATCGAGCGTTTTGCCCAAAGCATGCATTTGACGTTTCGGCAAAAACTGGATTTCTTTGTTAACGTTGAAACACTTTTTTCCTGGCATAAGGGTGAAGATGAACTGGCCGTTGATCACAGCCTCAGCTATCGTCATCGAAACCGCAGGCATTATGCATATCGGAAACTTACGGAAGAAGAACTTTGCGGTGTGGCCATCATCCTTTTCGAAAAAGTGGTTGGCACAAAAGCAACACGCCTCAAGACGAAGAAACGTTCAACCGGTTTGTTCCGGGCATTTACGCCAGCACTTCTTGAACTCACTGGCGCTGAATCCTTACGCATTGATGATAGAGACCTTCTGGTGAATGAACTCAAAGGCAAGCGACCCTTGGGTTTGGTGCCAAGTAAGAATTTTGCTGCTGAAATCCAACTTTTCGTCCTTGGTGCGCAGAAGGTTAGAATGGGCTTTGGGCCTGATGATGCTTTAGGACGAGGTATGCAAAAAACATTGCCCGTGCCCATCACGCTCTTTGTGCGCCAGACTCCTGCTGATGATGGTGTTGATGAAGTGAACATCAGGTATTGGCTTGAACATGAGGCGAGCAGTGATGTGAAACAATTATTTGCACAGGGCCTGTTTAAAATCGTGCCTGTTGAAGTGTTGGCGCGCGGATTTCATCTGGCACAACTTGGGCGTGCAGCGAAAAAAGAGTTAAACGAACTCAGAAAGAACAATGGCGTTTTGGTCGCGGTGGGGGATGACAATATGCTTACTTGCGACCTCCTAAATATGCGCACCTTTCGGTTAGGGCGTTTGGGCACAGAACTTGTGGCAAACTTCATGGGCGGCAAAGTTGGTGAAGGCTATGTGCAGTTTGTGCCGCCGGCGATGCGTCCAAGTCTGGCATACCCGACACCCATTCAAACCCCTGTCGCTTTCTCAAAAGCATTGCATCGAAAAACCTATCGCGATTTGTCTAAAAAGATGGGTGAAGATGCCCTTTTTGAGGCTTTGGGGGCAGATGCAGATCTCTATGGGACACCTATCAATGCGATATTAGAGGATTTGACCTTGCAGGGGCAAACAGAGCCTGAAAACACCAGGCGCTTTCATACCAAAAAGCTTGTCGGGCTACACGAGGATGGTGAGCCTTGGTCAGGGGCGTTGGTCGAGCTGGATTTAGGCGTGCCGGGGGAGCAAGGGATGTGGTCTTTTGATTTGTCTTTGGCGCACGAAGAGGCCATTCCTGTTTTGGAGCATGTGAGGCGTTATGAGGAAAAGAAAAACAAAAAAGTACAGGTGGCATGGAACGGCGGATATATTCTTAATGCGGAACTTGTCGGTAAACTTGGCTTGCCAGAAACGTATATCGGAAGTCCTTTAGGCCTTGTCATGTCACGTGGAAAGATAGAGGCCTTGCCTTTGTTTAACAAGGCGGTCTTGCTTTTTAAAAAGGATGGCTCTTTAGAGATTTCCCGGGCGCATTTGCGTTCGGGGCTAAGTATTCTGCTTAAAGGCCATGCGGCTCTGGATCTGCCTGCGCAGGCTTATAACAATAATGAGGCCAAGGGCATACGTTATTACGACTTGCTTTATAAGAAGACCTTCATACCTGCAAAGGGTCGCAAGCTGTACCGTTTTGTGGGCAACACAATTATCGATGTTGTTTCTGGGGTGGACAAGAGTGAGGTCCTACCCGTTGGCCTTGTGGTTTCGGTGCCCGAAAAGAAGGAGATGCGGGGCTGGAAAATTGGTGCTAAGGCCAGGTTTGATCTACCAGGGTTTGATGATGTGCAGCATGCGATTGAAGCGGGGCCCATGTTGATGGAAAAGGGCAAGATAGACTTGCGCGTCGAGCGGGGGGGCTGGAAGACAAAGCATTCTATTGCCACGCAAGCGGCTCGAGTCGATTATACAGACATGCGTGGGCCCAAGCTGGGTGTGGGTTTAAGCGCTGACAACCGTTTGGTGGCGGTGGCGATCAACGGACGCATTCGTGAAAGTGTCGGTGCGACGTTGCTTGACTTGGCCCATATCCTAAAAGACCGTGGTGTTGTTGATGCGATGGGCTTTGATCCAGGCGGGAGCGTGACACTGGTGGCGAATAACGAGCAACTCAATATTTCTCCGTACAACAAGGATTATGAGAAAAACATTTACACCAAACCTCCAGAGCCACGTTTTGTCGGGAATGCGGTGTTGGGAATACTGAAACGCAAAAGGTAAGTGATGTCTGATATGGTGATTGCGGCACTTTATAAGTTTTGTGCGTTGCACGACCATAAACAAGTGCGCGACACGTTCGAAAAGCTGTGTCTGAACGAGGATATTAAAGGCACGCTTATCTTTTCTGCCGAGGGCATTAATGGAACTGTCGCAGGACAAAGAGAGTCCATCGATAAGTTGCGAAATACTTTGGACAAAGACAGTCGATTTAAAGGCATAGAATACAAAGAGTCCTATTGTGAAAAACAGCCCTTTTTACGCTTAAAAGTAAAAACAAAGAATGAAATTGTGACGATGGGCGTGCTTGAAGCCAAACCCATCGAGCAAACAGGGGAACATGTTGCGGCGAAAGACTGGAATGCTTTGCTGCAAAGGGACGATGTGCTTTTACTCGATACGCGTAATACTTATGAGACCCGTTTAGGCAGCTTTCAAGGCGCTGTTGACCCTGGATTGAATGATTTTCGTGAGTTCCCCAAATACGTGGATGACAATTTGGACCCACAAAAGACCCCAGCCGTGGCGATGTACTGCACGGGGGGGATTCGCTGCGAAAAAGCTTCGGCGTATATGCTCGCCAAGGGTTTTAAGGAGGTGTTTCAACTCGATGGCGGTATTTTACGCTACTTAGAAGATGTGGATGCGGCGCAAAGCACCTGGCAGGGAGATTGCTTTGTTTTTGATAACCGCGTCAGCGTTGACCACGATTTGCGCCAAGGTGATTACTCTGTGTGTTATTCGTGCAGGGAGCCCTTACGGGAAGAGGATAAGTTATCCGAGCATTATGAATTAGGCGTGTCGTGTCATTACTGTTGCGCGCGTCTTTCTGACGAGCGCAAAGCCAGGCTCAGAGAGCGTCAAAAACAGGTGGAGCTGGCGCAAGAGCGTTCCGTGGCGCATATTGGTGCCGATATGGATGCACTGCGCAAGCAAAAGGTGTGATATGAGGCTGCCGTATTTATATACTTTTAGACGTTGCCCATACGCGATGCGCGCGCGCATGGCGCTTGCTTACAGTGGAGGAAATTTTGAGATTCGTGAGATCCTACTCAGGGATAAACCGGCGCATATGCTTTCGCTTTCTGCCAAAGGCACCGTGCCGGTACTTGTGCTTGTTGATGGGACAATTCTCGATGAAAGTTTAGATGTCATGTCGTGGGCGCTTGCACAACACGATCCGGATGGTTGGAATGTGTTAAGTGATGCGCAAAGAAAAACGGGTGCTGATCTGGTGAAAACCAATGATGGTGATTTTAAGTTTTGCCTGGACCGTTACAAGTACTCCAGCCGGTTTCCTGAAAAAACCATGGAACAATGGCGTGACGATGGTTTTGAGTTTTTAAAGCACTTGGACGAAGCTTTAAGTGCGCATCGTTATCTTTTAGGGGAAGACCTTTCTTTTGTCGATGTTGCGCTCTTTCCTTTTGTTCGTCAGTTTGCCCACGTGGATCTTGAGTGGTTTAAAAATACCGGATTACACAAGTTGATTGCCTGGTACGAGGAGCACATGGCCTCAGAGCTTTTCACTTCGGTGATGAAAAAATACCCTCTTTGGCAAGAAGGCGATGCGCCGCTGCACTTTAAGGCCTAGCGCGTATAGCCGAGAGCTTTGAGCGTCTCCAGAGTTTCATCTGTGGTTTTGAGGAAGACATGCTGTGCGGCAACAAAGGCCTTGAGGGCTTTTTTTGTGTTGGAGTCGACTGCCCCTACGGCATCTTGTTCAAGCGGTTTTGCTTTGTTGAGGCGCACATGTTTCCATGATGCACATTGAGTGCCTTGCAGCGTACAGTAAGCTTTTGTCAGTTTTTGCTTGTGCGTGACTTTTTTTCGGAAAGCAGAAAAGGTTGTGCGTGGGTGCTGTGTTGAGAAAAGAGAGAGGCCTTCCCGAAGGTTGGCGGCAGGATCACTAAGCCCTAAAACATCGGTGATTGAAGGCAGGATATCGAGTGTGCTCATGGCTTTATCGCTTGGTTTGGGGGTTTGAATGTTTTTTGGGAAGCGAAAAACAAGCGGGACACGAACTTCTCTTTCGTGGAGCGCCAAGCAGTGGTCCCAGGTGTCCTTCTCGCCAAGCCATTCACCATGGTCTGAAACCAGAACAACCACGGTCTTTTCCCAGAGTTTTCTGCGGCGCAAATCATCGAAGATTTTGCCAACGTGTGTGTCGGTGAAGGCTATTTCACCATCATAGAGGGCAATGAGGTTTTCTTTTTCAAGGGGCGTAAAAAGATTTTGGCGCCGCTGCCATTGCCCCTCATAGCCGTCTTTTTGAGCGATGCGACGTCTGTCCCCGTCGCTATAAAGGGATGGGCCTTTGAGCCAGTGGCGATAGGCCAATGGTGGATCATAGGGATCGTGGGGATCAAAAAAGTGTGTCCAAAGGAAAAAGGGCTTGTTCGTTTGACGTTTGCTCAGCCAAGCAAGGGCCGCATCGGCGATGGATTTGGCATTCCGTGTCGACATGAGATGCTGATTTTCTTCATGGGGTTTTTGAATATCCCAGTGTTTAAAGCCGGCGATGTGGCGTTTTTCCTCTTTGGCGGTTCTAAGTAAAGCTTGTGAGATGATGGCGGCGGTTTCATAGCCAGAGTTGTTTAATATTTCTGCCAGGCGTGGGGCTTGTGTATCAAACCGTCCGCTCAAAAACTGCTTGATTGCTGGGATTGTGCATGGGGAAGGGGTTGTGGCATTCGGGTAAACCAATGCATCTTTGAGGTGTCGATCGATGTTGGGTGTGGTCTTGCGTGTATAGCCATAAAGACTCATGTGATCAGGTCTAAGGGTGTCGATGGAGATCAACAAAAGGTTGCAGTCTCGGCAAATCGGAGGTTTTGTATGGCCAGGAGCTGCCATGCCCAGACAAACCATGAGGGGGAACAAAAACCGTATCATGGGGTGCAGCATAACCTTTTCATTGAATGCCTGACAAGACTTCGCTTGGACCGATTGAATAGGCTGTACCTCAGAGGTGTACTTCACTATACTCTAGGTCCAGGAACAAAGGAGCGATGATGAATTGTCAGGAATGTGGTGATGAGGTCGATGAATTGGTGAGTGTGCGTTTTGAGGGCAAGCGTTTACGTCTTTGTGAGGAGTGCGCCGAAATCAAACAGGAAGAAATGGCGATTGCCGAAGAGGCAGAATCTGCCATGCAGGGGATGATGGAGTATAAGGGGCGCTAGAGCTTGTAGCAAATAACAAAGAGCGATAATCCGTGCGCATTATTTTGATTGCAAAAGGTGTTCTTAGGTGCATCTGCGTAATAGGATGATATCGTGGATTCAGCATTCAGGAGATCCGCAGCCGCAGTGTCGTTGATGCCTGTAGCGTAAATTTTCATGTAGGCTGATTGATTTTCCTGGGTTTGTACATGAGCCTGAATAATTTTGATGCCCCCAGTGAAGCTAATTTCATAATTGTCATCGGTGGCAATGAAGTCTTTATCAGCCAAATATTGTAACCATATTTGATCGCCGGCGTCCTCTGCACTGATCAAGATGAGACTGGCTGCCGTACCTGTACGAATGTCTTTAAGGGCTTTGCGCACTTGGGTATGCACGGCCGCTTGGCGAAAACCGTTGTAGGTCATGGTTGAAGCCGCCAGCACTGAGATGGCGGACAAAACAACGCCCAATTCGATTAATGTAAATCCATTTTTCTTCTTCATGTGTGTGTTCCTGATGGTCTAGGTCAGTGTGCTTGTTTACTAGCAAAAGACAAGCCAGGATCAATCTCTTTTAAAACCAGCATGTTAGGCGTTTAAGGGGGGATGTTAAGGTGGGGCTTAAATACCCCAAGTGGGGCTTTGTGCCCCACCCTTAAGGGGCCATTTTATACTTTTCTCTTTGTTTCAGGCGATGATTTGAAGCATAACATCGGCTGCTTTGAAGGTATCGATGAGAAAACAAGCGTTGGTTTTTATTTGGCTTTTTGTTGGGTTTGTAGGTGCAAGTCCGGCTTTTGCTCAGGATTATCGTGATGCCGTCAGCAAGCCCGTGTTGTGGGGGGATGAACTTTATACCGAAACCTATACGATGATTTTGGATTTGACTGCAGGGACCTATATGCAGCTGCAATTTGTTGTATCCAATGCGGGTCCCGGGGATGGCCATGGTGCTTGCCGGGCTTTGGTGATTGAATCTGGCGCGGAGCCCTGGACACTTTCGAAGAAAGTCAAACGTTCACAATGGCGTTATAGCCGGGCGGAGAGTTCGATTTTGGACATCAAACATTGTTTTTTAAGTGCAGGTGAAAAGATTGAGGCCGAGATGTCTTTGGACGGCGCTCATATCAAGGTGCGCTTAGACAACCTGATGACAGGTTTCAAGCCGCCCTATGGTGATATCTCCATCGCGAAGGATAAACACTACAAAGGTGAGGTTTTGGTGAGCCGGGCTGATGCGGAGGTTGCCTTTAACAGAAAAGGAAAGCGGGCCAAGGTCTTGCAGGGCGTCGGCTATCTTGACCATTCGATTGGCAATGTCTTACCCAAGAAGGTCGCACAAAGTTGGCTTCGCTTAAGATCGCTGCATGCGGCGTGTCCTTTTTTAGCACAGCTGCAGGTGCATCCTGCACACACCAAAGCGGTGGGCTGGTCGTGGTCGGGCGCAGAAAACAAAGCAGTGCTTGTCGATAAGATAGAGCCTTTGTGGCAAGCGCAAGAAGAATTGCAGGGCTTTCGTTTGAATTTCCTCAAGCCTTTAAGTGTAGAGATTGTCGATAAAATTTATCGTTTTGTGCCCATGCAAGAGTACGGACTTTTAGGCCGGTTGGTGGGCTCTGTGGTAGGCAGCCCGGTCACCAGCACCTATCGAGTTCGACTTCGCGGACTTGAAGCGTGCCCGGTCACAAACGCCATCATGGAAGTTGCTTTTTCTGACTCTTAGACACTTTATGGCTCTTGTGTACTTGCCTCTTTTTGGGCGATGAAGCTGTTGACCTTAAGCCATTGGTCATCGATCCACGATTTAATTGCCTCGTCTTCATCAGGGATGTCCTGAGCACGAACACGCCATAATCGGATAGAAATATCTGAGCCAATAATTCTACCGGCAAGAAGGTCGGAAAAATGGGTTGCCTTGTCCAGGCCATAGTGGGCCATAAAGACGACATCGACATGCTGCGCGGTTTTTAAAAGAACCATGGGGCCGCCAAAGCGTGGTGGCAACACGTGGGTGTAACGCCTGAGTCGTTCCTGCAAGGCCGGGTTTGCGTCTCCTGAATATTTTTCAATTAACGTATTGCGTTTCTTATGACTAAAGCGCGTGCCTTCAGGGTAGATCACAACGCCTTCATGGGCACTCAAGTCCGTTGCCAGTTTGCCCACATTTTCAATCTCAACCTGATTGTCTTCGGCACTGCGGTTCACAAAATAGTTGGGTATGCGGTTGCCGACCACGTCAAAGCATGGCTCCCAAAGCATTTCTTTTTTCAACACATAGCGCAGCAGTGTGCCATAGTTTTTACTGGCCAGGTTTGCGGGCAAAAGGGCATCCGCAAGGCTCGAATGACGCATGAAAAGGAGGTATGGCCCTTGCGCGAGCTCTTCAAGGCCCTCTACTTTGAGTTTAAGCCCATAGAGTGAAAAACCAAAAACCAAAAGCATGCGTGCCCAAAACCATTGCAGTTTAAAATTGAGCTTTAGGTAAAAAGAGTTGTTGGCCGGTAGCCACACACCGAAGAAAACCCACAGAGCAATGCTCACACTCAAGCAGTAATTGCTTAAGCCGATGTAGAAAAAAAGCATGATGGCACAACGGGTTGCCGCCAATCTGTTTGTCTTAAGGATATCGAAGAGCATTGTGAAGCACAGGATAAGTGGAAGCAGTGTGGTGTATACGATGAGCAGCGCGAAGAGGATAGGGATAGAGGTCAGCCGACGCTTCCATCTCTTTTGCCACGGCTCTTGCTCTATCTTTTGCATGTCTTTCTTTCTATCGTTGGAGTGATGGGATAGCGAGATTTAAACTTGGCGATCAGGTTTTTTTTTTCGAGCGGGCATGAAAAAGTACATTTTAAACTCATCCTTCACATCTGAGCGTATTCGGGCTACACGTGGTTGCATGCTCAGAACTGCTCGATTCATACCTTGTTTGGCCATCGCTCTGTTTATCTTCTGGGCCTCCTCGCAGCCCGGCGGTGATTTCCAGCTTTTTCCCCATGCCGATAAAATCATCCATTATACGATTTATGCTTTGCTTATGTTGTCATGCCTCTATGGCGCGAAATTCCCTGGGGCTAAAGAGACACGCTTTTGGGCGCTGCTTTGTACGCTTTATGCGGTCTCCGATGAATGGCATCAAAGCTTTGTGCCTGGGCGCGAAGCAACACTGGGTGATGTTCTGGCCGATGTTTTTGGGGTGGCGAGTGTGGTTCTTATATCGATGTTTTGGGCAAGGCGCCGCCTGCCCCACTAAGGAGTGATGTTCATGCTCTATCGTTTCGAAGAGACAACACCGAGTTTAGGCGAAAATGTTTTTATTGCACCGGATGCGTCGGTGATTGGCAATGTGCATTGTGCTGACGATGTGAGTATTTGGTATGGCTGCGTGCTTCGAGGAGACGTCGGACGCATATCGATTGGGCAGGGCACAAACATTCAGGATCAGAGCGTTATTCATATTACAGGCGGGCACCATGACACATCGATTGGTGCATGCGTGACTGTTGGGCATCGCGCGATTTTGCACGGATGTACCATCGAAGATAGTGTCTTGATTGGTATGGGGGCCATTGTGATGGACGATGTGCATGTTGGTGAGTACAGTCTCATTGGCGCAGGGGCTCTGCTGACACCCGGCACGAAAGTGCCTCCAGGTTCATTGGTCTTAGGTGGTCCCGCGAAGGTTAAGCGCAGCTTAAGCGACGAAGAAAAGAAGCGTATTGATTGGAATTGGGCACACTATGTTGAGCTTGCCCAAAGGCATCAGCAAGGCTCTGAGGTTATTGTCTCCGAGTAGAGTGTGTCTCTTGCGTTAACTCGACCAGGTTTTGAATTTGCTCCTGGAGCAAGGCATCGTTTTTAAAATGGGCACATTCAAGGCGGCAGGCTTCAAATTTATTCAACCACTTTTGATATTTGAGTTGTTCCCGATGCGGGAAAAGTGTTTTGTGTAGGTCGGAGTTGACCTTTTGAGCGCTTAAGCGAGTGTTCAAGTAGGTTAAGTTCTCGTGACACCATGAGCGCTGCGCAATATTCGCATGGTCATGGGCTTCGTTGATGTACAGATTGGCAAAGACGCTGTATATGACGGTGACGATAATGTAGCCAATGAAACTCCAAAACGGCAGGAGTATGAGCAGTCGACCTGGTTTGGAGCGCTTTAAGGGCTTGTTGGGTTTTGTGGATTCCATCATCATTAGTTTTTGGTTGAAGGGATGGGCAGGACGAAGTCGCCGTTCTCATCGGTGAGGGCGATGCCAATCAATAAAGGGTGGTCGGCATCGCTAAATTCTGTGGAGTAGATGGAAACGACTGATTCAGCCAACCCTTCTTGGTTGGGTGCATCGATATGGCCGTGCATGAACGACGGGGTGTAGAGCGTGATGTGTAAAGGTGTACTCTGGTGATAAATATTCATCAGTTTACGATAAAATGGCAGATCGGAAGTGGCATTGAACTGCACGGTTAAATCGTAATGGAGTGGGGTCTCGGCACTGCCTGGATCAATCATGACTTCATAATCTCCCAATGCATCAGTATTCGTATTAAACTGACGTACCGCATCACCAATTGTATGCTTTAACTTAATGCTGGCATTGTCTGCCGGATTTCCATCGTGGGTCAAGATCTTTCCACTTAGTTTTATTTTTGTCTCCAAGGCGATGTTAATGTCAGCTCCATTCTCGATGGGCAATTCTATTTCAAAAATCTGTGCGGCTGAGTCATAGGATATAGGAGGCATCGCGTAGAGTTTATAGCTGCCGGCAAAAACATTGAGATTCGTTATCTTGCCATCAGCATCTGTTGTGGCGCTGGTTTTAAAAAGCCCGGCGGCTGTTTCTCCTGCGAGCAAGATACCGACATCACTGGAAGCGACACCTTGGGCATCGCTGACATGGATATTGACGGCATGTTGTTCAGGAAGGTCGAGGACAATCTCCAGGGCACTCAGATCGAGTTCTGTGCTTAGGGGAACAACTTTTTCAGGCAACATGGTGGTGGTACCCGATTCGGTATGAAGTTCGAGATCTGTCGTGCCGACGGGAAAAAGAATGCTGAAGAAGCCATTTTCATCGGTCTCCATGAGCGTCGATTGCACTTCGCGTCCCCCTGGGCTGATGCCGCTGCCTTTGACGAGCGCTCCAGCAATCGCCGTGATGGCCTCATCGTCACCTTGCGCTTTGATGCTTCCTTGCACGGTGATCAGTTCTGAGGTTTCCGGATAGTCGATGTTCAAAG
>JASMKV010000054.1 GCA_030749035.1 Myxococcota bacterium | reverse complement strand
GCGATGCTTCGTCCCCGGGCGGGGACAGCCCGCCCCCCAAGGCCCCGGCCCCTTCTTCCACCTGCCGCAGATCCGGGGTCCCATTCTGGTTTTTCGCAGGCCTGCCGGTCGGTGCCTCGTTTGCCCCTGCGTCCGCATGTGCAGTTTTCGCTCGCCTGCTGCTGAACTATTCTTCTGCGCTCAGCCCTTCCTGAGCTCGTAGGTCCCGACACGACGGAAATCGCTTGCACAAGGGAACACCAGACTCACGATAATGCCTTTTGAAACTACTATCCGGTAGCACACAAGTTCAGCGCGCTATTGACTCTCATAAACCTTTGGCAGAAAGAGATGCATCATGCGGCTTGAGATCACCCACACCATTAAAGCCATCAATTATCACGCTTTTCTTGGAGCATACAAAGAGGCATTAGCGCTCGATAGAGAATCTAATCCGAGCCATAAAGAACCGAGATTTCTGGTGAGCCTATTCGGTGAAATCAATCGAGTTCGCATCGAATTTGAGATCGAACAATCGGACACAGTCTTTCAAACCTGGGTGGACAACGGATATCCCAGCATGATAGAGGGCGAACAAGACTCCCACCATTCAAAATTTCTTGAGTTGTCTGACAAGACTGAAGTGGCTTGGCTCAGAGACGTCGATGTGTCCGCCGCTTGATTGCTATAGCATCTGTCACAAATAACAAGAAATAAGCTAATCCCCCTCTTGACCCACGAAACCACTCGTCTGTGTCCTTCTATGTGGGAGTGACCTGCCCCCCTGGAATGTTCCCATTTCCAGAGTTAGGATTTGGGACACAACAAGGGGGTTAGTATGTCGAGAAAGCGTTACACGGCAGAGCAGATCATCGGCCACCTTCGTCAGGCAGAGATACGGACCAGTGAGGGCAAAACGATCGCTGAGGCGGTTCGTGAGCTTGGCATCAGCGAACAGACCTACTACCGGTGGCGCAAGCAATACGGCGGTATGGAGGTGAATGAGGCTCGGCGTCTCAAGGAGCTGGAGCAGGAAAACGGACGATTGAAACGTCTTGTGGCTGACCAGGCATTGGATCTGTCGATTCACAAGGAAGTCTCCCGGGGAAACTTCTGAGCCCGACGCGGCGACGAGAGGCAGTCCTTCACGTGTGTGAAATGCTGACTGTCTCGGAGCGTCGGGCCTGCCGTGTGTTGGGCCAGGTGCGCCGTACTCAGCGATATGCCTCCATCCTGTCCGATGACGAAACGGCTTTGGTGGCCCATGTCGTGTCTTTGGCGACCGAGTACGGTCGGTATGGATATCGCCGCATCACCGCCCTGCTACGGGCCGATGGTTGGCTTGTGAACCACAAGCGGGTAGAGCGGATCTGGCGACAGGAAGGGTTGAAGGTGCCAGCCCGTCAGCCCAAACGTGGACGGCTGTGGTTTAACGACGGCTCCTGCATCCGCTTACGACCCGAGTATCGCCACCATGTCTGGGCCTATGACTTTGTCTTCGACAGGACGGGTGATGGTCGGCAGTTGAAATTCCTGACGGTGGTGGATGAATACAGCCGGCAGTGTCTGGCCATCGACGTAGATCGTAAGCAGACCTCCCGGGAGGTGCTACGAACGCTGGCCAAGTTGATGTTGAGGTATGGTGTCCCGAAGCACATCCGCTCAGATAATGGGCCCGAGTTTGTGGCCAGAGCGGTGCGATCATGGCTGGCAAGACTGGGTGTGCAAACCCTGTTTATCGAGCCGGGCAGTCCCTGGGAGAACGGCTACATCGAAAGCTTCAATGGTAAGCTCAGAGATGAACTGCTTAACGGTGAGGTCTTTTCGAGTGTGCCGGAGGCGAAGGTGTTGACCGACGCCTGGAGGCGGCACTACAATCACCGCCGACCTCACAGCGCATTGGGATATCGGCCACCTGCACCGGTAGTCATCAAACCGAAGTTAACAGCCACATCCTAACTCTGGATGTGGACACATATGTGGGGGCAGGTCAGTACAGCCTGAAACGAGTTGTTTTCGCCGGCGAACTGACGATAGCTGAACTGCTGGAACTTGGACAAAATCGATGTGCGAATTTGCCCTGCCGGACACCGCGCCATGTCGACGTCGACGACATAGATCTCGCCTGACTTCTGGTGCCTTCCCAGCGTCGAAATGCAAGAGAAGTCCGACTTGGCGGTGCGGCCGAGACTGGGGTCGCAGAAGCCATAGAATTCCAATTCTGAATGTGGCGGCAGCTCGT
>JASMKV010000053.1 GCA_030749035.1 Myxococcota bacterium | reverse complement strand
AATGACTGCCTGGAAGATTGCGCTGGCGTCTTCGGCGGCGATGCAACACTTGATGCATGCGGCGTTTGTAATGGCAACGGCATCCCTGAAGGCGCATGTGATTGTGCTGGAAATGTTCTTGACGCCTGCGGCGAGTGTGGTGGCAATGGCACGGATGACGACGAAGATGGTATTTGCGACGCAGATGATGCATGCGTAGGCACATACGATGCATGCGGCCAATGCAATGGTCCTGGCGCCATCTATGCCTGCGGCTGCACAGACTTACTGCCCAATGCTTGTGACTGTGAAGGCAATGTGCTCGATGCTTGCGGTGTTTGTGCTGGCAATGGCACGGATGACGACGAAGATGGTATCTGTGACGCGCAGGATGATTGCATCGGCGAATACGATGTCTGCAATGTCTGCAACGGTGATGACAGCACTTGTGCAGGAGAACCCCAAAACAAAGTCACAATTTCCATCGGCGCCTATGACCACAGCACCGGCACCATTGAATTGGTTCTCGAGAGCACTCACGCCATTGGCGGATTTCAATTTGGCATCCACAATGAACCCATCTTCACAGCGAACACCGACAGCACTTTTGGAATCGAATTTGTGGGCGCCTCGAACGGATTCGTTGAGCAATCCGGCTTAACCATTTCAGGCTCAAGTACAAGCGCAACCAGTGCGGCCACCATTCTTGCATTTTCTTTGATTGGCACGTCTATCCCCGCAAGCACCGGACTTCTGACCATTGTCGAAATTGCATCCCTATCCCCGCAAAGTGCCAGCCAATTATGCCTCACCGACATGGTCATCTCTGATGTCTGGGGTAATGCGCTACTTGCAGAAGCCGGACCATGCCTTGACCTATGTGAGCTCGACGGCTACGAATGCCCCGAGCAAGAAGCGCCCTGTCAGGAAGTGACCTGTTATTGGGATGGCGATGAAGATGGCCTGGGAGATGAAGAGTATACGTATACAGATTGTGTTGATGACCCTGCAATCTACGAATGTAACAGTGGTTACGTCACCAACAACACCGATCCTGAGCCCGAGTGTGCAACCAATGACACCGACAGCTGTGGCATCTGCGGCGGTATGGATGAAATGCTCACCGATTGCCATGGCAATGAGATTTGTGCTGCTCCAGTCCAAGAGTGTGCTTCATGTATTGAAAACATTCAGCACAACTACATGAACATGGCCAATCCCCCGTCACTGGCAACCCTTCTTTTGACATGCAACAGCGAATGTTCTGACCTTGACGTTTGGTGTACCGATGAGGTCGACTTCTGTGCCGAAGACCTGATCGGCGATGAGAGCTGTATTCTCGACTGTAACGGTCAATGGAACGGTTCCGCATCAGTCGATGCATGTGGCGCTTGTGTCCCGGACAGCGAAAGTGGCTGTGACGCGGATCTGAGCATCTCCTTAGGAGAGTTCGATGGCAGCAATCTCGACATCCACATCGACGGCAGCAACGGCGTAGAAATCCAGGCCCTCTCCTTTGAACTCAGTGGTCCTTATGCCATCGACAATGCACAGGGTGGCATCCTTGCAGACAGCGACTTTAGCATCGAAGTCGAGCCAAACTCCTTAAGCGCCGCAGGCGCAGACAACATCATCGAAGTGCTAAGCAGCATGCTCCTCACCGGGCTCAAGCTGGACCCTGTCGAAAAAGATGAGGATGAAGACAAGAACGATGAGAACAACAATCTCTCTTTGAACGGCACAAACCGCGGTCAGGACCAGGAACAAATTCCTGACCAACTCTGTCTTGACGACATCCGCTTTACCTTGGTCAACGGTGAGGAATTCTCTGCCGCCGAGAGTATCTGCTTAACCCTTAGCGAAGATTCGGATCTCACGAGCCGCACAACAATGCTTCTGACAGAGCTTGCCGGGCCCGTGCAAGAGCTGGAATATAATGAGTTCGTGGTAGGCCAGAGCAATGCGCAAGAAGAATCTCCAGAAACCCACGACATCACAGACGTGACCTCGGTGATCAACCTCATTCTTGACGGTGAATACGACGCCAACTATGATCTTGACGGCAACGGCAACCTTGCCATTACGGACGTCATCTCTCTGGTGAACATCATTTTAGGCAACTAGAATATTTTCACCGCAAAGTACGCCTCGTCACTTTTCTTTTGGCCGCACTTGCCCTAAAGAAACCTATGTTTCGTTCCATCTTCATTTGCAGCGCTTTGCTCCTATGCATTTTATCTGCTTGTTCCTCCGACTCCCTAACCACCCCGAGCGATGACCCCAACGACTATCAGGTGGATGCCTCCATCGAATATACGCTTGAGATAAGTGAACCAAGATGGATTGTTCCCTCTGCGTTCTTGCCAGAAGAGATGACACCAAGTGCCTCAAACAACAATGTGGATATTGTTTTCCATGACAAGCGCCTCTATATGGCCTGGCGTTCTGCCCCAACCCATTTTGCATCGAGTCAAACCATCATGTGGGTCATGTCCTCAAACGACATGGGCGCAACATGGGATTTTGAGACCAAAATCCACATTGGGTCTGATATGCGGGAACCCCGCTTTCTCTCCTTGAACAACACTCTGCAACTCTTTTTCTTTGAAGGCGGTGTGGACCCCTTGGCTTTTGAACCCAAAGCTTTTTGGCGCTGCACTCAAAAGAAAAGCGGACAATGGCAAGAACCGGAAATATTCATCAACGAGGGAGAAATTCCGTGGGACATCAAAGTGCGTTACGGCAAAGCCTATATGACTTCCTATGCGGGGATCCTTTACAGCTCCGAGCAAGAACCCTATGTGGAAATCTTTTTCAAAGAATCAGACGATGGGCAAACATTTCACAATGTCGAAGACGCGGACTTTGTGCACGCCGGTGGTTCAAGCGAAGCGGCCTTTGAATTCGACAGCGACGGCTCACTTTGGGCCGTCCTGCGCAATCAAGAAGGCGATGCCAGTGGCAAGGGCTCGCATCTTTGCCATGCGTCTGCAGGGAGCTTAAGCCAATGGGACTGCGGTGACACCGCCGATCCAAATCGCTACGACTCGCCAGAACTCTTTCGCCACGGCGATGACATCTACCTCGTTGCTCGTAGGGATATTGACGGCATTTATGGCAACGACGAGAGCCAACTCCCCTACTCCCTGCGCGCAAAAACCTCCGCAATCTACAAAATCAACAAGGCTGAACGACGTCTCGAGCATCTTCAAGACTTGCCTGGCGCTGGCGACACCGCTTTCCCATCCGTACGGCGCACTGGAGCCCATACTTTTCTGCTCGCAAACTACACCTCGCCTTTAGATGATCCAGATATCTCATGGATTGAAGCACAAACCAGTGCACAGGGCACCTTGCTTTATTTACTCGACATTGAATTTGTGCCTGAGGGTTAATCACTTAAACAAAGACTGAAGTCCTCTTGCAGCTCAAGGTCGACATATTCATCTTCGTTCACCCAAACACGCAAGCCATCGATACCGACATTTTCTGTCACATGAAAATCGATACAGCCAAAAGCATTTAAGGGGTTGAGCCCAAAGCCGTCGGTACAACAACTGCTCCACTTAAAAGAAAGCGTCCCTGTGCCGACCTCGACATCCACATCCCATGCTTCCGCATCACGAGGATCATCACGAACGACCAAATCCGCATCAGTCGCCCCGGTATATTGAATA
>JASMKV010000052.1 GCA_030749035.1 Myxococcota bacterium | reverse complement strand
CTTCACGCCGATCCTACCTTGGCGAAACTTTATTTGGACTCACGCGGTCTCGACAAACTTCCTGCGGAAATCTCAGTTGAGATGGGGCGTGATTTACGTGACTGGTTTCGCGACAGCTTGCTTCCCGGCAAAAGTGGAATGGACACACTTTCCCTGGTCCAGCGACAGGGTCAGGCGGCAAAAAAATTAAAAGATAAACTTGTGGAGAGTGTGCCGGGGCTAAATGCGCAGCGTATTGATGCGGTTCTTAAAAGACATTTTACAGATCCGGCGGCCAAAGATGCGGTGACCATCGAACTTGTCTCTAAGCTTTCGGGCACGAACGCTGAGGCGGTGAAAAAGTTTTTTGCGCAGCCAGAAAACCGCCTGCTTTTGGAAAAGCCGGCAGAGTTTGATGTGGTTCCTGCCACCCGCTTACAGGATTTGCCGGAGGTCAAGACCTCTAGAGCCAGCCTTGATGATATGCTCAAGACCATTTGGGGCCAGCCCGATGCGGCCTGGGATAAGAATTCCATTTACCGCCTTTATAACCGTGCCTCCGAAGCCAATCCGCTTAAAGCCTTACGACCCGAGGCCTATGCGTCACGTTTAGGGGATATCGCCAGCGCCAGACCCAGCGATGCGATTTCGAATGTGCAGAGTGGTTTTCTGGCCAGCGAATATAACGGCATTTCACAAGCCCTGGCAGCGGCTAAAAATGGTGATGTTGATGTGGCAAGATTGCATTCAACCTTCTTTCGTTTTGAACGGGCCAATTGGCAACCCGAGACCATTCGCGAACGCGTCTATATCAATGCCCGTGCTGACCATGCGCCGGAAGTGATGGATTTTGTCGTTAAAGAAATCATTGATAACCCAGGAAAATTTCCTGGTGTCGAAATGGCCAAAATATCAGGGGCCGCGGCGGTTTCTGGGCGTTCAGAAAATATTGTCATTTATACCAGCGGGGATGAAGCCACCACTCGGGTCCTCGATGCGATTGCGAGCTATACCGAGAGCAAACCAAACCATTTCATGAAGAGCACACCCATGCTCACCGATGGTAAGGCGCTTGGCGTGGCCACCGGTGCTGAACCTTCGGGGGATTTAGGTGGGCGCTATAGTTTTGGTTCATTGCGGGCCGAGGCTATTTCAAAAGCGCTGGCGGAGGCCAAACATCGTGGGGCGAGCGAGGCGGAGTTTATCTCTCTGGTTGAAGACAATTTCCGTGCTTTGGGGGTTGACCCAGAGGCACCGCACCGTAATCTTAGGGAGAGCGGAGACTAGGATATGAGTGACGATTTCATGCAAGAGGCTAAAACTTTGGTCGTTGAAGTGCTCGAAGGGAAGGTGACTCCAGAGAGTCACCCGGCGGTTTTCAATGACGATCTGCTCTATATGCGGGTGCGTTTTTTAGAAACCGAAGCCAGGGATTGGCTTTTTGCCGAACTCAAAAACGACCGATATATGCCTGCCTATCGAGAAGAAATTATCGCTTGCCTCTCGCCTGATGGGGTTCAGCTCTTTGCGGGATAAAGCCTGCCTGGTTTTGCAGCAACACCTGTTTCTGTCGATCGCTAAAACCCCTTAAAAAACAGTGTGGTTTGAGGCTTTATTGAGGTGTGCTTTGGCTTTTAGACAAGCACATTATTTGCCGCTCAGAAGTAACTTTTTTGCGATTTCGACGATAATTTAAAGGTGCCCCGGAAGGAAAATGCTTCGTTATGCCAAGGCCGGTGCACGCCAATTCTCCAGCCACTTTAGGGCCCGATCCCGCAAGGCGTGGCGCTGTCGACTCAACTCCCTCAGCAAACCTCACAACCCTAAGCGATGGTCTTGACCTGCATCCCGCGACGAACGCGCCAAGGCCTAAGAGTTTGCAGGCTCTGCTGCTGGCGGCAGCAAAATTGCCCCGTGCGTCGACCTTGCCCGGCAGCGAAGCGTTACTTAATCGTCGGGAAGTTAAGAGACTCGAGGAAGCAATGCTCGTGTGGCCGAAGTCGCTCCAAAAAAGCCTGGAGAAGCTTTTGCAGCAAGTTGATACGCCTTTTGCCCAAGGTCTCTTGCTTCGCGCTACGGTGGCAAGAGCAGGGCGCTTAAAGGAATCTAAGGCCCTGAATGAACTCCAGCACTTTGCCCAGCGTCTCAAAGGTTTAAGCCCTGCCGAGCTGGAAAAGCGGGCGACGGTTTTGGATTTGAACCCTTTAGAAAACACCAGTCACATCGATGCGCTGGGGTTCTGGGATCGGCGTGGTGTTATTCATGATCGCACTCAAGATGATACCGATTCCAACAACGACGGTCTCTTTCAGCGCTTTACGGCCAGTTGTGGACCGACCGTGATCCAGATGATGTTGGCGGAAGCCGAT
>JASMKV010000051.1 GCA_030749035.1 Myxococcota bacterium | reverse complement strand
AGAACGTTCCAGCTGCGTTGCAGAAACATCATGGCGCCGCTGCGATGGAACTTTCGTTGCCACAGATTTTCGCGCAGCAAAAGGACAAGTCCTCAATGCTCAAACCCAAACACCCTGGACCCTCGAGGTCCGGACCCTCCTGCCTAAGGACGCTCCGGGACCCTACCCGGTCATCATCTATGGACACAATATGAGCGGTAACCGCGGTGGCTCTTCTCTGCTCATGTCGCAGCTTAGCGAGCTTCATGTTGCGGTTGTTGCCATCGATGCGCTCTATCACGGCGACCACCCAACCGCCGGCAGCGCCGCCATACCAGCCTTGCCCTTTTTAGGTATCGATCTGTCGAACCTGGCCATGGACGGGCTGGCCATCCAAGGCTCCTTTACGCAAACCAATCTGGACAGGTTGCAACTCTTAGAACTGCTGGCGCAGGATCCAGACATCGATGGCGATGGCACCGCCGATCTCGATACTTCACAGATGGCCTATGTCGGCATCAGCTTAGGTGCCTTGCTCGGCCCCGGTCTTTTGGCCACCTCAAATCGCTTACAAGCTGGTGTGTTTTGGGTGGGTGGCGGACATCTGATCAATTTTGCCCTCGAGAGCAACGATATGGATTCTTACAGACCACTTATAGAATCCATGGCCGGTGGTGCTGCTGGTCTCAGTCGTCTCTTGCCCGTCGCCCAAACCTTGGTGGATGCGGCGGACCCAGCCCTTTGGGGCACAAGGATATTGACCCATCGTCCCTTTGGTGGCGCCGCGCCGGACATTCTTTTACCCGTGGCCTTAATCGATGAAACCGTCCCTGCAGCCTGCGGCCACGCTCTGGCCCGCGCCATGGGCCTTACCCATATGCAACCCATCGCTGAAGATGTCAGCGCCCTGGCCACTGCGCCTGCCCCCGTGAGTGCCAACCATTCTTCAGAAGCAAGCGCCGTCTATTTCCAATATGACCGCATCTCCACAGGTGAAGAAGTCAGTCCAGCCACGCACGACAACTTGCCATCCTCCCTTGAAGCCAAAACACAACTTCAAGCATGGATTGCGTCCTGGCTTACAACCGGACAAGCCACCGCCATCGATCCTTACGATACCTTAGAAACACCCCAACTCTAAAAGCAAAAAAAATCCAGACAGGGTAACAATAAGCACGCGCCACCCTTTTCCTCTCTTGACCCTATGGCTACAGTTAAGCGAATGCTTTTAAGGAATAAATCCCTTATCCACAGGATCGACCAAAAAACCTGGAATAGGAATTTAGTTTCCCCCTTGTGTATCAAATTGCGCAAAACAATACTCTTGCACTGCCTCGGCAGTATAGCGCTGGTCCCAGGCACCTTGGCGCTGGGCGCGGGCCATGGACATGAATGCATCCAGCGTTGACGTCTGTGCAATCGATTCTTGATAGGCCTCGATTGACAAAGCATCCCACTTGCCTTCGACATAGGGCACCACTGTGCTGCCGACATCGTTGGCGGAATTCTGCCACTGACTCGTATCCCAATAAGCGTTATCGACACTGGCGAAGACAGGAATTGGATCCGCATAATAGATGTTGTCTGCAAAGGTCACTTCATCCGCCAGTTCGTGCTCACTCAGATGAAACATGAAACTATCACCACGGGTATCCAAATGATTACGTTTAAACCTCAAATCGTAAGGTGCATTATCATCCAGCCAAACCGTGAAGGCGACGCCTGGCCAATCGACAACAGCATTGTCGACAAGACGAACATCATCAAATGCATTCTCATCGTCGATATTAATAATAATCCCTTTGCCCCCTGACGATTGCGAATTGAGGCCGGCAATTATATTGTTGCGCACAAAAGAATCTTTGAGATTCATCAGGTTAATACCCCAGCCCCTGGGCATCTCTGAGTTGATCGCCTGAGAGTCTAAGATGATATTGTTTTCAGCCAATGAGACCGAACCACCGGGGTTCGCATGCGCATGACCAAGCATCATGTTAATCGGATTGCGCAAAAACACATTATCACGCAGCACCCCACCGCTCATGCATTTGATGCCATGGCTGCCGGCGTTGGCCACAATCGAGCCACGCATCTCAAAATTCTGGTTGTCCGCAGCAATGTAGATATTGTGCGCAAAGAGTCCTGAAATCTCAAGATTGGGATCCTGTGCGCGGCCATTATGATCGAAGATCGATTCCTCAATCAAAGCGCCATCGGTATAACTTAAGAAAAGCCCCTGTGTGCCCGTACTCGTCGTAGGCACACCGTCATCATGAGCAAGTACGGCGTCTACACTGATCACGCGACGAAAGCGCATATTATTATAAGGCGCGGTCGCTGAATCGGTTTGGTCCACCATAATGTTGCCATTAAAACCCTCGATATAAAGATCTTCGAAAAGCAGATCTTCGCCATCACTGCCGCTGTAGTGAAACAAGAATCCCTGACGTTCCGAGGGTGTTGTCGCGCTCACACGTAGACTCGTGATCCAAAGATGTTTGGGTGAGCCAAGGAGATACATGGCCCTTTGCTCGGTAAGCTCGATGTGTGGGCGCTCCGCAGCTTCCCCATAGGCGCCAATGACCATCGGTTCATTGGCAGAACGGCCACTCAATGTCCATGCTTCAAAGGACTCATGCCAAACATCGCCCCGCTTAAGCAGCATCCTGTCGGGAAATCCGTCGCGCATAAGGCTCTTCGCTTCAGCAAGAGTACGAACCGGATCATCGATAGACGTTCCGCTCTGTGAATCATCGCCTTGTGAAGAGCTGACATAGACAAGTCGGGTATCCAAACTCGGCGCAGCCTCAGACCAAAACGCATCATCGCTGCCAGCCCCACTCTCGTCATCGCCTGGCATACCATCGTCGCTGCCGGGTTCATCCTCATCATCGCCTGGTATGCCATCGTCGCTGCCGGTGCCACTCTCGTCATCGCCTGTCATGTCATCGTCGCTGCCTGATTCACTCTCGTCATCGCCTGTCATCCCATCGTCGCTGCCGGCCCCACTCTCGTCATCGCCTGGCATACCATCGTCGCTCTCGGATTCATCCTCGTCATCGCCTGGCATGCCATCGTCGCTGCCGGTGCCACTCTCACCATCCCCCGTCATGCCATCGTCGCTGCCGGTGCCACTCTCACCATCCCCCGTCATGCCATCATCGCTGCCGGTGCCACTCTCGTCATCACCTGTCATCCCATCGTCGCTGCCGGTGCCACTCTCACCATCCCCCGTCATACCATCATCGCTGCCGGTGCCACTCTCGTCATCGCCTGTCATGCCATCGTCGCTGCCGGTGCCACTCTCGTCATCGCCTGTCATACCATCGTCGTTATCGCTCTCACCTTCTCCTGCGCCAGCATCGTCACTGCCATTCTCCTGCTGCACTTGAACACACTTGTTCTCCTGACAAAGCACATCGGACCAACCATAAGGCATGCAAAGCGGCGTGAGATAGGGACAGCTGTCCCCGTATTCAAAGCAAATGCCTGCGTTGAGCTCTTCAACTTTTTGCCGAAGAGGAGAAGCACCATACTTATTGATCACAGTCCCGCACGACCCATAGCAGTCATTGTTGAGACCAGCTCTTTCACAATCATCGTCAGACTCACAGTAGGAATATTGTTCGACAATAGAGCGCAATTCCGTGCGTGCTTGTGTCTCACGCTCATCGCAACTTAGAGGCCCATCTTGTTCAGGGTCATGAATGGGCGCAATGTTTGTCGGAATCATCACATTTTTTTGTTCATCACCCTGCGCAGAAGGAAACTCTGGCGCTTCAAATTCATAATGAAAATGACAAGCCGAGAAAGTTAAAGCAAAAATAAAACTTATAAGAAAACGTTTGAAGAAATAAATGATGTGCAGTCCTTTGTTTATTCAAGATGTACAATTAGCGAATGAGAAATCTCCCTTGTGAAACCTTTAAACTAAACGCAATCTGCAAAATTGATACTAAAGAAAAAGCATCTTTGTTTTGGCGACTTAGCTTTTTAGGATTGTG
>JASMKV010000050.1 GCA_030749035.1 Myxococcota bacterium | reverse complement strand
AGGGCTCTATTGCGCCGCCTTTGGGGGCGGACAGGTTGATATCTCCAACGGTAACTTCGTTTTTGAAGTTCGCGAAGGCTATATGATTGAAAACGGAAAAATCACAGCGCCAGTCAAAGGTGGAACCCTTATCGGTGTCGGCCCTGAAAGCATGAAAAACGTCTCTATGGTCGGCAACAATCTCGAGCACGATCCAGGGATTGGCTCTTGCGGTAAAGATGGTCAAACAGTACCTGTCGGCGTTGGTCTGCCAACAGTGCGTATTGACGAGATGACCGTTGGAGGCACCGATGTCGGTTGAGAAAAACTTACAAGATACAGCGCAAAAACTTCTTGAAGGCGCAATGGCCGCCGGCGCAACTTCCGCCGACGTGGTTGCCACCCGCTCGACGGACTTTGAAGTCAAAGTTTGTGATGGCAAGATTGTCACCCTCACCGAGGCTGTGGCCAAAGGCATTGGTCTACGGGTCTTTGTTGATAAACAACTTGGTTTTTGTCTCACCTCTGATTTTCGCAACGACACCTTAAAGGATGTTGCCCAAACTGCGGTCGACCTGGCCAAAGAAGCCGCCGAAGACCCCCACAACGGACTGCCCGATGCCGCCGCCAAATTTCAAAGTGATGTCGAACTCGATCTCTATGACCCCGCCATTCCACTTTTAAGCACTGAAGAAAAAATTCGTATGGCCCACACCTTGGAAGAATCTGCCAGAGCAACCGACCCTCGAGTGAAAAAATTTCGCGACAGTGGCGTCTCTTCGGGTGAGTCCTGCTCGGTCATGCTCAGCTCAACCGGTGTCGAACGTCAGATTGAAGGTACCGGTATATCCCTGTGGTGCAACCCCATCGCCGAGGCTGACGGACAACTGCAAACCGAAGTTTGGTACGATTCGAGAACGCATTTTGAAGATTTAGATAGCCCTGAAAGTATAGGGCGTACCGCGGCCACCCGCGCTGCACGCATGCTCGGTGCGAAACCAGTCAAAACCCAAAACGTACCCATTATTCTCGAGCCCCATATGGCAGCAGGTTTTCTCTGTAATATGCTCGGCGCCATCGATGGCGATATGGTTTTTAAAGAAGCGTCATTTTTGGCCGATAAACTCGACGCCAGCATTGCTGTTCCAGGCATCTCCCTTATCGACGACCCTCATGTCGTCCGTGGCACTGGCTCGGCCCCTTTTGATGGCGAAGGTTTTGCAACCTACCGCAAAGACTTGATCTCCAAGGGCGCTTTAAAAACTTTTCTCTACGACACTTATACCGCGCGCAAAGCCGGCAAAAAAGCCAATGCCTGTGCCAGACGCGGCTATGCCTCCATGCCTCACCCAGGTACCTTTAATGTTTATGTCGAAGCCGGGGGCGACGATCCTAAAGAGATCTTCGCATCGGCAGATAGAGCCTTATTGCTGACCCGCGGTATGGGCCGCGGCCTGAACAGTGTGACTGGTGATTATTCACGTGGTGCCAACGGCCTTTGGCTCGAAAAAGGCGAAGTCGTCCACCCTGTCCAGGAAGTGACCATTGCTGGAGACTATTTAGATATGTTGCAAAATATTGATGCCATCGGCAGCGATTTAACCATGCGCGGATCCAGTGGCGCCCCAACCATACGCATCGCCAATGTGACCTTAAGTGGGAATTAACCTGGATTGTCAATCTTGATAAAGTAGATACGCAGCAAGTTTGAGTTAAGTTTTTTTTGACCTGCCCTCAAAACGTAAGCATTTTTAATACTTCAAGTATTAAAAATACGACTTTAAGCACAGTAATTGTGTATTTTTATTCCGCTCTCTAACCCGTTCCAGGCCACTGAGCATCAAAGATGCCTGAAAAAAAACAACAAAATCCCATAAGTCATCAAGTGGCCTAATTCCTGCACCATTCGTTCCACGAGAAGTTTGCACAATAGACTTGTGCGCTCAACCTGGCGTGTATTCGGAAAAGTGTGGGGCGAAAGAAACACAATATGACTTGTATAAAACACATTTCTTACAGGTCTTGTTTATATTTCGCGCAACTCTTCTTGCTTGTTCTCACAGATGTCGCATGTGCTGTGTATGTTGATGGTGAACCACATATTCCACCAGAAAATCCGATACTAAATACAGTCGATACGGGTATAGAGATGCTTTCTCCCGTCCCCTATGCAAGTACTTCGAGGTCATCGATTCTTCTGGAAATGCACTGTCCATCAGGAGATCGCATAACCTTGTATGGACCCGGCATAAAAGAAGAGGGCTCTTTTGTCTGTCGAAACTCCCCTGTGCAAGTTAACGTCCTTTTAAGTGCGGACATTGGGGTCAAAACCATCCATATCAGTACAAGCAGCAACAACGCTGCTCATACCATTCCTGTCGTACGTGTTGATGCAGAACTCGAACTTCCAAGCTTTACACAAAGTAAAGCACTCTTCTCTTCATTCTGTATCAACTGTCACAGCGGCAGCGAAGCTCCAATATTTTCTTTTGATGATCTACACAGTCAGGAAGATTTCTTTGCCTGGCTTGTACGGCCTGGTGCCCCTGCACAATCCCCCCTCTATCAATCACTACAATTCGCCGATTTTGACGGTATCATGCCCCAGTATGACCAGAGGTGGCGGTCAGAATTTACGTACATCATCCAAACATGGATTGAACAGAGTCATTATGTTCTCCCTCCAGATGACCCTCCTGATCACCAAAGCGACAACACATCCTTGAATGTGCTTTCACCACAAAATTATGCCGCCGTTGTCGAACAAACAATTTCTCTCGAATTTGAATGTCCTTTGTCTCAAACCGTCAAGATCATGGGTTCTGGCGTTGCACAAAGTCAAATGACGATATGCAACCAATCACCTCAATCGATTGCACTTGAATTGAGTTCCGGACTCGGAACTAAAGAAATTATACTCAATATTACAGACCAAGAAAACAACGCCGTCAGCAAAGTCGTA
>JASMKV010000049.1 GCA_030749035.1 Myxococcota bacterium | reverse complement strand
CATCCAGGAACGATCAATCCTCACCAGAAGTTTAAGTGTGAAGTTTATGTATTAACCAAGGAAGAGGGTGGTCGTCACACTCCTTTCTTCAACAACTACCGTCCTCAGTTCTATTTTCGAACAACAGACGTGACCGGTTCTATTCAGCTTGCTGAAGGCACCGAGATGGTTATGCCAGGTGACAATGTTGCTATGGATGTTGAATTGATTTGCCCTATCGCGATGGAAAAAGAAGTTCGCTTTGCCATTCGTGAAGGTGGACGCACGGTAGGTGCTGGTGTTGTAACGGATATTGTGGAGTAAATTTACAATGACTCAAACAAAGATTCGGATACGCTTAAAGGCGTACGATAGCAAAGTGTTGGACCAATCGGCGCGCGAAATCCTAGATACCGCTCGTCGCACTGGTGCTTCAGTGGCGGGGCCTATTCCGTTGCCGACGAAAATCCATCGGTACACAGTTTTGCGTGGCCCTCACGTTAACAAAAAATCACGCGAGCAGTTCGAGATTCGCACGCATAAGCGCTTGATGGATATCATTGAGCCTACCCAACAAACGTTGGATGCGTTGATGAAGTTAGATTTGGCGGCTGGTGTTGATGTTGAGATCAAAAGCTAAAAGGTGCGACAATGGAAGTACAGCTTTATAATAAAGATGTTGAAAAGGTAGGAACGGTCGATCTGACGGATACGGTATTTGCTGTTGAAGTTAACGAAGTTTTACTTTGGGAACAAGTTAAGGCCCAACGCGCAAGTTGGCGTGCAGGAACACATTCCACAAAGCGTGTGAGTGAGGTTTCTGGCACAGGGGCAAAGCCATTTAAACAAAAGGGTGGTGGCCGTGCGCGTCAAGGTTCAAATCGCTCGGTTCATCATGTTGGTGGTGGCGTTTCGATGGGACCGCGTCCAAGAGATTACTCTTATCGTTTGCCGCGTTCAGCTAGACGTTCGGCATTGCGCAGCGCATTGTCTTTACGCGTGAAGGAAGAGGCGCTGACCGTTCTCGACCAGTTTGTCGTTGAGACACCGAAGACCAAAACAGCGCTTGGGTTTCTTGCTAAATTGGGAAGCAAGAGCGCACTTGTCGTCGACCATTCGAACGACACATTGGGTTTGTCCATGCGTAATGTTCCAAAATGCAAATACATCAGTGCAAACGCAATTAATGTGTATGATATTTTGAACCACGACAAATTGGTGATTACGCAAGCGGCACTCAATATTGTGACCAGCAAAGCGCTGGGAACGACGAGTTCCGTAGAGGAGGTTGCTAATGGAGACCAATAATATTTTGGTTCGACCAATCATCACAGAGCACGCTGCTGATATTGCAGACCGCTATAATCAAATTTCTTTTGAAGTTGTGCGGACCGCGAACAAGTATCAAATCAAAGATGCAGTCGAAAGCGTATACGGGGTGAAAGTCGACAAGGTTCATACCTCGATTTATCAAGGCAAATTGAAACGGCGAGGTTCCAGTATTGGACGCAAGCCAAATTGGAAAAAAGCCATCGTGACCCTTCAAGAGGGTGATGTGATTGACTTTTTCGCGACGGAGTAAGGCAGATGGGTACTCGAAAATTTAGACCAACAACGCCAAGTCGTCGAACGATGATGGTGTCGGATTTTGAAGCTTTGACTTCAAAAGAGAATAATCCTCTTCGTTCATTGGTTGTAAAGAAAAACCGCAATGGCGGCAGAAACAATCAAGGACGAACTGCAGTGCGTTTTCGCGGTGGCGGTCATAAGCAGCGCTATCGTCTCATTGATTTCAAACGCAACAAAGAAGGTGTGCCTGCAAAGGTGGCTTCCATTGAGTATGATCCAAACCGTTCGGCGCGTATTGCGCTCTTACATTATCTCGATGGTGAAAAAAGCTATATTCTTGCCCCGATGGGTTTAGAGAAAGGCATGGAAGTCGTTTCGAGTCCAGAGGCGGATATTAAGCCTGGAAACTCGATGCCGATGAAGAATATGCCGCTTGGTACGTTGATCCATGCTGTTGAAATGAAGCCGGGCAAAGGCGCGCAAATGGTGCGTTCAGCTGGCGGTGTAGCACAAATCATGGCGCGAGAATCAGGTTATTGTTTGCTGAAGATGCCATCAGGCGAGCAGCGCAAGATTCTTGAGACTTGCCGGGCCACCATTGGACAAGTTGGCAACATCGAGCATGAAAACATCGATTATGGTAAAGCTGGGCGTAAGCGCTGGGCTGGTCGACGACCACATAACCGTGGTGTGACCATGAACCCGGTTGATCATCCGCATGGTGGTGGTGAAGGCCGAACAAGTGGTGGTCGCCATCCGGTGACACCATGGGGTAAGCCAACGCGTGGTGCCAAAACACGTAACAATAAAGCGACTGATAAGTATATCGTCAAGCGCGGTTCGCGTAAGAACAGGAGATAAGGGATGCCAAGAAGTGTAAAAAAAGGACCCTTCGTGGATGGTCACCTTGTTAAAAAGGTGGAGGAAATGAATCAGTCGGGCAGCAAACGGGCGATTAAGACTTGGTCACGACGTTCGACAATTTTGCCCGATTTTGTAGGTCATACTTTTGCTGTGCACAATGGTCGTAAATTTGTGCCGGTCTTTGTCACGGAAAATATGATTGACCACAAACTTGGAGAGTTCTCTCCCACAAGAACTTTTCATGCCCATCCAGGTTTGAAGAAAAAAGAAGGTCGTTAGAGCTTTTAGGAGGAATGGACTATGGCTACAAGGCAACGTCAGAAAGCGGAAGCGCGTCGCGTAGAGCGAAAGGCTCTTGGACCAAGCGCTCAATTGCGATGGCTGCGGGTCTCACCACGTAAAGTTCGTTTGGTGGTGGATTTGATTCGAGGCAAGCATGTCGAGGAAGCATTAAATGTGCTTACCTTTTGTGAAAAGGCAGCGGCAAAACCAGTGGCGAAGCTATTGCGTTCGGCGGTTGCCAATGCGGATGGTCGTGATGATTACGACATCGATAAGTTGTTTGTGAAAACAGCGTATGTGGATGAAGGGCCGACATGGCGTCGGTGGTTACCGCGGGCCATGGGGCGTGCGACACGTATTCGTAAAAGAACAAGCCATGTGACCTTGGTCTTAGGCCAGCAGAATTAAACGAGGTAGATTATGGGACAAAAAACACATCCAGTAGGGTTTAGACTTGGAATCATTCGAGGTTGGGACTCCAATTGGTATGAAGAAAAAAGTTATGCATCTTGGTTGCACGAAGACATTCATATTCGTGAGTTCGTCAAGCAGCGTCTTGCGAGTGCTGGAATTAGCCGTGTAGAAATTGAGCGAGCGGCAAATAAGGTGAAGGTCAATGTGCATACACCGCGACCAGGTATCGTGATTGGTAAAAAAGGTGCGGGCATTGAAGCCTTAAAGGTCGATTTGCAAAAGCTTTCAGGGAACGAGGTCTTTGTCAATATTCATGAAGTGCGTAAGGCTGAGATTGATGCCCAATTGGTGGCTGAAAATGTCGCCGTGCAGTTGGTGCGTCGTGTGGCATTTCGACGTGCGATGAAGAAGGCAGTTCAAACGGCACAGAAGTTTGGTGCTAAGGGTGTGCGTTTGGCATGTAAGGGTCGTCTTGGTGGTGCTGAAATGGCACGCCACGAGTGGTACCGGGAAGGCCGCGTGCCTCTTCACACTTTACGTGCTGATATTGATTACGGATTGGCTGAAGC
>JASMKV010000048.1 GCA_030749035.1 Myxococcota bacterium | reverse complement strand
GTTCTTTCGAAGGCGCTTACTTAAAAGATTTGGTGACCAAGGCGAACAGCAATATTTCAGAAGCAGCCCGTCTTGCAGGTATGGATCGAAAACAATTGCGCACCCTTCTGAAGAAACATGGGCTTTATGAGCAGTCTAAAGGTTCTTAGATTACGTTTTCGCTATCTTGTATACATTCTCCTGGCTAACGTCTCCAATCTTTTAGGTTGCGTGAATGCCGGTGCACCACCACAGATCGATATAAGAGATTCGCCTGAGCTGGTCGGGCGTGGTGATTATTTGGTGAATCATGTTGTCGGGTGTGTTGTGTGTCATTCACAACGTGATTGGAAATATTTTTCAGGGCCGGTTAAAGTCGATGATTCTGGTGGTGGTGGTAAAATTTATGACGAGTCAAACGGATTCCCGGGACAACTTAGAGCAGTCAATATTACGCCCACCGCTTTGGCCGATTGGAGTGATGGAGAAATCGCGCATGCAATTGTTGCTGGCGTCGATAAAAATGGAGAAGCGCTTTTTCCAGTCATGCCTTATCCATACTTTCGATCTCTGTGCAGGGATGATGTGCAGGCTATTGTTTCTTATATCCGAACGCTTGCACCTCTACCTGAGACAAAGCATGCACGGCGTCTCAATTTTCCCTTAAATATTATCGTTAAAACGATACCACAAAAATGGGAGAGCCCTGAGTGTCCTGATCCATACAACGAATTGGCTTATGGTCAATATCTTGCCGAGATTGCTTTTTGTGGTTCTTGTCATACACCACACTCGGGAGGAAAAGCGGATCCAAGCCTCTTTTTTTCTGGAGGTCGTGAATTTGTTGTGCCTGGCGTTGTGGGTAAGGTTCGATCCAGTAATCTTACGCCACATGAAACAGGCTTAGGGCAGTGGAGTAGGGCGAGGTTTATTGCTCGCTTCAAAGCTTTCGAAGATCCAGCAGTGTTGTCTCAGGCCTTACCGGCAGGTAGCTTTAATACGGAAATGCCCTGGCACATGTATGCCGGTCTGAGTGAAGCCGATCTTGGGGCACTCTATGTCTTTCTTACAACGCTTCAACCTATCGATAATAGAGTTGAAACATGGAATAAGCCTTAAGCAAGCGATAAGCTCTCTGGCGCAAGCCTATAAATTATGTCAGAATTAACCTGTGATGAGCAGTGTGGTTGTAACAAAGCGTGAACCGTTTCATTATCGGTTCATATGTTTCTCTTTGATTGCACATTGCTCTCCTCTTTTAGTCCTTTTTACTCTACCAAATTTTGAACAAGAAAAGATGGTGGATGACTCTGGCGATGTCGTTGAGCATGCTGAGGTTTTGGAGCAAAATGCGTTAACAAAGCTGACGAAAAAAGCCATTGAAACTTTTCCCGAAGAGATTATGCTTTCCCCTGAGGTTTTTAACCAATTGCCTGCGTTGATCCATGAGGCAAAAGAGGGTGATGTGTTTTTAGAGGAGGTCTATGCAGGGCTTCAAAAAACACCAAAATCATATCATCAGGTGGTTTTGCTTTCGATGCCAGAGCAAGAGCAAAGTGCGTCTCTAACACAAGCGACTCAAGAGCATGACCAAAGTAAACTGGCAGCGCTTTTGCGCCTAAATCGCAAACTGGGTTTCTTAGAAAAACAAATTGAAAGATTGACTCCGTTAAAGACAAAAACACAACGTGGTTTAGAGCCCAAGCGCGTCGATTTAAGTGCGGGGGTTTTCAACAGTACCGCGTCAGGAGAACCTCGCACCCATGGTGTCGAAGTTGCGAGCTTAAAACAAATTCATGAATCATCAAGCTGGGTCGAGATGGAACAACATCATCCGCAAGAGTCCAAAAGTGATGCTGTCAATGACTGGGGCATTCTTTTAGCGACAGATCAGGGGAACAGAACCCAGGGGGATTCCCAAGGGAGTGAAAACCATTTTATTGATGAAGGAGATCGGGATGGTGCCCGTGCTTTGCAAGAACTGTATAAGACAGGCATTTTTAATTCTGCAAAATCTCTCACAGACGAGGTTTGGATAAAAACCATTGATCAGGAGCGCGAGGCAAAGACGGGGGTCGTGATCAATCGCATTCACGAGGTTGCGAAGCTTGTTTATGGCTCTGACTTTCGGGAGGGGATGGATTGGGGACAAACCCATTTGCGATTTAAATTAGATGCGGATGGTTATGTCGATCGGGTTCAAATTATGCGTTCATCCGGTGAGCGTACTGTTGACCGCAAAGCGGTTGATGTCCTTCACCTCGCTGAACCTTATGTCTGCGTGGCGGGTTGGATTGATATGCGGCTGCCTCTATAAGGTGTGCGCCTTTTATATGCTATTCAGTATCGCTCTTAGGGTTTCGGCCTGGACTAGCGTATTTGTCTCTCCGACAAAAGGCTCTGGCAAGCCATCATTATATATGCCCCAACCACCGGCTTTAAGCTGTGAGTTCATGAGCCAGTGGCGCGCTTTTTTAAGAGCCCCATGATCGCCCATATATTCTTTAGCGCTGCTGAGACCGAGCAGTGCATATGCGGTGGCCTGAGTATGATTAAGAGCCCATGAGCCATTGTTTCTTTGCAGGGCTTGCAGATGTCTCGATAAATGTTGAATCGTTTTGCCATACTTTTTTTGTTCCAGTAGGCTGAGTGCATAAACAAATGCACCAGCACTGGTTATTTCTGAATGGTCATTTCCATTTTCAATAACAACAGCTTTATGCGCCAGGGTGGCATCAGCTAAGGCTTGTGCATAATTGACTTCATTCAGGGCATGTGCTGCACGGATGGCGAGAGATATTTCATAGCCGATGAGTTCGGGCTTGTCGGCTCGCCCTTCCGAAATTCGCTTGTACTCATCTTGGCCGTGCGGTGAAATTTTGCGAATTCGTGCAAAGAGCTCTTTGCTCAAGCGTGCGGCATTTTTATCGTCAAATTGTTTGGCGAATTTTGCGAGAAATTCGATGTCGGCTTTAAATGGTATTGCACTCTTCTCGAGATAAATCTTTTTTAGATGCATGACGTATTGGTTGAGTGTCACCCAGACGCTAGGCTGTGTGTCTTTGTTGTAGCTCTCTAAAAGCGCAATAGAGATAACGCCACCTAGATTTGCACGTGCAGTATTGTCATTATTTTTCCAGCCCCACCCCATAACTTCTTCGCATTGTTTTTGTAGTATGACGATTGTGGCTTTCTCTATGGCAAGATCCTTTTGAGATTCGGTCAGCGGGGTGGTGCCTATCTGAAGTGCGAGAATGCTGGCTAGAAGTGTATGCATGGTTATCTCCTTGTCTTAAAAAGATAGCATAGACAATTTCGCTTCGCCACCGAGAGATTGTGATTTGACACCTCGTGGTAAGCGTGTGAGAAGTGACTATGCTTTTGGACCGCAAGGGAAGATCTCTCGAGAATTTAAGGCTTTCAGTCACAGATCGATGCAATTTGCGCTGTCATTACTGCATGCCTGAAGCGCATTATGAATGGTTGGAGCGTGATTCCCTCCTAAGCTTTGAAGAGCTTTCAGGATTGGTGGATAGCTTTATTGAGCTTGGCGTAAAGAAAGTACGGTTGACCGGAGGTGAGCCTTTGCTGCGGCGAAATCTTTCTTATTTTATCTCCATGTTGGCCAAGAAGCCTTTAAATGATTTAGCGATGACGACCAATGGCGTCTTTTTAGCTAAGCATGTGCAGTCACTTAAGGATGCCGGTTTAGGTCGATTGACGATTAGCCTCGACACATTAAGACCAGAGCGATTTTTAGCGCTGACGGGACAGGATGTTTTTGAGGATGTGGTGCGCGGCATTGACAGTGCTTTGGATGCTGGGTTTGAGCGGCCAAAAATAAATTGTGTGTTAATGCAAGGGTTCAACGATGATGAAATCATTGATTTTGTCGAATTTGCAAAAGACCGTGCCCTTGAACTTCGATTTATAGAGTATATGGATGTGGGTGGGGCAACGAAGTGGCATGCAGGACAAGTCTTTGGCATGCATGATGTGCTTCAACGCTTAAGCGAGACCTATGGCACTTATGAAAAGGTTGGAGGGGATGGCTCTGCGCCATCACGCACTTACCGCTTGCCGCACGGGCAGCATGTGGGCATCATTGCATCGGTGAGTATGCCATTTTGTGGGCGCTGCGACAGGGCGCGCATCACCGCAGACGGTGTCTTTCTGACCTGCTTATATGCTGATCAGGGTTTCTCATTGCGCACGCTCATTCGACAAGGTGTGCGTAAAGAATCCCTTCAAGCGGTGTTGCAACATGTTTGGTCGGGTCGAGATGATGCAGGAGCGCAGGAGCGTTTAGCGTTGCGTGAACGTCAACCCATTTTTAGCTTGAATGAGTTGCGCTCGAACGTGCATCGTGAAATGCATATTCGTGGTGGTTAAGTGGCTTAAGGCAAAGCTGTTTCAGAACGTTGACAGAGCATCCAGAATTCCCGGAAGGCTTTGTCGTCAGCCATACTTTTTGGGAAATATTGAACAGCGATACGACTCTTAAGGGCCTTGCGCTTGTGCGGTTTGGCAAAGACCACTTTGATGCGGGTGGGTATGGTTCGATGCACTGCTGTCGGAAGCGATATCTCACATTCAAATTCGGCGCCGACTTCCAAAGCCTGCCAAGGCACGGGGAGTGTTTCTGCCTCTTTTAATATTTTCTTGTCGCGTTGCATATGTGCAGCGCTTAATTGGACTTCCGTATCCGTGTTTTCTGCGTCCAGCGGTGGAGGTTTGAGTGCAGGCCTTAAAAGTATACCGCCGGGGCGTCTTTCGGTCACCACAGAAAGCTCGACGATTTCTAAAAAGTAAGGTTTTGAATCAACCGTGATCTGCACGCGAATAGCGGCATCCTGAATGACGCTGGCACGGTAGCATAAGCGTCGATTAGATCCCATATAAGGCAGCGGTAAACGCCCCGACGTGGGTTCAAAAGGCATGAGGACCGAATCGCTAAAGACAGGTCCGCGGCGCCCCCGCAGATGTCTTTCTACCTTAAGACGAATTTCTACGGGCTTGGTGGGTAAGGAAAGAAAATCACACGCACCACACTGCACCAGTTCGACAGCTTGATTGGGACTAAAATCGCCCCCCATGACCAAAATAGGTAAATCAGGATTAATCTTAATGCATTTGGCCAATGCGGCCGTATGATCAGGATGTGGTTCATCGATAATAAAAAGCAAAATACTATCGCTCAGCGGTGCATAAACAGCTTCGAATGTGTCATAAAATTCAATTTTAGCGACAAGTCCTAAGCTTTTTTCACAAAATGTTTTAAGCTCGTCGGTATGGCCAACAATGCCAATACGATGTTTACGTGACATGACCTTTGATAGTCCTCAAAAGGCTATACTTTACAAGAGTTTCCCTGCTGCCTACCTAGGGAAACCTGGAGCTGATCTCATTATCGCGCCAGCGGATGGGATGTTGCGGAAAAATGAAAATAAATCTCAAGGCTTAAGTTAAATTGAGCCGGCATCCTTGCCGGCATTGGCTGAAGATTGAGGACAAGCATAGTTTTTTTGAATTCGCTTTCGTTTTGGATTCAATCTGGTATGCAAGAGTGCATGATTGCTCGGTTTATCTTTATTGTAGGCGTTTTTGGCGGGCTCATCTCTTGTAAGAGTGGTCTTGAATGCCAGGAAACACTTTTTGTGCCGAGCACAAGTTTTTTTTCTGACATCTCTGCGCAGAGTGGTATTCGACAGGACAATTATGTGCTTGCGCCTGCAGCTTCTATCCCGATTAACGATCACTCTCGCTTAGCCTTTGCCGATATGAACGGCGATGGTTTTGATGATATTGTGATGCACAGTCTTTTTCCCAACCCGCAAGCGGGGATCCCCTTTGAGCATTTGGTGTTTGTGAATGATGGTGCCGGCGGCTTTAGTGACTTTTCGGATGCCTCAGGCTTACGTGATGTGCAGTCTGGCTTTTTTGCCTTTGGCGATGTCGATAACGATGGCGACCAAGATATTTTTTCCGGCCTGGATATAAGTTATGGCACACACACACATCAAATTTTGCTGAATGATGGGCAAGGGCATTTTAGCGTTCGCGCCAACAGTGGGGTAGAAACTTTGACACGGGCCGCAGCCAATGCGGTGTTTGCTGATTTTGACGGCGATGCCCATCTTGATCTTTATGTGGGGATGGGTGGAACCACGATGGCGGTGCCCGATGTTTTGCTGCTTGGTGTGGGCGATGGTTCTTTTACAAATGCTTCGAATCAATTGGCCGGCAATGCCGCACAACCTTCAAATGGCACAACAACGTGCGATTACGATAACGATGGCGATTTAGATATTTTTGTCTCCACCTATGGGGTGAGCATTAATTCCGGACTGAATATCTTATGGGAAAACAATGCGGGCTCATTTGTGAACACTGCCGTGGATAAAAACTTTGCATCGCAAGCCACAGGCAACACATACCTTGAAGCAACCGGTTATGGTACGACGATTGAGCCCGATAAAGCGCCTGGGACATTTATGGGTAGCAACGGGTTTGGTATTGACTGTGATGATTTCAACAACGATGGCAACATGGATATTTTTCTGTCAACCATCTCCCATCCGGTGGCCTCTGATTACAAGCGTACCTGGTCCGATCCAACACAGCTTTTACTTAATCTGGGGCCGTCGCAAAATTATACTTTCGCGAATGTGAGTCAGCTGCGTCATATTCCATTTAATGAAGGTGATGTGGATGGGGCGATGATCGATTTTGATAACGATGGCCTTATTGATTTAAGTCTCTCAAGAGATAAGAAATATGAAAAAAATTATGAGGACATAGAGCAAAAAGCCTGGTTTGCACTTTTGCACCAACAAAGTGATGGAACATTTCAAAACTTGGGTCCCAGCAGCGGTATCAATGCTTTGGATGCTGAGGTTTCGGCATCGCTGAGTGTGTGTGCAAGTGATGCCGATTGCTCGGAAAGCCAGGAACAATGCTTTAAAGAGAAGTGCCGTCATCCCTGCACAACGAGTGCGGATTGTGGGGCACCGGAGGAGCTTTGTCACTCAGGTGGTTTCTGTAAGATTTTTGCCCGCATGAAAAATGCACAAAACCATGCTTGGTCAGATATAGATCAGGATGGTGATGTTGATTTATTGGTTGGTGGACGGGATACGGGGGGCGGTCGGCCCAATTTCCTTTTTCGCAATGAGATTGGTTCACAAAACCGTTGGCTCGCTTTTGTGATCGAAGGCGATGGAGAGCATGTTTCACGAGATGCTTTTGGTACACGACTTAGTCTCAAGGGTACGGATATAAGTCTTTTGCGTGAAAAGAAAAGCAGTCGAGGCATGTACAATTCAGAGGACACCCGTGTGTTGCATTTTGGTTTAGGTGTGCTTCCATGCGCTTATGAGATTGAGGTGCGTTGGCCTGATGGCGCGCAAGCCACATTTCAAGCATCAGACCTTTCTGAGCAAAAATATTATCGCTTATCTTATCCCGACCAGCTTCAAGAAATAAAATAATGCGTGTCTTGGTCACGGGTGCAACGGGGTTTTTGGGCACTAAAATTGTTGAAGCATTGCGGCAAGACAACATTGATGTGCGCGCTATGGTGCGCGCGACGAGTTCCACTGGCCATTTAGAAAGCCTTCCTGTTGAACTTGTCGAAGGCTCTTTGAATCCACCAGAGAATCTGGAGATCATACTTAAGGATGTTGATGCTGTGATTCATAGTGCTGGTGGTGGTGGGTTTAAGGGCAAAGATTCTTTTTATGAAAACAATGCGCGCACAACAAAGCATCTTTTGGATGCGTGGAAAGCGGTAGGGTGCAGTGGTAAAAAGCTGATTTTGATTTCGTCACAGGCCGCAGCTGGTCCGGCACAGAGCATAGACCACCACCCCAAAGAGGAAGAAACGCAACCAATAAGCCTTTATGGTCAAAGCAAATTGGCGGCAGAACAATTGGCTTTGGCGCTAAGCAAAGATGTCTCAGTTCTGATTTTGCGACCGCCTGCCTTGTACGGACCAGGTGACACACGTCTTTTGCCTCTTTTTAAAGCGATTTCGAGGGGCTTTGCACCAATGCCCGCTGCAGGACGCACGCTGAGTTTTTTACATGTTGAAGACTGCGTAAGCGCTGTTTGCCTGGCGTTAAAACAAGGACCAAAGCGCAACAATATATATGCGCTCAATGATGGCTTTACTTACTCGGTCAATGAAGTGATTGAGACTTTGGCCCAAGTTGTGGGGGGGAGCCCTCTTGTTGTTCGATTGCCGACACCACTCTTGATGACCGCCGGACTTTGTTCGGAGTGGTGGTCTTTGTTGCGTGGGCAGGGTGTGCTTTTGTCGCGCGATAAGGTGCAGGATATGGTGAGCCCTTTTTGGCAGAGTGATGCACAACGTTTTGTGGATGATTTTGCCTGGCAACCCCAATTTGATTTTCGGACAGGTGCGGCCCAAACCGCAGATTGGTATCGTCGCCATGGCGATTTAGCAGGGGCACCAGGGTGTTGAAATTAGAAAAAATAGAATTGAATTAGCAGGTTAGGCTCTCTTTGAGGCTTTGGGCAGAGCATGCTTTGAGAGCAGAAAAGAGCTCTGGCCAGAAGACTTGGAAAAGGCTATAGGGCGCGGGTGAGAAGACTCTTGCAGGGGGAAGGTCCTTCGCCAAGCCTTTGTTAAAGCGGTCTTACGAAGTCGGGAAAGAGAATAAAATGCATTTTGATCATGTATCCATTGTAAGTGTTGGAGCTATTGATGCGCCTATTGAAGTGACTTCAAGTGATATTGAAGCACGCCTTAAGCCTGTCCTTGAGCGTTTGAATATCCGATCGGGACTTTTAGAAAATCTAGCAGGTATTCGTGCACGCCGTTATTGGGAGGAGGGCGTAGAGCCTTCTGATGTGGCAACGCAGGCGGCGCGCAAAGCCTTGGATTTGGCCGATGTTGATCCACAAAAGATAGGTGTCATCATTAACACGTCCGTATGTCGTGATTATATTGAGCCCTCGACAGCTTGTCTGGTGCATGGGAATTTGGGTCTTGCGCCAGAGTGTATGAATTTTGATTTGGGCAATGCTTGTCTGGCGTTTATGAACGGCATGCAAATGGCCGGCAATATGATTGAGCGTGGACAGATTCATTATGCACTCATTGTTGATGGTGAAGGCTCACGAAATGTCTGTGAGAAGACCATTGAGCGACTTCTTGATTCGGATTGTGATGAAGAGACGTTTCGTTCGAGTTTTGCCGCTCTGACTTTAGGCTCAGGTGCCGTGGCGATGGTTTTGGCGCGCAAAGAATTAGCCCCAGAGGGACATCGTTTTGTGGGTGCTGTCGAATTGGCGGCAACAGAGCATAATCTTTTGTGCCGAGGTCAGCCAGACTGGATGGAAACCGACACCAAGCGTTTATTGATGAGTGGTCTTGAGTTGGCGAGTCAAACTTGGGTGAAGGCGCAGAAGGAATTGGGCTGGAAACAAGAGGAGCTTGACCATTTTGTTTTACATCAGGTCTCGAAAGTCCATACGGAGTCGCTGGCCCAGACCCTTGGCCTCGAAGCGGATAAGATCTTTACGATATTCAATGAGTTTGGCAACATCGGCCCAGCAGCTGTGCCGATTACACTGGCCAAGAGTATTGAAAAAGGACGCATCAAGCGTGGTGACCGTATCGCCTTGATGGGTATTGGCAGCGGTTTGAATTGTGCCATGGCCGAGATTGTTTGGTAGATGTCGATGCTTGTTGATCCGGCAATTTATCCTTTTGAAGGAAAATATGCTCAGGTTCATGGGCACCGTTTGCATTATTTAGATGAAGGCCAGGGCGCTCCGGTTTTGATGTTGCACGGCAACCCTTCATGGTCCATTTATTATCGCAATTTAGTCTTAGCTCTACGCGAAAAATGCCGCTGTATTGTTCCCGATCATATTGGTTGTGGCTTTTCTGATAAACCGGCGGGGCATGACTATGACTACTCTTTTATGCAGCGCGCCAAAGATATAGAAGCCTTGATGGAAAAGCTGGATGTGTCAGAGCCTGTGACACTGGTTTTACATGATTGGGGTGGACTCATTGGCATGGCTTATGCCACGAAAAATGTCGACAAAATTGCCCGAATCGTGCTTCTGAATACGGCCGCTTTTCATTTGCCCGAGCGCAAAAAATTCCCCGCCGCGCTTCGTCTTGCCAGGGACACCAGTGTGGGGTCCTTTTTAATTCAAGGCTTTAATGCTTTTAGCCAGGGTGCCGCTTGGGTTGGCTGCAAGCGCAATCCGATGTCTAAAGCCTTAAGAAAAGCTTATTGCGCGCCTTATGACAGCTGGGGTAATCGCATCGCAACGTTGCGCTTTGTTCAAGACATTCCACTTAAGCCTGGTGATAGAGGCTATAACGAATTAAGCGATGTGCAAGAAGCACTCTCTTGTTTTAAGGATAAGCCAGCCTTAATTTGTTGGGGCTTAAAAGATTTCGTTTTTGACCGGCATTTTCTTGAGCAATGGGAGCAGATTTGGCCTGAAGCGAAAGTTCATCGTTTCGATGATTGCGGACATTATGTGCTTGAAGATGCTGGTGATGAGATTATCCCATTGATTAAAGATTTCCTGGCGGCCTAAGGGGTTAAGCTGTGCTAGAAACAGAGTATAAGAACATTGCAGCCTTTTTGCCACACATGGCACAAATGCAACCCGAACGCATGGCCATCGCTTTTCCTCAGCGAAAAATTGGTCCAGGGAAATTTGATTATCAACAATGGTCTTTCGCACAACTTGATCGACAAAGTGATAAGATAGCCTATGCTTTGCAGCAAGAAGGTGTGGGTAAGGGTGTTCGTACGGTGCTTATGGTTAAGCCGAGTCTGGAGTTTTTTGCGCTGACGTTTGCCCTTTTTAAAGTTGGGGCAGTGCCTATCTTGATTGACCCCGGCATTGGTCTCAAACACTTGAAAGAATGTATTGATGAAGCACAACCCGAAGCCTTTATTGGTATTCCTATGGCGCACCTTGCACGTGTCTTGAAGGGATGGGGTAAAGGCACCATTTTAAAGAATATCAGCGTTGGGCCAAAGTTGTTTTTTGGTGGGGTGACGCTTAAGTCCGCGCTGCGCAGGGTTCCCGAGGATTTCAACTTTCGTATGGCAGAGACCGATTTGGAAGATCAGGCTGCGATTCTTTTCACCAGCGGCAGCACGGGGGTTCCTAAGGGCGCTGTTTATAGCCATGGTAATTTTATTGCTCAGGTTGACGAGATTAGGCGCACATACGACATTAAGCCTGGAGAAATCGATTTGCCGACTTTCCCTCTTTTTGCCCTTTTTGATCCAGCACTTGGTATGTCGACAGTGATACCGTTTATGGATGCCACAAAGCCGGCAAAGGTTGACCCTGAAAATATCGTGGGTCCGATCAAGGAATTCAATGTGACCAATATGTTTGGTTCTCCAGCGCTTTTAAATCGAGTCAGTCGATATGGTGAGGCAAACGGTGTACAGCTGCCGACCTTAAAACGTGTGATTTCCGCAGGCGCTCCGGCTTCACCCATTGTCTTAAAGCGATTTTCAACGATGTTGGATGCTGATGGCGCTATTTATACGCCCTATGGCGCCACAGAGAGTTTACCGGTGTCTAGCATTTCGAGCATTGAAATTTTGTCGGATACCGCAGAGAAAACAAATTCAGGCATGGGTGTGTGTGTGGGGCGGCCGGTGTCTTCGGTTGAGGTTGATGTGATTCCTGTTTCTGATGAAGCGATTGGGGATTGGCAGGATTGTTCACGACAAGCGGTATGGGAAGTTGGTGAGATTGTCGTCAAAGGACCACAGGTCACAACCTCCTATTACAATCGACCCGAATCAACACGGCTTGCAAAGATTCAGGATGGTGACTCCATCAGACATCGGATGGGGGATTTAGGATATTTTGATGCTGATGGGCGACTCTGGTTTTGTGGGCGTAAAGCCCATCGTGTGGAAACCGACAATGGCCCTCTTTACCCGGTACCTGTCGAAGGCGTCTTCAATGTGCATCCCAAAGTTTTTAGAACGGCTTTGGTGGGCATCAAAGAGGCCGGAGAGGTTAAGCCTGTTGTTTGTGTTGAGCTTGAGCCCGGTATGCAAAAAATTGACGAGACAGAGCTTTTTGATGAGTTAAAAGCATTAGGGCAAGCTTATCCGCACACTGAAAATATTCATGCGTTCTACATACACCCCGGCTTCCCTGTGGATATTCGTCATAATGCTAAAATCAACAGGGAACTTCTGCGTCAGTGGGTTGTAAGCGTGGCAGGGAGCTAGATAAGCATGAAGATCTTGGTCACAGGCGGCGGCGGTTTTTTAGGGCAGGCCATTGTGCGTCAATTACTCGCTCAAGGACATCAAGTTGTGAGCATGAGTCGCCAACACTATGCCAATCTGGAAACGATGGGGGTAGAGCAGGTTTTGGGAAGCATTGCTGAGGCAAAACTTGTTGAGTGCGCTGCTGAGGAATGTGATGCCGTTTTTCATGTGGCCGCCAAAGCCGGCATGTGGGGTAAATACGATGAATATTATCAAACCAATGTTGTGGGGACGCAGAATGTGATTGCGGCTTGTCGCACCCATAAAATAAAAAAACTTATTTACACGAGTACGCCAAGCGTTGTGCATGGTGGCGGTAGCATACGAGGGGCCGATGAATCACTGCCCTATGCGAAGTCCTTTTTAGCCCATTACCCCAGGACCAAAGTGATGGCAGAGCAAGATGTCTTGAATGCGAATGATGATACTTTGGCCACTGTTGCACTGCGCCCGCATTTAATTTGGGGTCCAGGCGATAATCATTTGGCACCACGCATGATTGCCCGGCAAAAAGCAGGGCGTTTACGTTTGATTGGTTCGGGAAACAATTTGGTCGATTCCGTGTATGTGGACAATGCGGCTCAAGCACATATACATGCCTTGCAAAAACTGGAGATTCAATCTGCGTGCAGTGGCAAAGCGTATTTTATCTCCCAAGGAGAGCCCCTGGCGGTCAAAACCCTGATGAATGCGATTTTGGCAAGTGCCGGTGAAGGTCCTATTGAAAAATCTGTGCCAGCGAAAGTGGCCTACGCCCTTGGTGCGATGTGCGAGATGACCTATGGGCTTTTAGGCGTCAAAAAAGAGCCTTTGATGACACGGTTTCTGGCGAAACAATTGGCGACGGAGCACTGGTTTGATATCTCGGCGGCTCAGAAAGAATTAGGGTATCGGCCCACGGTGAGTGTGGAGGAGGGACTCCATCGATTGAAAACGTATTATGCAGGGCAGGACAATGTCTAAAACGGCACTTTTGGTTGGGGCAACAGGCCTTGTTGGCGAGGCCTGCCTGGATTCTTTGTTGGATAGCCCAAGGTACGAGAGGGTCACGGTTTTTTCTCGTCGTCCTTTGGCCTGTGAGCACCCCAAGTTGACCACACATCTTGTTGATTTTGAGCGTCTTGAAGACTTTGCGCATTTTATCAGCGCTGAGGATATTTATTGTTGTCTGGGAACCACAATGCGTAAAGCCAAATCAAAAGAAAATTTTCGACGTGTTGATTATGACTATCCCTTAGCACTGGCAAAACTCGCCCGAAAAAATGGTGCCAAGCAGTTTTTGTTGGTTTCTTCCATGGGGGCGGATTCTGAGTCGACATTCTTTTATTTAAGAACAAAAGGGGAGCTTGAAGATGCGCTGGAGCATGTCGGTTTTGACAGCTTAAGTGTCGCACAGCCATCTTTGCTGCTTGGAGATCGCGCTGATTCAAGGCCAGGCGAAAGACTGATGATCAATTTAAGTCGCATGTTTAAACCTTTTTTTGCGGGGCCCCTTGCAGCTTATGGTGGCATTGAAGTGCAAGATGTTGCTCAGGCGCTTGTCGCTTTGGGCGAAGAAGCCGCCCCTGGAAACCATAAAGTGGTTTCGGAAGAACTTGCAAAGATAGCTCGAGCAGGGCACTAATGGCAGAGCGTCAAAAGTTAAATCGTTAAGGATGAATGAGGTAAGCGATGTCCCGACTGGAAACAACATTCACGCATGATGCAGGTATTGATGTACCGCTCATTTGTGGTGCGATGTATCCGTGTTCCAACCCAGAACTTGTGGCTGCCGCTTCGAAAGCCGGCGGCATGGGGATTGTTCAGCCGATTTCGATGATTTTTGTACATAAACATGACTTGCGCGAAGGTATTCAGCTGATTCGAAAGCTTACGGATAAGCCTATCGGTTTCAATGCGATTGTTGAAAAATCCTCTAAAATTTATGAGGAGCGCATGCGCAAATGGATTGATATTGCGCTTGAAGAAGGTGTGCGTTTTTTCATTACCGCGCTTGGTAATCCCAAATGGGTCGTGGATAAAGTTCATGCCCTTGGGGGTAAGGTCTACCATGATGTCACGGATAGGAAATGGGCAGAAAAAGCCATTGCCGGTGGCGTCGATGGTTTGATTTGCGTTAATTCCCGGGCAGGTGGTCACGCGGGAGAGAAAACACCTGAAGAGTTATACGACGAACTTAAAGATTTAGATGTACCCCTTATTTGTGCTGGGGGTATTGGCAGTGAAGATGATTTTGTCAGGGCATTAGACCTGGGCTATGCAGGGGTGCAAATGGGTACACGGTTCATTGCAACCACCGAATGTCACGCGCACGATGACTATAAGAATGCGATCATTAAAGCGCAAGAGGATGATATTGTCCTGACGGATAAAATATCCGGGGTGCCGGTTGCGGTGATTAAAACACCTTATATTGAAAAAACAGGAACGAAGGCCGGTTGGTTGTCGCGCAAGCTCTTGCGACACCCTAAAGGAAAACATTATATGCGCATGTTTTATTCCCTCAAATCGATTTGGCAGCTCAAACACGCATCTTTAAAAGGTATGAGTTATAAAGATTTTTTCCAGGCGGGGAAAAGCGTAAGTGGTGTGCGTGCTGTCGAGTCTGCTGAAGATGTGGTCGAGCGTTATGCTTTGGCTGCACAGAACTAAAGATGCAGTTGATTATCGATAAAATCTGGCATGGTGCGGCGCTGCCTTTGGCCGATTGTGCGCAAATTCGTTTAGAAAAACTCAAAGATGGTTTGCTGCTCATCGTCAATGCGCCATTTCATCACGACATTTTGCCTGATGCCGATCCAGGTTTTGTGGACAAGCTTTGGGAGTATGAGGTTGTTGAACTCTTTATCGCCGCAGAAGACAACCCTGCCCATTATGTCGAGATTGAATTGGGGCCGGGGGGCCATTATTGGGCAGCACATTTTCAGGGCATACGTCGTGAGGCTGGCAAACTTTCTTTGGAATATGAAAGTTGGCTTAAGGACGAGAGCTGGCAGGGCAAAGCAAAGATTGCCTGGACGGATTTACCCAAGGGCCGTTTTGTCGCCAATGCTTTTTCTATGCATGGGCAGGGTGAAGACCGAGCCCATTTGGCGGCATATCCGGTGAGTGGCAACCGACCAGACTTTCACCAGCCTAAAAGTTTTGTGGCGACAAATCTGAGCCATCCGCATCAAGAGGATAGAGCGATTCTTAATCCGTCATTGAATGCTGTCAAAAAGGAGACATGATGTCTAAACCAACCATTTATCACAATCCACGTTGCTCGAAGAGCCGACAGACTTTAGCCTTGCTCGAAGAAAAAGATTTGACGCCGAATATTATCGAATATTTAGAGCACCCCCCTTCGCAGGAGGAGCTTGGTCAACTTGTGAACCAATTGGGTGTTGAAGCGCACGCAGTGTTGCGCACAAAAGAAGACGCCTATGGCGAGGCAGGGTTGTCGGCAACAAGTTCGCAGGCTGAGATCTTCTCTGCGATTGTCCAATACCCGATTCTTTTAGAGCGCCCAATCGTTGTTCATCAGGATAAGGCTGCGATTGGCCGGCCTCCGGAAAATGTTCTGACTTTGTTTGAATAGCTTTTGAGCACATGATGATACGCACCAAAGATCCACGTCGCCCCGAAGATCTCTCGGCGGTGTCTTTGTCTTTTCGGAAAATGGCTTGGCGCTTTCTTGGCTTGTTTGGCGCACGTTTTCTTATTTCTAAACTTTACCCCAAAAGCACGATTTGTTTTTTTGATGTCGAAGATTCTCCAGGGGTTAAAGGGACTGTGGCTTTCACCATCGATGATGCTTTTTGTGGTGAAGACAATCCCGGTGGGACGATGCTGCCTGAAGTTTTGGACCTTTTGCGGGAGTATCAAGCAAGGGCCACATTTTTTGTCGCCGGAACGCATTGTGATTCTGCATCCAGAGAGCGTATTCCCGATTTGTTGGCGGCTGGGCACGAATTGGCCAACCACAGCAGAGAAGACCGACCTTACCACAAAGAAAGCAAGCAAGACTTTTTAAAAGACCTGAATGCGACAGCGCAAACCATAAGGGAGATGGGCGCGGATCCGGCACCCTGGTATCGCGCCCCACACGCGAAATTTAGCCGTACGATGCAAGAGGTTTTGGCTGAAAAAGGATTGACGCATGTGATGGTGGATTGTTTTGCCAACGACACTGCGATACCGGATGCGGCTTTTATTGCGCAATTTGTATTGAGCACTCTTCGAGAGGGGTCGATTGTGCTTATTCACATGCCCGAAAAAAATATGCGTGAATGGAATCTTCAAGCCATGCGCGACACGTTAGAAGGCATCAAAGCAAGAGGCTTTGAGGTTGTTACGGTCAGCGAGTTGGTCGAGCGCTCTTGTTCTGCTGAGATCTGTTAGTCAACGTCATCGGGATTAATAATGTTAAAGGCCTGTGTGTTTTGATCTCGATGACAAGTCATGCAGGCGTAAGGTGTGGCGGCAAGGTTGAGTTGTCCAGTACTCGAAGCAAATTCGCTTTGGCTCACCAGATCCCCGTTTTGGTCATAGGTGACAAAGTCTAAAGCATCATCAGTGCGATGGCCTGCGATGATGAATTCGGTTTCACGGGTCTCATTGTCCTTTAAAGATTCAGCTCTAAAGATGCCCGCATGGGCCAAATGGCTCAGACGGCGCGGTCCTGCCTTCGGGGCAGAGTCGACGGTTTCACTTGTCGCTGTGTCGAACGCACCGTAATGTTGATAAAAACCCTCTAATGTTAAGGGAAAGCCACGCGCACAGCTGTAATAGTGATGAATGCCGCGCCTAAAAAAATGAAAGTCAAAACCATCTTGGTTGGCCACTTGTGCCTTGGCGAAAGCGCCAAGAAGGGCTTTGCTGAGAAGATCGGTCTCATCAAGGGTATCGGTGTGTAGGGTGTCGCCCAAGTCTTCGAGTTTGATTTCAAGCATATAGGCGACGATCGCGCGTCTTAAGGCACTTAACTCGGAGATGTCGATGGTCTCAGGTAAAATGCTCATGTCGATGGCGGCAAGCTCTTGGGCGTAACCACTTTGTGCTTCGGTTAAATCGGCAGGGAGGGTGTTTTCAAAGTTAAAGGTTTCGCAATCGGCAAATTCAATCGCTTGTTTGGCCTCGTGGCTTGCGTTTGTGGCGCAGTGCCAGCTCATAAGTGCCACTGTAAGGGTAGATAGGTGCTTGAATGGATATCGTTGGCGTAACACATGCTTGGCCTATCGGTTTTGCTTAAAAAGCGCCAGTTGCTGAAGCTTTTTTGTAAAATAAATAGTTGTTGGCATTCACAGCCTTAATCGGCTAACTTTGTGGGATGATGAGATACTTACTCTTGGTTTGGGTCAGTTTAAGTTTTAGTAATATTGCATTGGCGCAGTGGATCACCCGTGAACCTTATGTGCAACAATTGGGGCCGACCAGCGCGATTGTGGCCTGGGAAACAAATGCAAACACCAGCGGACGTGTTAAGTACGGCACCGCTGTGGATAACCAGTCGACAGTTGTAGATGATACTGAAACCGATAAACACCATGCGGTTTTATTGAGCAACCTCAACGCGAACACGCGTTACTATTATAGCGTCGGAACAAATATCAGCTATTGGTACTTTGGCAGTGACGAAGA
>JASMKV010000047.1 GCA_030749035.1 Myxococcota bacterium | reverse complement strand
TCGATGGAGCAAGGTCTGAAGAGGTAGGGCGCGCACAAGATTAAAAGGCCAGTTTTTTGCCTCGACACCATTGCCCTTTTAAGATGGCAATCAAATCAGAGGAGGACAAGATGGCCGATACATTAGAGACGCTGGAGATAGAGGGGGAAAGCACCCGTGGACCGCTGGCCGCCAGGCACGCCAGGAAGATGGAATCGACCACCCAGCCTTTGTCGAAAAGAGCTCGATTGCGCCTCGAAAAGCGCTTGGATGGCTTACATCAGGAAATCGATGAAGGCCGCGCAGGGCGATTTCGCGTCGGTAAAATTAAGCCGACCCGGCAAAATCGGGCCATGGTGACCCGTAAGGATGGTTCACAAAAGCGCCGTCTCACGGTGTACTTGCCACCCACAACGTTTCGCGAGCTGAGCTTTCACTGCTTTGATTTAGAGCAAAATATTTCGGATGTGGTCACTGAAGCGGTCGAGCAGTGGCTTGATTCGATGCAATAGGGCCTTTTAAGCCGCTGATATAATACGTTTTTAGGTGATCTCTGGACGAGGTTTGGCCTAAGATTTCGTTGGCATCTCTTTCCTGTAGAGGTTAGACTTCTTTGCCATGCTTGTTCGAGGAAGTTTATACAAGTTAAAGAGGCTTTTTTTGGGCTTGCCCCTATTGATGGCTTTTTTCATTGTCGCTGCCTGTCAAAAAACAGGGGCGCCGTGCACATCATCTGCAAACTGTCCTGGGGCCCAGGTGTGTTGCGAGGGCACTTGCGAAAAAGAGTGTAATGCGGTGGCGCTTGAAGATTGGTTGAATCGTTGCGGCAATGGTATTTTGGAAATAGGCGAAGAGTGCGACGATGGGGAGGCAAATTCCAATACAGAAGCTAATGCCTGTCGTCTAACCTGTCTGCGTGCCACCTGCGGTGACGGTGTTGTGGATACGGGCGAAGCTTGTGAGGGTGAGAGTGATCTTGCACACACCAGCTGTCTCGATTGCACGCTTGTTTGCGATGCAGGATACAGCGGTACGGATTGCGCAAGCTGTGCCGAGGGTTACATCACCGCAAGCGATGGGAGCTGCACCAACCAGCCCTGTAGCCAGGAGAATGTTTGCAGTGGCCATGGCACTTGTGATGATTCCACGGGGGCTGCGGTCTGCACTTGTGAAGAACATTTTTCCGGTGCTTCCTGTGAAAATTGTGCCACGGGCTATAGTGGTGAGAATTGCAGTGGCTGCGCCGATGGCTATACGGCGGATGGAGAAGGCAATTGTGTAGACGATTGCAGTGTTGAGAATGTCTGCAGCGGTCATGGTACCTGTGATCGCTCCACGGGCTCAGTCGTCTGCACTTGTGAAGAACATTTTTCCGGCGACGCCTGTGAGAATTGCGCCATCGGCTACAGTGGTGAGAATTGCAGTGGCTGCGTTGATGGCTATACGGCGGATGGAGAAGGCAATTGTGTAGACGATTGCAGTGTTGAGAATGTCTGCAGCGGTCATGGTACCTGTGATCGCTCCACGGGCTCAGTCGTCTGCACTTGTGAAGAACATTTTTCCGGTGCTTCCTGTGAAAATTGTGCCACCGGCTATAGTGGTGAGAATTGCAGTGGCTGCGCCGATGGTTATATGGCGGACGGTTCAGGCAATTGCGTAGACGATTGCAGCGTTGAGAATGTTTGCCACGCAGCGGGAACCTGTGATGATTCGACGGGTTCTGCGGTGTGCACCTGTGATGGCAATTTTTCCGGTGATGGTTGCGAGAGCTGTGCAGGCTCCTACAGTGGTGCGGATTGTGGCTGTGGTGACAGTGCTCTTGGGACGACAGAGATTTGCGAGTATTCCGCAGGGACTCAGGACGGCAGTTGTACCAGCACCTGCGCTTTATCTTGCTCTACCCACAGCAGCGAAGACTATTGGGATTGTGCCAGCGAAAGTTGCGATTGCACCCTTTGGGCCCTGAACCATGTGGGGGCAGGAGATTTTAGATTGCTGGATGTTGTCGCCGGCACCCATGGTATTGTGCATGCAGGTGAGTTTACCATAAGCGCAGTTTTAAGGGACACGACAGGCGCGGCCACGCGTCTCTTGGCGAGCGCTAAGGATGGTTATGTGGTTAAATCCAATCAACATGGCACCCATCAATGGACCAAGACTTTTGGTTCCACGACCCTTGAAGGCATCGCCAGTGGTCGGGATGAGTCTCTTGTAGCCATCGATGTGGCGGATAATGGTGATGTGCGTATCGGGGGAAGTTTTTGTAAAAGCGCTTCAGAGGCCAGCAACGACTGCCAAATCGTTTTGGGCGATACGGCCCATCAAACCGGCTCTGAAAATACCGATACGAGCAATGCCTTTGTCGCCAGCTACGCAGCCGATGGTACATTCCAATGGGCACAAGCGCTCATTTCTTCTGCGGATGTGCAGGCCAAAGCAATTTTTAGCCAGAGCGATGGCTCGGTCATTCTTGTTGGCGTCTACAAGGGTACGCCAACTTTTTCAGGGGTGGCGCTCGCAGAAAGCACGGGCCAGGGCATGTTTCTGAGCAAGTATTCGAGCACAGGCGTATTTCAATGGGTGCACGCAGAACCAACCACCGGTGCAAGCCATTTTATTGAAGCACGGTCGGTTGCCGGTTACGAAACAGAAAGCACAAAGGAAATTTTTCTCGGCGCTTTTCTCAATGGCAGCAGCGCAAGTCTTGGTGCGGCCAACGGCGGCGACGATATTCTCCTGCTCAAATATCTGGACGATGGCTCAGGTCTTGACCTTGATTGGTCGCATAGAATTCACAACAACAATTATCAACGTTCCTGGGGCGTGGCCGTCGATGGAAACGGCAATGCCTATTTTACCGGTTATAACTATAGCAGTATTAGCTTTCCGGATGCTTGCTCGAGCACCTCTTGGTCCGGCACAAAAACTTTAGGCTACGTGGCAAAATTCTCCAACGCCGGTGCATGTCAATGGCTCGACTATGTCGAATACGGTGGTGGTGATGGCGTGGGCAGCGACAGCACGGACAGTCTTGCTTATGATGTGATTTTGTTTAACGACAACCCCGTGGTCAGTGTCTTTTCCGGTAACCAGCATCGGGGGAATTTTTCTCTTATTGAATATGATGCCGATGACGGCAGCAGAGTTTGGACCCAGCATATTGAAGGCTCTTTAGATTCTAACCCCCGGGTAAAAATAAGTGTGATGGACAGCAACACGGTTGTCTTAGGCGGTCTCTATCGCTCATCAAATGCGGTGCCCCTACCTTTGGCGCAAAAAGACGGGGCCCTGCAAAGCAAGGGCGTGCAGGTCTGCGAGAGCAGTGAAACTCAATGCGATGTTTACGGCAGCTTCCTGGTGCGTTTCGGACCGGATGCCTATGATGGCTTTTAAAAGGAGATTACGGGTGTTGATGAAAAAAACATGGTTTTTTGTTTCTCACCTTTTCTTTATCTGCACAAGCTCGGCCTGTTTTTCTTCGGAGGTTGATAAATGTGTGAATGATGATGAATGTCAGGCAGGGCAGGCTTGTATTGATAATCGTTGTTTCCCTTTTCATTGTGGTGACGGCATTCTGAATGTTGGTGAAGATTGCGATGCGGGTGAACACAATGGCACAGCGCAAAGCTCGTGTCCCATCAATTGCCTCCTTGATGATGCTTGCGGGAATGGTGCCGTTGAGGGGGATGAAGCATGTGATGATGAAAATATCACAGACGATGATGGTTGCTCCGCGCTTTGTGCGGTCGAATTGGGATATCTTTGTAGCGGTCAGCCAAGTGTCTGCGTTTTAAGTTGTGGTGATGGCATTATTAACGGCAACGACGAATGCGAGGATACGTTCGAGGGCAATGGTTCTTGTCAGAATTGCCAGATTGTTTGTGATGCAGGGTATGCGGGGGCATCGTGTACAAGCTGTGCGCCAGGTTATCAGGATGAAAACGAAGACGGCACTTGCCTAGCATCATGCGACATTGCTGTTTTAACCTGCTCTGGCCACGGTTCTTGCGCTATTTCTGAGGCCGGATTGACCGAATGTGTTTGCGATACGGGCTATGCGGGAGCAAATTGCAGCGATTGCGCCAGCAACTATCAAGATGGCAATGAGGATGGCACCTGCCTGGCCGATTGCACCTTGGTCGACCTTGATTGTTCGGGCAATGGGGAGTGTGGCATCAATGCCTCGGGTGAAACCGCTTGTGCTTGCTATACAGGTTACGAGGGCGAGAGCTGTGATGCTTGCGTTACCGGCTATATCAACTGTGGTGAGGGGTGTGCGCCTGCTTGCACCGATTCGGAAACTTGTAACGGGCACGGTGAGTGCAATGAAGAAACATGCACGAGTCCTCTATGTTTATGTGAATACAATTGGAGCGGAAGCAATTGCACAGAATGTGCGGAGGGCTACACGGGCACCGATTGTCTGAGCTGTGATACCAACTATGCGGACAACGGCAATGGCTTCTGTGTGAAATCTTGCGATTATCCCAATATTTGTAATGGGCATGGGACCTGCGTGTTTAACCAGGGGCCGCAGTGTACCTGCGATTTTAATTATGATGGCACCTACTGTGATATTTGTGCCGCAGAATACACGGGCACCGATTGTGGGGAGTGTATCGCCGGTTATAATCAAGCCACCGATGGGCGCTGCTATGCCAACTGTGAGACCGCCGGTTTGGTTGTCGATAGTGTCGCTTGCACGGGTCATGGCACCTGTAAAGATTTTCTCGATCCGAATTCGAATGGCACCAAGGATGGCGGCGAAGATTATGTCGAGGCCTATTGCACTTGCGATATGGGCTACACCGGAACAGATTGCTCAACTTGCGACACCGGCTATCAGGATGACGACGGGGATGGCACCTGCGAGCTTGAATGCGCGAGTGCCAGTCTTGATTGTAACGAACACGGTGTGTGTGTGCTTGTTGACGGGGCGCCTGCTTGCGATTGTGATGACGGCTATACGGGGGACAATTGCGAGAATTGTGATACCGGGTATCAAGATCCAAACGATCCGGATACAGATTTGAACGATACCTGTGAACTTGACTGCGTGGCAGAGAGCAGCGAACCCAACTATCTCGATTGCAACCAAGCCAATGACAAGGGCGATTGCTCCATCAATACAGAAACCGGCTTGCGTGGCTGTGCCTGCGTCGAAGGTTATGATGCGGCCAGTGCTTGTACGACCTGCCTTTCCGGCTATCATGATGTGGGCGGCGAGTGTCTGCGGGATGGTATTTTGGTGAATCTGGATGAAATGAACAGTGGCGAACTCTCGAGCAATTGCCCAAGCCCAGATCAAACAATTTATCCTTATTTAAATTATGCCACCGGTTATTTTATCTATGCGGGGGACGATAATGGCGATGGCGCCGGCACGGCGAACGATGGCTTGCTGCACGAAGATGAGCGTGATTCGAGCGATAATGTGGTGTGCACAACCCTCACCGATTATTCTTTTTTGGTCGACATGCTGCTCGTCGATGGCAGCCCATGCACCTATCGGGGCGTGGAAATTCACTATGGGATCGATCAAGATGCGGATAATCTTCTCGATGCTGATGAGCGCTATGAGACAGTTTTGCGCTGTCAGGAGGATGAAAATGCCGCAGTGGATGCGGGCGCCTCTTATTTGAGCGCTTTTAGCGCGCCGGATACAAGCATGTGTCCCCACAGTGGTGGTGTGAAGGTTAATTTGGGTTACGATGATGGCGCCGGCGCTGCGACCTTAAATAATGGCACCCTCGAGGCGGACGAGATTGATCAAAGTGTGCACGTTTGTTTTGGTGGCAATTTAGCCCTGGTCAGGGATATCGATCCTGGGACCGATTCAGGATTTCACAATGGCGGGCTCATCATGGCAGCGGGCAATGGGGTCTATTTTCAGGCCGATGACGACAGCTTGGCAAATGCGCAGCTTTGGTGGAGCGATGGCACAGATATTGGTGATGGGGATTGTATTGATGGCAGGGGCACCTGTGCGCTGACGACTTCAGATGATTATTACGACCCAGATCCAAAATATGGTGTGCTGATTGGCGATAAATTCTTCTTTTCAGCTGATGCAGATGCCAATGGACCGGATGCTGGGGTGGAACTTTTCGTTCACGACCAGCAAACGGATACAGTGTCCATGGTCATGGATATCAATCCAGACGGCTCCAGCAGTTCTCCAGAACAACTTGTTGATTTTAATGGCACCTTAATCTTTGTGGCTAATGATGGCAGTACAGGAGAAGAACTTTGGAAGAGCGATGGCACAGAATTAGGCACGCAAAGGATTACAGACATTAATGATTCAGGTTCATCAGATATTGAGGAAATTTTTGTTTTTGATGATAAACTCTTGTTTGCAGCCAACGATGGCTCCTTGGGCATGGAACCCTATGTCTATGATGGGACAAACGTTCTCCTCTTGAAAAACATTCACCTGACAGAAGGTTCACAGCCAAACACTGACTATAACTTCGTCCGCTTTCAGGACAAGGTGTATTTTTCCGCCGAAGATGCAGACCATGGGGTGGAGCTTTGGCGAACCGACGGCACCAGCGGCAATACAGAGTTGATTGCGGATATTATGGATGTTGCGATGCATATAGCAGACGTATCGGGGACTGATTCAAATCCCAAACCGGCCTTTGTGTTTAACGATGAACTGGTGATGGAAGTAGATTTTCCCGCATATCGAAGTCAATGGTATGGTTGTAGCAATCAGACGACTTATCCAGATTATTCCGTTTGTACTCCTGGCGAGGAATGTACGGGCGGTTTGTGTCATCCCGCATATTACTGCTATCCAGACAACCTGCCACTGCCATATGACAGTTGTATTGATATTCAATGCGATCTTGGATTGACATGTGTGGCCAACAATGGTGGCGAGGAAATAGGGTTTTATGATGGTACAAATACGAGTTATGAAGTCGGTCTTCCCAATGGCGTAAGAGTAACTGAGTTAAGAGGTGGTAATAGTGGTTCTTCCTTGTCTGACTTTGTCCATCTTGGTTCTGCATTTACCATGCTGGCAAGCCCCGATAGCCAAGTTGATACTTTGTGGGTGAGCGATGGTACCGATAGCGGCACTGAAAAAGTATTGCTCGATGAGAACGAAGACCACAGCTATTTGAGCTTTGGAACTACGGTTAACGGGCTGAGTGGCATTGGAACTTTTCTTTTTATGAAGAGCGAATATGAAACGTGTGATGACAGCACGCCCTCAAACATAATTTGGTGTGAGAATGGTGGTGATTGCTCGGGACAGTGTGATGGGAGTGGTCTTGAGCTTTGGATGTTTGATGGGGTTTCGCGCAAACTTTATGAGCTGCCCGCGATAGATCCAGCAGGGGGAAGTCGCCCTTGGTATTTAACTAACGCCAATGGGGTTCTTTTCTTTAGGGCGGAAGCGTACGATGTCTCGGGAGAGGAACTCTACGCCTTTTCTGCGCCGATCTATTTTCGTTAAGATAAGATTTCTCGACCTTTAAAGCAGGGGGCATAGGTCAGCCTTTACCCTTAAACGCTCTTTTCAGGTCAGATTGAACATGCTAAGGGGAAGCTCATGTGGCTTCGACTCAAAGAAAATCATGGCAATCAGGTGCAAGAAATCGAAGCTTTTCTGGCGCAGCAAAACCTTTCTTTCGAAAAAATGGACCTGGCCAAAGAGATTCTCTATCGCTTGGATTTAGGCAGCAAGAGTCTCGAGGATCTTGATTTCCCCGCATCTGTGGATGTGTTGCCTGGCGAGAACCCCTACCCTTTGGTCAGCTTAGAGGCAAAGCCAGAACGCACCCGTATTGTCTGTGGCGCCCATGAAATCGGGCCGCAGAAGATGACCCTTATTGCCGGCCCCTGCGCGGTGGAAACACCGGCACAGATTCAGGCCAGTGCCGCCCTGGTGGCCAAGGCTGGCGGTCATATTTTGCGCGGCGGTGTTTTTAAGCCCCGTACTTCTCCCTATGCTTTTCAGGGCTTAGGTGCGGAGGGCTATCCGCTCCTGGCGCAGGCCGCCCGGGCACATGGTCTCTTAAGTGTGAGCGAAGTGATGGATGTAGAGCAAATCCCGCAAGCTGCCGAGTATATCGATATCCTGCAGATCGGTTCACGCAATATGCAAAACTACAGCTTGCTCAAGGCCTTAAGCAAAGTGCAAAAGCCAGTGCTTCTTAAGCGGGGCAGCGCCGCCACCCTGGAAGAGTTTTTGCTGAGCGCCGAATACATTCTGTCCGGTGGTAACGAGTCGGTGATTTTATGCGAGCGCGGCATTCGTACTTTCAGCGATCATCAGCGCCATACTTTTGATGTGGCCATTATTCCGGAACTCAAAGCCCGCACCCATTTGCCTGTTTTCGCCGATCCAAGTCATGCCACCGGCAAGGCGTCGATGGTGCTGCCCATGGCCAAAGCGGCGCTTGCGGCTGGTGCCGATGGAATTATGGTGGAGGCCCATCCTGCCCCGGAACATGCGCTCTCCGATGCGGCTCAGAGTTTGACAGGTGAGGGGCTGCACAAGCTTGGTCATGAGCTCTTTGCCCTTGAAGGTTTTCTACAAAGTTAAATCTTTTTAAGCGTAGTCTTTTTGAACCAATTTAATGCCCTGCTGAACCAAGCGCTTGGCGTGCTTGCCTTTGATCGGAGAATGAAAAAACCGATTATGGGCGCGTAAAAGCCAGTCTTTTGTTTGGGCAGAGGCGGGCTCGTGTTCTTCCACAGCGGCGCGAAAGTTTTTCATTAGATGGGCTGAAAAAATGGGTACGGGTAAGCCGTGGTCGAGAATCTTTTCAATGCATGTTTTTTTAAACGCTTCGAAGTCTTCGACAACCCATTGTTCCGCATCATGGCCTTTGTCGATGTGGCTGGCGTTGCGTCCATAAAAGCAGGCCATTTGCATGAGCCCGGCGGGCCAAAGTTCCGGGAACTTAAGGCAGAGGATGCGCACCGCGTTGGCAAAGGTGATGGCGTGGGTAAAATCCAGCCAGCCAATATTATGAGAAACATTATTCTGGGTCTCATACTGCATGTTGATGTCGTAGAGACAAAAGTTTTGGGCGTTTTTGTAGAGCAAATAGTCAAAAAGATTTTCGTAGCTCGGCGCTTTATTCAGGTTGCTCAGCCAGTCCATGGCTTCACTTGGGTTCTTGGCGCTTAGGCTCTCACCGATGTTGTGCTCTTTGTCGAGGCTCAACTTTTCTTTGAAGGTTGTAAGGCGCTCCGCGTATTCGCGAAATTCAGGGATCAAATCCTCCCTGGAGGTATAGCAAAGCGAACGCAGCATGCAGCGCAAGACTGCGGCGGCGGCATCGGTAGAAAACCGTCTGGCCAGCTCAAAGGTTTTGTACACATAGATGAGGCTATGGCCAAAATCGTTATAGTGCATCAAGGCGGCGCTGCTAAAATCCTTTTCCAGAATATCTAAGGAGAGATTTTCTGCCAAAGCGCCGTTCAACATGGCCATGGCTTGGCTTTCTTCTTCCTCTTCAATGGCGTCGATGAACTTTTGACTTTTATATGGGGCCACACTTGTTTCGAAAGGGTAGAGTGGGCGCCTTAAGGCATCGAAGGAGACGTGCTCAATGGCTTCGGTCAGACAAATCAGCTGCTCTTCGAGATTGCCTTGCTTTTGGTCGTGCAACCATAGCCAGTCCGTAAGGGCTGCATAGGCGTGGGTCATGCCGTATTCAAAACGCTCGGCGGACCAAAGAATGACCGACTCGATGGCCTTAATCGGTTCGATGCCGCTGTAGTGCAGGCGGGCGAGCTCCCGGGCAATGTGGCCATATTCGCGCTTTTCAAAGGCCGTACGTAAGCCCTTCATGATGCGCTTTTCAATCTGATCGAGTGGGGGGGGACTGAGATCGACATAGATCTGTTCATCAATGATTTTTATTGGATAGGTGCGCACATCGTCACCACCAATCACACAGTCACCGGTTTTTAAACAAAACTTCCAATTATGCCAATTGCAGGTGAGGTAGTTTTTTCCATCGATGGTGCCTTCACTTAACGGGAAGCCTTCATGGGGGCAGCGGTTGTCGATGGCATAAATTTCTTCGTCTTGGCCTTTGATGATGGCCAATTGCTTATTGGCAAGTTTAACCACCGCTTGTTGGTTGCGGTTGATAAATTCATCCAGCCCAAGGGCTTTAACATAATTATCCATGACTGCGATTCATTTTATTGATATGACCTTTTCCAGAACAAGATCTTTCCCATAACGACATGAACATCTTAATGCAAATAAAAGAGGATAAAGAAAAGATTTTTCGGGTTCTTGCCTATGGTATTATTGCTATCGCGTTGTTCATTGCAGTGCTGAAGTCCGAGCTGGCCTCTCTCACGACGGATGAGGCCTGGGCTTATAACGAATGGATTTCTAAGGGCTTAACGACAATCTGGAAGGATTACCATCTTCCAACCAATCATATTCTACACTCTTTGTTTACATATTTTAGTGTCTTGGTTTTCGGGCTTGATGAGTTTGTTTTGCGCTTGCCCTCTCTCTTGAGTTTTCTCTGCCTTCTTCTGGTTTTTAAAGCGTTGCTCGAAAACTCCATCAAGAGCATGGTTTTACGTGTTTTGTGCCTAGCCAGCTTTGCTTTGCACCCCTATATCTTGGATTTTGCAGCCCTGGCACGGGGCTATACCTTAATGAATACGTTTTTATATGGGGCGATTGCGCTGCTCTTTAACTGTATGCAGACTTTTGAGCAGGCACAGGCGCGTCGAAAACTCTTGTTGGCGGGTGTGCTTTTGGGTTGCGCCTTTAGCGCCATACCGCTTTCTCTCTATCTCATCCTCTCGGTCGATATTGTCGTCTTTGGTTATTTGTTTTTCGGCAGGCGAGAGCATTATCTACGAGAAATGGCTGTATTTATTCTACCACAGGTGCTGGTTGTTGTAGCTGTGTATTTTTGGAGCTTTGAATATTTGGTTGCGGGCAGTTTTTTTTGGGGAGAGCAGGGTATTCTTGAAAGCTTGAATACATTCGGCCAGATTTTGTTCTATCTGCCGCAGGGGCAACTCGATTTCATGGGCTACCCGGATTTTAGTTTCGCCTCTTTGAAGCCATGGCTCTCAGGAAATTTTGCCGTTCTTAGGGGAGAGTGGTTTTATTCATTGCCCTTTGGTTTGTTGCTTCTCGGCTTATTTTGCGCTTTGATTTTTGTGGCGCTAAAGATAATTCGTTCCGAGAGTATGGCAACACGATGGTCGTCACCTACAGTTATTTATGTTGTGCTTTGGCTTGTGAGCCTCATGGGCGCGTTTGTGCATGGTGAATTTCTGGGTGCACTTTTCTTACGTAACAGAGCATGGCTGCCATGGTTTCCTCTTTTTTTCCTGATGTGCTTTCATGGTCTCGATTATATTTTATCGACAGGTTTCTTCCGGGCATTTAAGAGTGCCCGTGCGGTCTTGCTCTTCCTATGTTTGTTTTTTAATACTTATTGGCTTTCAAGCATCAACATGGAAATTTATTGGGAGTGGCCCGACAACAGCACCATTAAAACGATTGCTCAAAAATTTCAGGAATTGCCGCCCCCGCAGCGCCGTTTGACTTTTGTTGTTCCCTATTACCAACATGCGTCTTTTCTCTTTTATCGAGAATTTTATGGGTTAGATTGGCTGGAGCCACTCTATAAACGCAGAGACACGCCCATCTATGATTTTCTTTTGATCAATCAGACGAATGTTAAAGAAATCAATCGCAAAAGTGAGAGAAAGAATATGGATTTACAATACTATCGCGAGATACTCACTTTTCCTCTCTTTAATATGGTGCTCTATAGGCACCGCGGTTTGAATACACTTAGTACCAATTAAGAGAAAAGTTTAAAGAGCCACCATGGATTGGGTTGATGTCTTTTGGGGCAGCCCCATCGTAGCGGGCAGAAAGTCCAAAAACCGCATTTGTTTCACTTTCAAAGTCATAGCCCAGTGTAAAAGCGTAGGCCGGTCCCTCACCGGTAAGGCTGGAAATTGTCGGTAAAGTGGTCTTGTCGATATCCGCAAGGCGCTTAAACTTTGCGACAGAGGTCCAGCCCCCGCCAAGCTCTATGCTAAAGCCCAAATCGGCCATAGGAAAAATCTGGGTATCGAGCAGAATGGTTGAGATGCCGGCGCTGAAGGGTTTATTTTCCTTCCACTGACTAAATTGATTGATAAGCTGCATCCGCATGCCCAGAAGCCATTGGTTGCTGAAAGCATAACCAAAACGCATATTGACTTGCAGGGCCGAGCCATTGGCCAACGCCGCTTTGAGAAAGTCAGCTCCACCAAGACCAAAGCCAAGACCAAAATAACCACCATCACGTGCATTTTTGGGTAGGGCCTGCGGACATTGGCATTCCGGCTCTAAGGTCACGGTCATTTCCTCAGGGACAAGTGTTTCGAGTGGGACGCTTGCTGTATCCGGGGCCGCTTGCGGGGAGACGATTGTCTCTTGGGGTTCTGCTTCGACGGACTCATCGGTTGCAGGAGAGATCTGACTTGCTGATATGATTTGTGGTGCCTCTTGGGCAGGCTCGGCTGGAATATCAACGCTGGCGACAGGTGCGGGTGAAGATGTCTGTTCTGGCGCTTCGGCCGTGGTACTTGCCGTGTTTGGCGTCCCTTGATTCGATGGCTCCTCTACTTTTTTTGCATCAGATTTTTCGGTTGCGCTTGCAGGCTGCTCTTGTGGTGTGGGTGGGTTTTCTTCAGGCAGGTTGTCGCCAGGTGCATCAGAGGGCGCTTGTGTTTCTGGTGCCGGCTCCGCTTCTTCTTTTGCTTTTGGCTCTGTCTCTGGTGCTTGTATTTTGCAGAGCGCTTTAAAAGGCGCGGGTCGTATAAAGCGAATTTCATCGCCAATCTTAACCCTAACCCAGACCTTAAATTTTTTATCGACGGTGATTTGGGTGCCGGCGCTAAGCGTATCGATTTTGACTTTTTTGGCCCGTGGTTTGTGATGGGCTTTGACCTCTTTTTCTAAAACGCATTGGGTACCAGCAGAAAAAATACCTTTTTGCGCCATCGCCGGGAGAGCTGAAAAAACAATAACGAATAAAGAAACAACACAAAGGCGCATGCAGATAACCTTTCTAAGCTCTTAAGGGTTGGCTTTATAGTTCACAGAAGCTTCGCCGGTAAAATTGTAGCCGACTGTGCCGTTGACCGAATCATCGCCTTGCACTGCCCAGCAGGATGCAGCTTTTCCGCCACGGCCGACATTATCGGTGATGAGTTCGAGAAAGGCCTGCACCTCGGGAGAATCATTCCCACGAATATAGAGGGTGGGGTCTAAAATGGTTCCACTGTATTCATAATTGCTTTGGCTTAAAGCATTCGCCTCACCCTCATTCGCCGCAGCGATCCAAGCATAGGTGCCGCTTTCTAAGGGTCTTTTAGGGTTTTTAACGCTCATGGATGCGACAAGTTCCCCTTGCGCATCGTAGAGAAGAACCGTGGATATAAAATTTAGTGCACTTTCATTGCTCGAGTCGGCCGCAACATAGCCGCTGACGACAACGTCGTTGTACTCTATATGATCGAGGTTTGCTTTGAGCGCATCTGTGACCTTGAAGTTTGTTTTGCACTGGGCGGCGGTTTCTTTGCTCGGCACGAGTCGTTGGGTTAGCGTGACCCGCGTCTCGTCAACCGTGATATCTTTAGCCAAAGAGTCATTGCTAAAGGAGACCTGCATATCAAACTCGGCAGGGATCCCATTCGCCGCAATCCACTCCTGGGCACAGAGGGTGAGCTTTTCGCCCATGTCGTCATCTTCGGTGAGTGCAAAAGCACAACTCTCAACATTTTGTACCTCTGGATTAAGTTCGGTGGCACCAAAGACATTGTCGTCTCTTGAAAAAATATCAACACCGACAAAAATACTCTCGACCCCTTCGATGTTTAATTTGGTGACTTCAATGCTTGCCCAATCCGAGTCGCTTAAAAGTGTTCCCCAGTTGCTGGTGGCGGCATCTTCAGGGAGGGTATAGCTCATGCTGTCCGCATCAATGGTGGCTGAGAAAGTAAGCGCGTCTTGTTTTTTGTCAGCCAGGTCCGTGGGTTTAAAAAGCGGCACATCCAGCATGACTTTGTAGACATTGTTGATGGCGTCGCCAATTTTTCCACATGAGAAGATAAAGATAAGACAGGAAAGAGATAAGATAAGTCGCCGCATATTGCCCCCTATGACCTATACTTCTAGCTGAAATTGAAAGCCTATGCCAGAGTCGATCGGGGTAGCGGAGTCTTCGCCCTTATGTAGTGAGGTGTGCGATAGTTTTTCTGGTGTTTGCCGGGCTTTGAATTTGCTCCCCTCCTTGTTACCATCAAGGCAGGGGGGCAGGGTTTATGCTGATGCGTTTATGTGTTTCGATCTTGGCTTTAGCGGTTACCGCTTGTGGTTTACCCATAAGTGAGGAAAAAAATGTGGCGGATTCCAAGCAAGAGCAGGAGGTCCTAATCCCTGATCAAAATGCTTTTGATATCCCTACGAGTGAAATAGGCCCGGTTGCAGATGGCCCTTGTGCCGATGGGGCCTGTGTTGCGCCGATGCTTATCTTGCGTGGCTCTTTGGCGGTGCATCCGGCAAGTGTAGGGATCAATACGAATAGAGATGAACTCATTTTATCCTGGGGCCAAAGCGGTGATGTGCAGCTTTCCTTTGCCGATACGATCAGCGATCTTGCCAGCAGCGATCCCTTTGTTTTTCCCATCAGTGAATGCACGGAAGTCGAAGGGGCCCAAAGCACCTGTGTGTGGGAGGTCGAGGTGCCAGGAGCAGCATTTGCCCAGGAGATTACCGTCACCTTAGAGGATATGCGCGACGTGCCACTTTTCGAATCCACCCGAGCTCTGCTCTTGACGCAAAGTGGTTTGCAGGCACTCAAGGAGTCCGGCGGGGTAATGGATGATGCTGCACTTTATGCGGTTTCCCGTGAGTCCGTAGAACATTTGGCCGGACTGTCTGGCAACGCCTATGATGCGCAGGCCATGCGGGAAAATGGATTTATTTTTGGCAATGCCCACAATCCTGAGAATCAACCGCAGCCTTCGGTGAGTGTGAGCACTTCATCCGAGAATTTGGATGTTTACTATACCAATCAAAATTACAGCACACTGATTTCTCGAACCTGCATGCCCGGCTTCTTTTTTATTGTGAGTCATGAGGCCAATACGGTTACAAGCAATTTGAGTTTCAGCGGGGCTGGTTATGTTTGGACCGAGCTCTCGGCTGAACTTAAGCCCGGACTGGCGACGGTGTTAGAGCTCTGGGCCGGTTTGGAAGATTAAGGGTCTGGATTATCCTCCCCACCATCGGTGATGGTCCAACCAGGGGTACCGCGCGCCTCCAAAGTCGATCGTGCGGTCGCTGCCGTCCCATTGTATTCTGCATCGCCGCCATGCAGGGTTACATTCTCGTTGAGGTTTTCATTAGCCAATTGTTCCAGCAAATCGCTATAATCGTCCACACCGATGTCGATAGCCTTAAACATGTCGGTCATATCCGTCACCGCGGAGAAGTCCCAGTCATGCATATCAAAATTGAACGGATTAGAAGTTATATCGATGGCGGATGCATTGTTGAACATATACGACATGTCTTCGACAAGACCTGTATCCCAGTTACTCGTGTCTGGATCGGCGGAATCGGTAGCGTGGAACATATAACTCATGTTCGTCACCTTTGAGGTGTCCCAGCCGCTTACATCCGGATTGGCATTGTCCGTTACGCTGAACATTCTCATCATATTTTCGACCTTTGAGGTGTTCCATATGTTTCCGCTGGTGGCGGTCACCGGATTGGCAATGGTGGCACCGTAGAACATTCCTTCCATGCTCGTGACTTCCGAAGTATTCCAGCCACTCGTATCCGGCGTGGCGATGTTCGCCGAGTAAAACATACGACTCATGTCCGTCACCTTTGAGGTGTTCCATATGTTTCCGTTGGTGGTGGTTATTGGTGCAGCAGCATCCGCGTTAGCGAACATATACTGCATGTTGTCGACAAGACCTGTATTCCAATCGCTCACATTTGGATCCGCATTCGTGGCATTGTAAAACATATAACCCATGTGGGTGACATTGGAGGTGTCCCATATGTCTCCGCTGGTGGTGGTCACCGGTTCGGCATTGGTGGCACCCGAGAACATTGATGTCATACTCGTAACCTCTGAAGTATCCCAACCACTCGTATTCGGGGTGGCGGCTGCCGCCTGGTAAAACATATTGGTCATCATGGTCACATTGGAGGTATCCCAACCACCCGTCTCCGGCGTGGCATTGGTCGCCAGGGAAAACATGGATATCATATTGGTGACTTCGGAAGTATTGCCGCCGGCGACGCTGGTCAGATTAGTACAACCCTTGAAACCCATCTCAAAGCTCTTCCAGCCGACATCTCCAAGATTGGTGATGGAGAGGATTTTATCTTTATCACCTGCATTATTGAAGTAGATGGTCTCGATGAGGCCGCTGATGATAACGGTATAATCGCCATCCTCCTCATACTCATGAATGCGCTCCACATCGTCAAAGGAGGTGATATGATCCAGATCTGAGCCATCTCCCCAGTCGACGGTAAAATCATAGGAAAAGGTCGTCAGCCCGTCAGCCTCCCGTAAAGGCAGGGTGATGGTTTCATTCGATGTCGTTGTACGCCAAACGGAAATAAAACTTTCCTGGCACGGCGTATTGAGCCCGCCACCAAAGTGACCACTTGCACAGGTGCACATATATTCCCCGGGGTTTTCTTCCCCATCGTCCTCGGAGCAGGCGCCACCGACACCGCAATCCACACCGCTGCATTCGTCAATATCAATACAACCTGTCGCCCCCGTGCCTGTGTAGCCAATTGGACAGGTACCACATGTTGGCGCTGCACCTGTGTTGTTGGTGCAGGTGGTGAGTGAATCACAGCCGCCATTGTCCGTTGCGCATTCATTGATATCGCTGCAGGTTGTGTTGTTGCTTCCGCCACCTTCGTAGAATTCGGCACAGGTACACATATACTCCCCAGCGTTTTCTTCCCCATCGTCTTCAGTGCAGATGCCACCATTGCTGCAGGTGATGCCGTCGCACTCATCAATATCACTGCACAGCGTATTTCTCCCACCTTCGTAACCGCTCGCACAGGCACAGGTATATTGGCCCGTGGTTGTTTCTCCAGTGGCCTGCGCGCAGGTGCCACCAAACTGACAATCAATACCGGCACATTCATCAATATCGCTACAAGGTGTTTTGATACCTCCGCCTTCGTAGCCGGTCGCGCAGGTACAGGTATAGTTACCGGATGTGGTTTCGCCTTCGGCCTCGGAACAGGTACCGCCAGCGCCGCAATCAACATCAGCGCATTCATTGATATCGTTACATGCCGTGTTGACACCTCCGCCTTCATAGCCGGTCGTGCAATAGCAGGTGTATTGATCGGTGATCGTTTCTCCATCCACTTCAGAGCAAGTACCGCCGGCGCCGCAATCGACAGCAGCACATTCATCAATATCATTGCAGGGAGCGTTCACCCCTCCGCCTTCATAGCCGGTCGCGCAGGAACAGGTGTATTGGCCCGTGATTGCCTCGCCTACGGCCTGCGCGCAGGTGCCGCCAGCGCCGCAATCGACATCGGCGCATTCATCAATATCGCTGCAAGGTGTATTGACGCCCCCACCTTCGTAGCCGTCGGCGCAAGTGCAGGTGTACTTGCCGGATGTGGTTTCGCCTTCGGCCTGCGTGCAGGTGCCGCCAGCGCCACAATCGGCAGCAGCGCATTCATCAATATCGCTGCAGGCTGTATTCACACCCCCACCGGTATAGCCACTGGCGCAGGTGCACGTGTACTTGTCCGTTGTGGTTTCGCCATCGGCCTCGGAGCAGGTGCCGCCAGCGCCGCAATCGACATCGGCGCATTCATCAATATCACTGCAGGCCTCATTGACCCCAACCTCATAGCCTATTCCACAAAGACATACACTCGTGCACGCATCGCCGTCGCTTTGATCACCATCATCGCATTCCTCTCCCAGCTCGAGAACGCCATTCCCACATATGCTTTTGGCGGTGCTCTTGCAGCGGCCCGCATCACATACATAATCCTGCTGGCAATCCGCATCGCTTTCACAGGTAAATCGGTAAAAGTCATAGTCGCCGCGACAAGCGCTGCTGGCGAGTAAGGCGAGCAAAGCAATGCAGGGTAAAATGCGCATCAAAACTCCCACATCCACCAGAGCCCGAGGGCTCCAGCGACACTGATGCCTGTTGCAATGCTGCTCGTATAAGCAAAATCGCTTGCCTCTTTGCCACGGCGGGCAATTTTATTTGCATTCTCGGCGCTGCCACTGACCGTGCGGGTTTTGGCTTGCAGCCTGTCGGCTTCATAAAGGTAATAACCCCAAACACTGGCGCTAAGTGCACTCAACCCCACCATGCTCCACAAAACGATACGGCGAAATTGTTTTTGCTCCGGGCTTAGGGGCAGAGCCTGCGTTTCAACCTGCATGGCTGCATCCAATGTTGCGCTGGCGCCGAGAAGATTTGGATCCTCTTTAAATAGATCGCTAACGGCTTGTTTCACCGCCTGGGCAAAAAGACTTTCATCCGCTTTGACTTCCGCCTGACCACGGCCATTAACCTTTTGCTCCAGGGTATTGATCAATTTTAAATTGATGATGACCATTTCTCCGAGCTGCGAGACTGAGCCGGCCAGAAGTTGTTCGATGCCCAGGGAACCGCCAATCTCTGCTGCACAGGAAACATCGCCACACCCCAAAACATCTTTGATCTTTTCGAGGCCGAGCATCGCTTCGATATCGGAAATCCCAATGACCTCGTAGCGGGTCTGTTTATTCACCGCCGCAAGCAGGAGTTCATCTAAAATACTGACCGTTTCAGGCGCAATCTGTTTTGGCGTCAGCGGCATCACGGCGATTTGGCTGGCCTCTTTTTCTACGGTCTCTTCACCAGACTCTTCGGCCTTAAGCACGCCCATGCCAGCAAAAAAGATCAACAAAGTTAAAAGACCAAGTCGGCACACACCCATGGTCTGAGTAAAGAATATCGCTAAGGAGAGGTCAAGCTCTTTGAAGTTACATTGGACCACTGACGACCGATTTCCAACCTCCGATAACCGAAAATCGATATCCGATTTCTGACATGCACCAGCCTAACGCACCTGTAACATTCTACTCCTCCCCAGCATCGGTGATGGTCCAACCATTTACCTCCAAAGTCGCTTTTGTGGTCGCTCCCGCCGTGTTGTATTGTGCGTTGTTGAGAGTCATGCCTTCTTATTGAAACCAGGTCGGATGAGGGTCAAAATATTTTTGGGGGGAAACGGCAAACCAATCATCACCACTGTTAAGTACAATCGTCGAGCTGCGTGGCAAAAACTCCACTTCCATACCTTGCGTTCCAGGCGAAAATCGTATTCGCCAAAGGTCATCGCCAGGCAGATAATCGGTTAGAAGGCCCAAAGGATAGGCATTGATTGTTCCTTGGTGGTAGAGCCATGGAAAACTTGTGGTCAACACGGGCTCTGGCTGATCTGCAAGCCCGATTGTGCCCAGATAATCCCAGGTTATCACCCCCGCCTTAGAGGTCATATAAAGCCGATGCAGCAACGGATGGCTGCCATACAAATCAACCGGTTCCTTGATACTCATCCCCTGAAAGCCATTGTCACTTCCATGCTGTGAGATCCGTGTGATAACCTCGTAGGGGGCGTTACTTACGGGGAAATAACATTCGGTATTATTTTCGCCCTCAACGTGAACCCGGTATTCCACATCCCGCAAGGTATTAAGAGGAATGTCGTAAACCAAAGGACAAAAGTAAAAAATATTATTGGGGTTAACTTTATTGAAAAGATTTTCTTCGTCCCCCAGGGTAGGATCCCATTGCCCGCAATAATCGTGGTTGTATTGGCGCGTCGTTGTTGTAACACTAAGCGTATCAGTGCATCCTGGCGAACCATCGACCGATAAGGTTGGTAAGGAAGTATAGCTTCCTGAATTTGTTATGGTGACAACGTCAATATTACCATTCTCAACGCTGAAAGTTGCGGTAAAGCCACTGCCTTCCCCACCACTGGCCACAATGCTGCCACCGGATGCGCAACCGTTGCCAACTTTGGCCGTACTGACCGCAGTGATATGCATGATGTTATCACCCTCAAGATGGCCTTCGCCGAGCGCCCAATCATCGGTGCTGTACAAGAGATTGATGTTTCCGGCGCTATCCAACTCTTCAATGCTTAGTGTTAAGTCAGCAGGTGCCCCGGATGGAAGTATTTCCGACTTACAAAAGAGCCGAACCTGCGCTGACGTGTTTGTCGGAACTTTGAAGAGCACTTTGATGTGTGCTCCTGTATTGCCGGTTCCTAAACGAACCGGGCGCATATAATGACCATCCAAATCATCAAACCCCAGGCCCGCATCCTGAGCGGCGGCGATAAAATAGGGCAATTGGTGCATAATAAAAGCCCAGTGAGCACTTTCTTCAATGAGGTTCGGAGGGAACTTCTCAAAGATAGACTTGATGCGTTCGAGCCACTGCTCTTGATCGCGCTCCTTGGCGAGCGGATACCAATCCGCATAGGTGGTGTCCATCACATCGGGTTGGTGGCCTTGAGCATCGGTGACGCCCCAGGTTTGGGCATAGCTAATGTCATCAGCGAAGACATCCTGATAGCCTCTACGGGTTATCTCCTTGCCCGGCTCTATGCCAGTATAAACCATTGCCAGCCGGTTTGCCGCGTCCACCGAATTAAAATCCATGGTTGTAGTGAGCAAGGGAGCCAAGTGATGCAGGCCACCTTGAATATATTTATTTTTTATGGCTGGCTCTTGCAACGAGTCTTTGGCGACCCAATAGGCGGCCGCCAGGAGGTTAAGCGAACTCGGCAGATTCCAACTGGCTGCACGCCAATCAAGGGCCGCATCCCCCCAGAGAGTTGCCAGTTCATCGTATGCACCAGGAGTGAACCAACTCGGCGCATAGCCTTGTGCCGTCATTTCGAGCAAAGTGTTGAGCCAGGGGGTCCAATTACCAAGCTCTATCGATCCTTGGGGTTTGGCTGAATAGAGTGATTTAAAATCCCTGGGTGTCAACGAAAGTTGATTTTTGACCACAGAAGCATCCCAATTTCCACCACTGAAGACATAATTCAGGAGTTCTTCGGATTTCGCCAACCAAGTGTCCAATCCCGCCAGTGCGGGTTCCGCAACATTGGCCATCATCGGTTCGATGTATCGGGCCAACTTGGCATCCGTATCGCTATCGAGCCATTTAATCGTCTCTAAAAGAAAGCGCGTCGGTGCGGCTCGGCCCCGATTATTTGTCGGGCTACCCCAACTCGCAGCACTTTGACTTAACCGCCAGTCCAGCATCTCGCCAAGTGTTTCAAAGGAGCGATGGTTGCCAAAGAGATAATAGTCGCTCAAAAGATGATCAGCCAGGAGATTATACATGTCCCGAGATCCCGCGCCCCAATGCACCAGCCCTTTGTAATCACACAAGCCGCCACGGGCCTTCTTGATAGAAAAGTCGTCGCCGAAAACCAAGTCCATCCGGGCTTTATTCATCGGGGCGTAGGTGTAATTGCCCTGCTTATCGACACCAGGCTCACGGTGATATTCATGGGAGGTATCGATGTCGCCAAGATGCTGGGCCGAAGCCCGAGCCCAATCACAATATTGCGCTTCCCCGGTGCGTATGCACATTTGCCATGGTATCCATGGTCGACCATGGTGCATGCCATTGTACATGCGTTTTGGATCAAAGTGATCGCAACGCGGCAGGAGTCGCTCCCCCGGTGGCTCTGGAGGCTCCAGTTCCAGGAAATACTGATGGTCTCTATAGGCGCAATTTTTTTGGCCGAAGGCGCCAAACCAAGTGAAGTCATCCCCATAATTAAAGAGCCCATAAGCACCATTAGGGCCATTGACCTGCACGGGCAAAGTCATCAGCTTATCTGCCATATTGCGCAACCAGGTTTCTGCTGTGGGAAACGCCGTATTGGTAGAAGCAGCCACAATATCGCCGAAAACCTTGCTTTGGTTTAGAACCTGTGGTGTCGGCATGATTCGAAGCGATGGGGTTCCTACTTGAGTCTGTAAATGCGCTTCGACTTCAGGACCAAAAGCCATGCTGATATCGTGTGTAAGAGAGAGGCCCAGGGCCGTTTGTCTTTGTAATGTACCCTTACTCAGGGGAGATTCAGAGACCAGTTGATAGGCTTGCTCCAGCTCATCCGGTAATTGAAAAGTGAGCTCAGCTCCCTCATGAACAAACCAAAAATGCGGGATATTCTCCAGGTTGATGTCCGTATGGCTTGCGCTTGTGGCTTGCCAGAGATGGATGCGCATGGCATCGCTGGCTGACTCTAAGGAGGTAGGGTAACGCTCCCAAAAGTTGTTCACCGCGATGCCAAGATCGAGATCCATGCCACTGCTGTCCAGGAGACTGACCAGCATTGCTCCGCTGAGTTGACCTGCCTGCAAAATATTCGCACTGTCCCGGTAAGTGTCTGCATCGATTTGAATCTGACGAAGGGTTGTATTTTGACTAAGACTTTGTTTAGTGATGTCCGTGCTGCCTTCGTGGGACCAGCCGACCGCCCGGTTGAGATCTTCTTGATGTGGGATAGCCAACACCAATTCTTTTAGGGTAAAAGCTGCCGCAGGCCAGGGCGTGGTAAAGTTGTGCTCATCATTGTCATCCGCTGGGTTGGCTAAGGCCGCGGCCATTCTGTCGTTGAAAATCTCACCCTTCCAGGTGTTTTCCGTATTGATGAAGGTGTGTTGAAAATCAATTCGCTTGCTTTTAAATGCAAGGGTTATGCGAACAATGTAGCGGCCGCTCGATTGGTCCGGTTCATCCCATCGACAGTGGCGACCCTCGATCCGTACTGTTGCAAAACGCTGACCCTGATAATCAATTTGAACACTTTCGGGGGCACAGGCTACCGAAGTGTAAAGCGCATCGTCGGTTTGCGACGCCAGATGCTTTCCCTGCCAATAGGAGCCAGTTCGTTTGGCCTCAGCCTCTGTACTGAATGTCGCAGGTGCCTGATAAACCACCTGGGTGGGATTGCAGCTACCCGTGTTATCAATTTTCAGGGATTCTACAAGAGTACCTCGGACTTTGCTCACCACGACTTCCAAATCGCAGGTATTGAGAGTGATTCCTTGCTCATCTTCGCTCACCTGAATTGGCGTAGAATCCCCGAAGCTGTTGGTGTTATAAAGATGTACCTGCGCCGCAGCGCCGGAGGACACGCTGTGAAGGGGAATGGAAGCGCGTACCAGGATCCAGCGCACGGTCGATGTGGCGGTCCAATGATAACGCGAACTCACCTCCACTTCAGCCGGGTACCTCAAACCATTCGTGAGTTCGATGGCAGCACTGAGTCCTTTGTTGGGAGAATCGTCGTTCACGGCCACTGCCAGCTCACCCGGCTTAAAAGGAATACCGAAGACAAAGACGCCGTTGCCGTTTGAAGGCAAGGACAAACTTGTAGGTCCCTGGAACACGACATTCTTCGAGAGTAGTGGCGTACCTTGGATTACCAACATACAATCAGTATCACAGCTATCATCCTCTACACTATTGCCATCATCGCAATCTTCTTCTGGGTCATTGACTGCGTCACCACAGAAGCGCCCGTCCAATGATAAAAAGGCGGTACAATCGGCACTGCAAGTTGTACAGCTTTCCGAGCCGTAGCCACAATCCGTTTCGTCAACCGTATTACCTTCATCACAGACTTCACTCCCATGCACCAGATTGTCGCCACAGATAGGCTTACAAGGCGTGAAGCTACAATCCCAACCCTCTTCGAAGGTACAGGTCGGAGAACAACCATCACCACCTGAGGTATTACCATCATCACACTCTTCACCTTCACGAACCAGATTGTCGCCGCACCATGGCTTACAGGAGGTTAACGGACTAGCCAGAAAGCAAATCAATGCTAAGGGGCATAGGCTGCGTTTTGTTTTTGCAACATTCAACACAATAAAATCTCTTTTGGGCAAACCACTCGATTAAACAACACCAATTCATACAATTGTAGCCGGGTCAAGAATCGGTAGACAGGAGAAACGATCCCATAAAAGCCCCTGTTATCTATAGTAGATTGCCGATTTGACCCTTCGTTTTTTCTTGTGCTTCTTGTGTGCTCTGCTAACCTTTAAATCCATTGGAGCTTGTGGATGCGTCATCGTTTGACTTTAAAGTTTGGCATAGGATTTCTCGCTTATCTGGGTGTAGGGCTTGCTTTAGCAGCCTGTGATTTATCCGATTTCTTGCCTGAGGAACCCATGGATGACGATCTTCAGCCGGTCAAATTTGTCTGGGCCGTGCATGTGGAAGGATATGTGGCCGAGGCCACAGAGGAAATCGCCTTTAATGCGCATGTGGTTGAATTAGAAAAGATGCGCTCTGTTTTAGAGGACCATGGCATCAAAATCACCTGGGAAATTCGTACCGATGAATTCCTGGCGGCGGTGAATAATTTTGGTTCCGACATTATTGAGCAATGGCAAACAGCCGGTCATGGCGTAGAAGTGCATGCGGATTTAGGTGGCACCATCGACGATACGACACTACTTACCAACCAATTGGCCGATCGTGTCGAAGCCATGCAGGATTTTGGTTTGAGTCCGGTTTCAGTTTCCGGGGTATGCAGCGCTGCAGATTGGGTGGCGGCGGTTGACGATAATGACTTAAAATTAATTGATGGGGTTGTTGAGTACTGTCTTAAATCGTTGCCCAGTGAAATTTTGCCGCCCGAGTATGCCTGGGTGGCCGATTGCACCAACCCGGCCGAATGCCACAGCTCTTTGCATTACGAAGATACCTTCAAGTCGATCACACCTTGGCGACCGATGGCGACGGACAATTGGCTGACATCTTCGCTGGGCAGTGGCTTACCTATCATCCTTCCCGGCGGCCCATGGGATGGGACGGTTAAATGCCTGGACGAAGGTTTTGGATCCGGTTGTGTGCTGCGCCCCGAAGATGCGGTGGCCATAGAGGATGCGATTGACGATATTCTCACCGCCCGCAGGCCCGATGGTTTACACGCTTTTGTGCTTACCGAAAGTGTGGGTGGGACCGTTCGCCTGCCAGGCTTACGCGCGGTTGCGGCGGTGTTGCAGGCGGCGATTGAACGGGAAGATTTTGAAAGTGTGACGGCCGCGGAGCTTGTTGAGGACTTTGAAGCCTGGGAAGCAACGCACTAGATTTCCCGAGCACTTGCCATTTTATAGAGCGCAGACAATAACACAGAGCATGCAGCAAAAAGAACTTTGGCGCCGTGAAGCTTTAGGCGGCATCACAACTTTTTTGGCGATGATGTATATTATCGTCGTCAACCCGGCCATTCTTTCACAAGCAGGGATGTCTTTTAGTGGTGTGCTTACCGCCACCGTATTGGTGAGTGCTTTAAGCTCTATGGCCATGGGGCTTTATGCGGGTAACCCGATTGCTTTGGCACCAGGTATGGGGCTGAACGCTTTTTTCACCTATTCTGTGGTGCAGGGGATGGGGGTGCCCTGGCAGGTGGCTTTGGGGGCCGTATTTTGGTCCGGCATCGTTTTCTTTTTGCTCTCTATTTTTAATTTAAGAACACTTATTGTGCGCGCCATCCCGAAACAAATCCGTTATGGGGTCTCTGTCGGGATTGGTCTTTTTATTGCGCTGATAGGGCTGATGAACGCAAATTTTATTGTTGATCACCCAGCCACGCTTATTACTCAAGGGCCAATGACGCTTCTAACGTTTATTTTTATTGCCGGGCTTTTGGTTTCAGCAATTCTGGTCATCAAAGAAGTCCCAGGTGCCTTAATGCTGGGCATTGTTTTAACGACCTTGCTTGCTGTCCCTATAGGCCGCTTTGTGGGTGATGCTTCCGAGGTTAATCGGGGTGTCGCCACCTTGGTGACCTGGCAAGGGCTTTTTGCGGCCCCGGATTTCTCACTCTTCTTTGCTTTGGATT